>JANOIR010000321.1:0-5923 GCA_031407765.1 Vicinamibacteraceae bacterium
CTGGAGCCTGCCGATGGACTTCGTCGATCGCGCGCTGGGGCTCGTCTACCAGCCTCGCCTCGACGTGCGACCGAGAACCCACCTGATCGTCGTCGGTGACGTCCGCGTGCCGCGCGTGCAGGTCCGGCTCGAGACGCAGCCGCGGCTGGCCCGTGTCCACTTCGACGTGACACCGTCGACGCCGCACACCGTTGTCGCCGAACTGGGGCGCCTGGTGATCCGCTTCGAGGCGACCTTGCTCGACCTCGAGCTGGCGCCGGCCGGCGATCCCGGCCTGGTACTGGCCCTGCGCGCCTTGCCCAACACGCCAGCGGTGGCCATCGATCTGGGCCCGCGTTATGGCACATTCCGCGTCATCGAAGGCGCCGAGGCGCCGACGCACCGCACCACCGTCGAGATCATCGCCGCCGACACCACGGCGACGCCGGTGCCCGGACAACCGCCGCCAGCTACGCCGGTCGCGCCCGGCCAGCCGGTTCCGGGGCAGCCGGGAGTCCCCGGCGCGCCGGCGCCGACCCTCGCCCCCGAGGCGCCCTCGATCCACACCGTCGTCATCGATCCCGGCCACGGCGGCGACGTCGACGTCGAGGGTGTCCGCGGCCCCGGCGCCCGCGGGCCCGCCGGCACCTTCGAAAAGCACATCACGCTCACCGTCGCCCGCCTGCTCAAGAGCGCGCTCGAAGCGCGGCTCGGCGTGCGCGCTCTCCTGACCCGCGAGGACGACCGCACGGTCTATCTGGACGAGCGCGCCGCCTTCGCCAACAACAACAAGGCGGATCTGTTCATCAGCCTGCACCTCAATGCGTCGGTCAGCCGGACGCCGTCAGGCGCCGAGGTGTTCTTCCTCAGCCTCGACGGCTACAGCCCGGAGGCGCGGCGCGTCGCGCAGTTGGAAGGCGCGGTGCTGCCGAGCGCCACCGGCGGTGATCGCACCATCGAGATGATGCTGTGGGAGATGGCGCAGCTGCAGCATCTCGAGCAGTCGGCCGTCGTCGCCGGCCTGGTCGAGCAGACCCTGCGGACGCGGGTCAAAATGAGCCCGCGCGCCATCCAGCAGGCCCCGTTCCGCGTGCTGGTGGGGGCCAACATGCCGGCGGTGCTGGTCGAGCTCGGCTTCATCTCGAACCCGGAGGAAGAGAAGCTGTTGTCCACGCATGGCTATCAGCTGCGGCTGGTGGACGCGCTGGTCGACGCCGTGGGCCGCTACCGCGCCCAGCTCGAGGCGCGCGGCCCGGCGGCCAGGCCGGCGGGGGCGCCGGCGCCGGCCCCGGCCGCGCCGCCCCCGGCTCCGAGGACCCCCTGACCGTGCGGCGCGCGCTCGTCGCCCTCGCTGTGATCGTCGCCGCCGGCGCGCTCGGCTGGGCGATCTTCTGGTGGCTGCCGGGCGTCATCGCGCCGCAGCAGGCGACCCGCGGCGGCGCGGCGGCCACGGACCTGCCGGTCGGCGCCGGCCGCACCATCCGCGCCACGCTCTTCTACGCCAACGAAACCGGCGACGGCCTGGTCGGCGTCGAGCGCGAAGTGCCGCAGGCCGAAGACACCGCCGAGCAGGCCCGCAACATCCTCGATCGTCAGTTCGAGCCGGCGCCGGCGCCGCTGCTGCAGGTCGTGCCCGAAGCCACCCGCGTGCGCACCGTGTTCCTGATCCAAGGCGGCACGGCGTATGTCGATCTGACCGGCGAGGTGGCCAGCACGCACCCGGGCGGCTCGCTCGACGAGCTGCTCACCGTCTACGCCATCGTCGACGCCCTCACCGTGAACCTGCCGTCCGTCACGAGCGTGCAGATCCTGATCGACGGCAAAGAGGTCGACACGCTCGCCGGCCACGTCGACCTGCGCCGGCCGCTGCCGGCCAACCGCGCGCTCATTCGTCCACCCGCCTCCTAGGATCGTTCAGACCCCATGCCTCGAGCCGACCACCGATCGCCCGGCGACCTGCGCCTCACGCGCATCACGCCGCACTTCCAGCTGCACCCAGAAGGCTCCGTCCTGATCGAGGTCGGCAACACCCGGGTGATCTGCGCCGCGTCGATCGAGGATCGCGTGCCGCCGTTCCTGCGCGGCCAGGGCAAGGGCTGGGTCACCGCAGAGTACGGCATGTTGCCGCGGGCGACCACGACCCGCACGCAGCGCGAGTCGTCGGCGGGCAAGGTCGGCGGCCGCACGCAGGAGATCCAGCGCCTCATCGGGCGCTCGCTGCGGTCGGTCGTGGCCATGGACAAGCTCGGCGAGCGCACGGTGTGGGTCGACTGCGACGTGATCCAGGCCGACGGCGGTACCCGCACGGCGTCGATCACCGGCGGTTTCGTGGCGCTGGTCCTCGCGCTCGGCAAGTTGAAGCAGGCCGGCAGCATCAACGCGGTGCCGGTCCTCGACTACGTCGCGGCGACCAGCGTCGGCATCATCGGCGGCGTCCCCATGCTCGACCTCGCCTACGAGGAGGACTCGCGCGCCGAGGTCGACATGAACGTGATCAAGACCGGCGACGGCCGCTTCATCGAGGTGCAGGGCACCGCCGAGGGGGCACCGTTCGATCGCGACGCCCTCGACAGCCTGCTCGACCTCGCCGGGGCCGGCATCACCGCCCTGATTGCGCTGCAGCGCGAGCACGTCGGCGCGATCCTGGGCCGCTGACCGGCCCGCCGCGTGCTGGATGACACCGCGGCCGTTCGCTCCCGCCGTCGCCGTCGTTGTTGCCGGGTAGGACGCCCCGTACTCGCGTTGTCCGTGCTCTGGCCGGGGGGCGTCCATCCCGGGCTACCCGAGCGCTCCGTCCCCTTGTCCCTTGTCTGCGGAGAGTCTGGATGTCGTCGTACACGGATCAGGTCCTGCATGCCCTCACCACCTTCGACGCGGCCATGGCCGTTTTCGGGGCGCTGGTCCGCACCCGGCCATCCAATGCGACCGTGCTGCGCAAGGACCTCGATCGGCTGATCGAATGGGCCAACCGGGGCAGCGCGGCGGCCTCGCGGCTGCGCTTTTCCTGCAACATCATCGTCGACACCGCGGTCGACGTCGTCGACTTCCAGGTCCGGCTGCAGGGCGAAGCGGCGGCGCTGGCCTCGGCGCTCGGCGGGCTGGGCAGTGTCCTCGACAAGCAGCCGGCCATCCGTGACGCCTTCGAGGACGCGGTCGTGACCCTGGACGAGACCGCGCAGGGCGTAGCGGCCGCGCTCTTCCCGGGCGCGGTCGAGGGCCTTGGCGACGTCAACGTCGCGCTGTGGGATTTCGACCGGATTCTCTGGCGCGAGTACACCACGAAGTTCAGCGACGCCGTGCGCGACGGCCGCCTGACGTTCGACCAGCAGTCACGCATCCAGGCCATCGCCAACGAAGTCCACCAGGCGTTCGACGACGTCAACGCCCTGCTGAACGCGCTGGCCGAGAACGCCATTCCCGATCGACCGGCGATCGAGCGGGCGCTGGCCGCGGCGCGGACGGCGCTGCTGCGGTCGGTCGACCGGGCCGCAGGCAAGCTGTCGAAGCCGTACGCCGCCTTCGCACCGTTCGTCGAACGAGCCGGCAAGATCGCCCGCAAGGTCGACAAGCTCCTCGACAAGCTCCGGATCCCAATCTTTCCAGCGCATGCCGACCTCGGCGGCCTCGGGCCGTGCATCACGCCGGCGCTCTACGGCTCGCTCGGCGGCGCGCAGCGGTTCGCGCTGTTGAACATCGCCGCGAAGCTTCAAGCGATTGTCGTCGACGGCCGCTCCTTGCTCGACGCGGTCCATGACATCCGGATCACGCGGGTGTTCCCGGATCGCATCTATCTCGATGCCGACGCCCGGTTCATCGAGGCCATCGGCGGCACCGACACGTTCGTGCGAGCGCCGGCCGGCCTGCATCGCTTCAAGGAGGGCAGCTTCAAGAGCCGCCACGCCGCAACCGGCAACCTCCAAGTGAGCTTCGCGCAGCGGGCCGGGGGCGGACGCGTGGACGTGGACGCCGATATCGACCTGTATCGCGATCCGTTTCGGCACATGTTCGGTGAGGTGCTGGTCAACCATCTCACCGGCCGGACCTCCGATCAGTTCCACGTCCAGAAGATTCTGGCCGGCCAGCGGATTCAGCCGATCGGCGGGTTCGAGGTCCTGGCCTAATGGACTGTCCGCGATCATCGGCGGGCGGACCGATGCTGCCGCCGGCAGCCGCCGGCCCCGACACCGGCGGTCCGATCCTCCTGACCTGCGACGGCGTCGAGGTGACGCAGGCGATTCAGGACATGCCGCACAGCGTGCCGCTGATCGCCCAGAAGCGGACGATCGCGCGCGTCTACCTGAGCGTCGGCGGCACCGATCCGGTGACGGTCAGCGGCGTGATCCGCGTGCGCCGCGTCGGCTCGAGCGGGCTCGGCACGGCAGTGCGGGCGCTCGCGCCGCTCACGATCGAGCCGGCGCTGAACGGCAACCTGCGCGCGAAGCGCGAGAGCGAGACGCGCAGCCTCACCTTCATCCTGCCGCGCCAGGTGCTGACCGCCGGCCCGTGGGAGGTGCGCCTGTCGTCGGTGGCGCGCGTGCAGCCGCATCGGGCCCTGATCGTGCCGCTCACCGCCAGGCGCACCGTCACCTTCGTAGCGTCGCCGCCGCTGCGCGTGCGGATCCTCGGCATCCGCTATCGCTCCGGCGCGCAGACCGTCGCCCCGACGTCGCTCGACTTCACGCTGATCCAGTCGTGGCTCGGCCGGGCCTACCCCGCCGCCGCGGTCGAGTGGTCGCAGGTCACCGTCGACGGCCCCAGCCCGTGGCCGTTCCAGGCACCGGCGATCAACGCCTTCATCCGCGGCATCCGGACGACCGACGTCGCCGGCGGCGTCGACGCGCGGACGCACTACTACGGCCTCGTCGCCGACAACGACGCCGCCAACTTCATGCGCGGGCTGGCGAGCGGCATCCCGACCACCGCGGATCCGACGACGGTGGCGTCCGGCCCGTGCGGCGGCAGCGACTTCGGCTGGGACACCGACGGCTCTTACGGCGACTGGTACACCGGCCACGAGCTCGGCCACACGTTCGGGCGGTTCCACGCCGAGTTCTGCGGCGCCGGCGGCGGCGCACCCTACCCCTTCACCAACGGCCAGCTGGCCAATGCCGATGGCGCCTTCGTCGGCTTCGACGTCGGCGATATCGCCAACGGCCTGCCGCCGCGCGCGTTGCCCGGCACCGCCTGGCACGACGTCATGAGCTACTGTGTCAACCAGTGGATCTCGTCGTTCACCTACACCGGGATTCGCACGCGCTTGGTCGCCGAGGACGCCATGGCCGGCGCGCCGATGCCGGCGGGCCGGCGACGGACCGGCGCCCGCCGGACCGGTGGTCGAGGAGGGGCAATGCCGAGCGGCACCATTCACGTGGTCGCGACGCTCAACGTGACGCAACGAAGCGGTGAACTGCGTCACGTCACGCCGGCGACCGCCATCCCGCCCGGCCAGGCCGTGCTCGAGAGCGGCCGGCCCCGCCGGCGAGCGCGGGCCGCGACCCGCGCCGCGGCCCCCGATGTGCTGCTGCGCGTCTTCGGCAAGGGCGACGCGCTGATCGCCGAGTTCGCCGCACCGTTCATCCCCGACGCCTGCCGCGACGCGGGCGACGACGTCACCGGGGCGATCGACGCCTTCGTCCCCGGCGCCGCCGCCGCGACGCGCCTGGAGCTGGTACTCGACGGCGTCGTCGTCGACACGTTCACGGCGGCGGGAACGCCGGGCGCCGTCTCGAACATCCGCGGCCGTGCGCCGGCCCGCCCACGCCGCGGAGGCCCGACACGAGCCGCTGCCGTGGCGGGCGGCCCAGACGAGGACGCCGGCGCGGACCCCGATCCGGTGCTGTCGTGGACACCGGCGCCGGCCCCGGCCGGGCGCGGCACCCGCGCTCCGGCGCGCGCACCGACGGCGGGTGTCTCGCCGGCCGCCGGCCCCGGCACGCGCTACACC
>JANOIR010000364.1:0-22998 GCA_031407765.1 Vicinamibacteraceae bacterium
TTCGCTCGGCGGCATGCGCGACGAGGCCGAGATCCGCGGCCACCGCCGCACCTACATCGGGGCGCTGCCCGGCCAGGTGGTGCAGGGCCTGCGCCGCGCCGAGTCGCGCAACCCGGTGTTCGTCCTCGACGAAATCGACAAGCTCGGCGCCGACTTCCGCGGCGACCCGGCCTCGGCGCTGCTCGAGGTGCTCGATCCGGAGCAGAACGTCGCCTTCCGCGATCACTACCTCGACGTTCCCTTCGATCTGTCGGACGTGTTCTTCATCACGACGGCCAACGTGCTCGACCCGATTCCGCCGGCGCTGCGCGACCGCATGGAGGTGCTCGAGCTCGCCGGCTACACCGAGGAAGAGAAGCTGCAGATCGCGCGCGAGCACCTGGTCTCGAAGCAGGTCACCAACCACGGCCTGACCGCCGAGCAGCTGACCTTCACCGACGATGCAATCGCCGCCGTGATCCGCGGCTACACGCGCGAGGCCGGCGTCCGTAACCTGGAGCGCGAGCTCGGCGCGCTGTGCCGCAAGGTGGCGCGGCGGCGGGCCGAGGGCGACGAGGCGGCCGTGACGCTGACCCGCGAGACCGTCGCCCAGATGCTGGGCGCTCCGCGCTTCCTCGACGAGGAGATCCACGAGCGCACGGCCAAGCCGGGCGTGGCCATCGGCCTGGCGTGGACCCCGGCCGGCGGCGACGTCCTGTTCATCGAAGCGACCCGCATGCACGGTGGGGCCACGCTGACGCTGACCGGCCATCTGGGTGACGTCATGAAGGAATCGGCTCGCGCGGCGCTGTCGTGGGTGCGGCGCAACGCCGGCACCTACGGCCTCGACGCCGACTTCTTCAAAGGCGCCGAGCTCCATGTCCACGTGCCGTCGGGCGCGATCCCCAAGGACGGTCCGTCGGCCGGCGTCACGATGGCCGTCGCGATGGTGTCGGAACTGACCGGCCGGCCGGTGCGCGGCGACGTTGCCATGACCGGCGAGATCACGCTGTCGGGCAAGGTGCTGCCGGTCGGTGGCATCAAGGAGAAGGTGCTGGCGGCGCGTCGGGTCGGCATACGCCGCGTCATCCTGCCGCGGCAGAACGAGAAGAGCGTCATCGAGGACATCGGCGAGGACCTGCGGAAAGACCTTACGATCCACCTCGTCTCGTCGATCGACGAGGTGATCGACCTGGCGCTCACCCCGGCGGCGGCGCCGGTGGTCGCCGCCGTGCCCGAGCCCGTGCATTGAGACGGCTCCACCTTTCGGCCGCCGCGGGCATCGTGCTCGCGGCAGTGTTCCTGTCGATGTGCGGCGGCTCTTCCCCAGGGTCGCCCACGCCGGTGCCACCGCCCCAGCCGCCACCCAGCACGCCGCCGCCGGCGTCCACCGATCTCTGGACCGTCAGCGGTCGCGTCGTCGCGCTCGGGGACGGGCGGCCGCTTGGTGCCGTCCGCGTCACCTCGGACATCGGGCCCTCCGGCGACACCGACGCCAACGGCGCCTTCCGCGTCGCCGGCAACCGGGTTCCCACCGGCACCCTCCACGGCTTCACCGTCGACGCGCCGGCCTACATGCCGCACAAGGCGTACGTGCGCTATCAGGCGGGCGTACGCGAAGACGTCACCTTCCAGCTGATTCCGCTCGCGGCGCCGTTCTCGATCGATTTCTACCGCGCCCTGGTCCGCAACGGGCACGAGACGCCGAGCCAGCTCGAGCCGCTGCGGCGCTGGACGACGAACCCGCGCTTCTACGTCCGATCGGCCGATCAGAACGGCAGGCCGATCGAGCCCGAGGTGATGGCGGTGGTGCTCGATTCGATCCCCGAGGCGGTCCGACAGTTCACTGGTGGGGTGCTGGCCGTGGCGCAGCTCGAGTCCGGACCCGAGACGCGTCAGCCGGCGCTCGGCTGGATCACGGTCAACATCGTCCGCGACATGTCGCAGCCGTACTGCGGCTTTGCCTTCATCGCCAAGGATCCGGGCGAGATCACGCTGGTCAACGATCGGTGCAACTGCGGCAGCGTCAAAATCAGCGGCGGCCTGGTGGCCCATGAAGTCGGGCACGCGCTCGGCTTCTGGCACGTCCCGAACAACCGCAACGTGATGTACGACACGCAGCCGTCGAACTGCCCGGCGGTCAACCTGACCACGGACGAGCGCTTCCACGCCGCGCTGGCGTACAAGCGCGCGCCGGGCAACCGGGATCCCGACGTCGATCCCGCCACCACTTCGGCGGCGCAGGTCGCCGACGGCGGGGGCGCCGCCGATGGCCCGGCCGTCGTGTGCGGCCTGAAGTAGCCGCGGATGCAGCCGGCCCGGGCACATCGAGGGGACATCGGGGAGCCTTTCAACGGCAGGTCAACTGCGAGTCAGGCGCGGGCGACCAATGTCAGTGCCGTCACCGTCTTGAGGTCGGCGATCTCGCCGCGCTCGACCATGGTCCACGCCTCCTCGAGCGAGAACGTCCGCGGCTCGACGTCTTCGTCCTCGTCCTGGTGCGCCTCGGTGGTCGGCTCGTCGAGATCGGTGCACAAGTAGAAGAGCATGCGCTCGGTACAGAAGCCGGGCGTTGGATAGAGCGTGATCAGGTGACGGACGGTGCGGGGCACGAGGCCGACTTCCTCGTGGCACTCGCGGCGGGCGCCCGCTTCCGGATCCTCGTCGCGGCCCAGGCTGCCGGCCGGCACTTCCCACAGGTGCTGGCCGGCGCAGTAGCGGAACTGCCGGACCAGGATGATCTGGCCGGGCGTGGGGACGCAGAGCATCACCACCGAGCCGGGATGTCGCACCACCTCGAGGTCGATCTCCGGTCCGTGCGGCAGGCGCACGCGATCGACGGTGACGGTGAAGATGCGGCCTTCGTAAATCGTGCGCGTCGAGCGCGTCTCCGGTGTAGTCATGGCAGCGTGGGTGCGAGCAGCCCGCGTGCGGCGCCGCCGCGCGCCCAGCGCGGCGAATGGCAGCCGCCCGTTCGGCAGGCTGCCGCCACAAATAAAAAGCCCCCTCCCGGCGGCGGGAGGGGGCCAGCCGAAGATCGATCAGTTGAAGGTGTAGCGGAAGCTGAGCATCATTACGTAGACGTCGGCGATGCCGGCGTTCGTCTGCAGCGGATTGGTGAAGAGATCGCCGTTCTGCAGCGCCATCCGGTAGGTGAGCCGGCCTGCCGCATCGACCGCCGCGTTGGTCAGGATCTGGTTCGTGCGGATGCGCTGGCTGACGCCCCAGTCCGAGTTCAGCAGGTTACCGAAGTTGGTGATGTCGAGCCGGATCTGGCCGCCGTGGCGCGCGCCGCGGACGGTCTTGAAGACGTCCTGGACGAGGCTGAAGTCCATGCGTTTCACCATCGGCAGGAAGACGGCGCCGCGCTGGGCGTACTCGCCGCGGTGCTCACGCAGGTAGGGATCGTTCTGGATGTAGGTTTCGAACGCCTCCGTCTGCTGTTCGGCGGTGAACGTACGGCCGGCGGCGCCCGTGGTGCTGAACGTCGCGAAGCTCATCTCGGACCGATCGCGCGGGATGTAGATGAGATCGTTGCCGTTGGCCGAGTCGCCGTTCATGTCGCCGGAGAACACGTAGCTGGTGTTGCCGCCGGTGAACGCGTTCCAGAACACCGAGACGCTGGTCGATCCGAAGCTGAAGAACTGCTTCGTGTACGAGGCATTGATGAACGTGCGGTGTCCGGGCGTGCTCGCCGCGAACGCCAGCGCCGGGTTGTTCGGGTCGTTGGAGATCGCGTTGCCGGTGAACGAGCCGGCGGCAACCGAGCCCGGATCGATCAGCGTCTTCGCCTCGCCGTAGCTGTAGGCGGCCTGCAGGCTCAGCCCGGCCTGCAGGTTCTTCTTGACGCTGCCGGCAAAGTTCCAGGCCCGGCCATCATTGGCGTTGTCCAGGACGATGGCGTTGGTGATCTGGTTGCCCGGGGCGTTGTTGATGCGGGTGACGCATCCGGCGGCGTGCGCCACCGTGCACGAACCGCCGGTCCAGCGCAGGCGCTGGTCGGGGCCGTTGAACGTGGTCTGCGCCGCCGGCAGGTTCGCGTTGTAGTAGATGGCGCCGTTGACGTCCTTGTTGTAGATGAACTCGGCGGTGCCAACGAGGCCCCACGGCAGGCGCTGATCGACGCCGATGTTCGTGCGCCACGTCTGCGGGAACTTGAAGTCCTCGTCGGTGACCGCGAGGTCGACGCTGGCGGCCGGAGCGCCGGTGACGTTCGTCGGCTTGTAGCGCTCGGTGTTGGTCGTGAACGGGAAGGCGGTGGTGTTCTCGGCCTGGACGAACCCGGTCAGCACGCCGGTGTTGCCGATCTGGTTCGAGATCCAGACGAAGGGGGGCTTGCCCGTGAAGACGCCCGTGCCGCCGCGGACCTGCGTCGCGCGCTTGCCGGCGACGTCCCAGTTGAAGCCGACGCGCGGCGACCACAGCGGCGACGCCTTGGGCAGCGCGCCCGTGCTGAACTGGACTGGCGAGCCTGACGGGTCGCGGAAGGTGAGCGCGTCAACGTTGGCGTTGGCGTAGGCCGTCTCGCCCCACGCTGCCACGTCGAACCGCACGCCGCCGGTGATGGTCAGGTTCGAGAGCGGACGGAACTCGTCCTGCACGTAGGCGCTCGTGTACCACACGTCGAGCGGCTGCACCGGCTTGTCGAGGCCCGGGATGTTCATGTAGCGGACCTGGAAGCGACGCAGCGTGATCGGCGACGTGGTCCGGTTCGGGTTGGCCAGGAAGTCGTTGGCGTCGGTGTAGAAGTCCGCCAGCGAGTTGTAGACGTAGGCGCTCTGCTTGCCGGGGAAGAACACGTTCTCGGAGTGGTACTTCTCGACCGCACCGCCGAACGTCAGGGTGTGCTTCTTGCCGAACTTGGTGAAGCTGTCCTGGAGCTGGAAGGTGCTGTAGCGCAGCTCGTTGTTCGGGGTGAACGGCTCCGAGCCGAACGCCGTGTAGCCGACGCCCGCGCCGTCGAGGATGTCGACGAACGGGAACAGCGTGCCGACGTCGCCGCGGCTCTCGTCCTGCTTGGTGTAGCCGACGATCAGGCTGTTCGACATGCTCGACCCGTAGGTCGAGTTCCATTCGCCGATACCCGACTTGATGTTCTCGAGGATCGTGTAGTTCGAGGACTGGTAGTTGAGGAAGTTGCTGGAGAACGTCGGCCGCCCGAACCCCAGCGAGGCCGAGTTCGACAGGTTGACATCGGTGCTCGAGCTGAGCTGGTTGTAGCGGAACGTGACCTTGTTCGAGTTGTTCAGGTTGTAGTCGCCCTTGATCATGAACGGCTTGCCAGGCGTCTTGTCGCTGATGTTCTCGAACCCTCCCGTCTCATAGCTCATGCGCTGCGAGAGGAAGGAGCTGAGCGCGTTCAGGTCGGTGGCCAGCACGCGGGTCGTGTTGCCCTGTGCCGGGGCGCCGCCCGGGTTGGCCACGAACGTCGAGAGCGGCCGGGTGTCGTCCTGCTTCTCGAAGTTGGTGAAGCCGAACAGCCGGTTGCGGATGAACGGCCCGCCGACCCAGAAGCCGGTGTTCTTGGTCGTGAAGGTGCCCGGGTTGAAGGGCAGCCCGGCGGCCTCCGTGCCGACGAAGTCCTCGTTGCGCGTGCGGTGGTAGAACGATCCGGTGATCCGGTTCGTGCCGCTGCGCGTGACGGTGTTGACGCCGGCGCCGACGAAGTTGCCCTGGCGCACGTCGTAGGGCGCGATGTTCACCTGGACCTGCTCGATCGCCTCGAGCGAGATCGGGGCCACGCCGGTGCGCTCGCCGGGCTGGCCGGCCAGGCCGAACGAGTTGTTGAAGTAGGAGCCGTCGACGGTGATGTTGTTCATCCGGTTGTCGGCGCCGGCGAACGATCCGTTGCCGCCGTACTGCGGCGTCAGTCGGGTGATGTCGTTGAGGCGGCCCGACACCGTCGGCAGGAGCGCCAGCTCGGCGCGCGTGACCGCGGTCGACGCGCCGGTCCGCTGCGAACCGAACGTCGCGTCGCTGGTGCCCCGCACGGTGACCTGCTCGGCAACTCCGGCGACGCTCAGCGTGAACTCGAGATCGGTCGCCGTGCCGAGGTTGATCGAGATGGCGTCCTTGGTCTGGGTGCCGAAGCCGGCGAGCTCCGCCGTCACCCTGTAGGGTCCGCCGACGCGCATGCCGAGGATGGCGAAGCGGCCGTCCGCCTGCGTGACGGCTTCATACGCGGTGCCCGAGGGCTCGTGGATCGCGCTGACGGTGGCGCCGGGCACGACCGCCCCCTGCGCGTCACTGACGACGCCCGCGATCGATCCCGTGGTCACACCCTGAGCAGCGGCACTACCGGCCGCAAGACACATGACGAGCGTCAGGCGTAACGCACGCCTACTCCATCCAGCAATCTGCATTTCAGTCTCTCCTTCCGAAAAGGGCTTTCGGACGGAAGAGATTCTATCGCGGGGTTTGTTACAGGGATGTATCGGGATTGCGTGACCCGAACATTCTCGTCGGGGGCAGACTTCCGCCGACGTTCTTGTTGCCTGGCTCCGCCGGCTGCCGGCACCGATGCAGCCGGGGCGGAAGACTAGTAGACCAGGTGCTCGACGTCGTGCCGCAGGGTGTCGAGGACGGCTGAGAGATCGGCGGGGAGTGCCGAGGCGAACTCCATGCGCCGCCCGTCGCCCGGGTGGACGAAGGCCAGCTTGGCGGCGTGGAGGAAGGGCCGGTCGAGTTTCAGCACGGCGCGCAACTGCGGCGGGACGCGCCGGTGCACGCCGCCGTAGAGCGCATCGCCGACGATCGGGTGGCCGATGCTGCTCAAGTGCACGCGGATCTGGTGCGTCCGCCCGGTGGCGATGCCGACGCCGACCAGGCAGACGCCGGGGAACGGTTCCGACCACGTGATGCGCGAGACCGCGGTGCGGGCGCGCCGCGCCTTGGTCGACATCCGCTGCCGGTTGTTCGGATCGCGGCCGATCGGCTCCTCGATGCGGCGGCCGGGCGACATGACGCCCCAGACGAGCGCGGTGTACTCCTTCTCGACGTGCCGCTCCTCGAACTGTGCCGACAGCGCCTCGTGCGCCGCGTCGTGCTTGGCGACGACCATCAACCCGGACGTGCCCTTGTCGAGGCGATGCACGATCCCGGGCCGCAGCTCGCCGCCGACGCCGCTCAGGTCGTCGATGTGGTGCAGCAAGGCGTTGACGAGCGTGCCGTCGGCGTGGCCGGCGGCGGGGTGCACGACCATCCCGGCGGCCTTGTCGATGACCACGAGGTCGGTGTCCTCGTAGACGATGTCGAGCGGCAGGGGCTGCGGCTGCGCCGCCGCCGGCAGGGGCGCCGGCACGTCGACGACGACCTCCTGCTGCGCGTCGACCGGCAGGCTGGCCTTGACCTTGTCCGGCCGGACCCCGGTGACCTGGACCTTGCCGTCCTTGATCAGGCGCTGGATCTGCGAGCGCGACTGCTGCGGGAGCAGCGCCGCGAGGGCGGCGTCGAGGCGGGCGCCCGCCTGCTCGTCGGGGATCGCGAGCGTCAGCGTCACGCGACCTTCCGGGCCGTCGCGGCATCGTGGGTCGGCGCGGGCTGCCGCGACAACCACAAGAGCATCAGCAGGCTGAGCGGCACCAGCACGATCGAGATGATCTGCGCCAGCGAGACCGCCTCGTTGAAGTAGAGGCCGCGGCCGCGATCACCGCGGAAGAACTCGATCACGAAGCGCGACACCGCGTAGGCCAGCATGTAGCCCCAGAACGTCCGGCCGGGGTAGGCGCGGCCGCGCCTCTCGAAGACCAGCAGGCCGACCAGGATCAGCGCTTCGGCACCGGATTCGTAGAGCTGGGTCGGGTGCAAGTGCGTGTTCAGCGGTGTGCCGGCGTTGGCGAGCGCGAACGGGTCGGTGAAGACCACGCTCCACGGCACCGTCGTCTCCCTGCCATAGCAGCAGCCGGCCAGGAAGCAGCCGATCCGGCCGATGACGTGGCCGAGCGCGATCCCCGGCGCGAACACGTCGGTCGTCGTCCACATCGGCAGCCGATGCCGGCGGATGTACCAGAGTGCGACGATCACCGCCAGGATCAGCCCGCCATAGAACACGCCGCCGGACTGCGCCAGCGAGAGCAGGTGTCTCGGGTCGGTCGAGAAGAGCCGCCAATCCTGGTAGAGGAGGAGCAGCTTGGCGCCGACGAGCGCGCTGACGATGATCCAGATGCCGAGGTCCATCACCCGGTCGCCGTTGAGGCCGCGGGCGCGGGCCCGGATCAGGGCCAGGCGCAGGCCGGCCAGGTAGCCCAGGGCCAGCAGCAGTCCGTAGCTGTAGAGGGTGATTGGGCCGAGCTCAAGCAGGCGAGGGAACATGGGACCCCGTACGCAACATGTCGAAGATGAGCAGCACCGCGCCGATCGAGATGCAGGAGTCGGCGACGTTGAAGGCCCAGAAGTGCCAGGTGCCGACGTAGACGTCGACGAAGTCGACCACCGCGCCGGCCACGACGCGGTCGATCAGGTTGCCGACGGCGCCGGCGACGACGAGGGTCAGCGCCAGCCGCGACAGCCGCGTCTCGGATCCGAGCGTCATCGCATAGAAGACGATCGCCCCCAGGGCCGCGGTCGCCAGGACGGTGACGACGACGGCCTTGTAGGCGAAGTCGAGGCGATCGAGGAAGCCGAAGGCGGCGCCCGTGTTCAGCACGTGCGTGAGGTTCAGCAGCCCCGGGATCACTTCGATGGAGTCATAGAGCGGGATGGTGGCACGGATGGCCGCCTTGGACACCTGATCCGCGACGACCAGCGCCAGCGCCACCCATAGCTCCGGACGCGGCCGGCGCGCCGGGGCAGCCACGACAGGGGCGGGTCCAGGTTCGAGCCCGGGAGCGGACGAAGGTGCGGACGCAGGATCGGGCGCAAGGGCCGACGCAGCCTCGGGTCCGGGGACGGATGACAGCGGATCGCCCGCGTGCTCCGTCACACCAGCTCCGCCACCGCCTCGACGCAGCGGCCGCAGAGGCCCGCGAACGCCGGCTCGGTCGAGATGTCGTGGACATAGCGCCAGCAGCGCACGCACTTCGTGCCGTCGCTGCGCAGCACCTCGACGGCGAGATCCGGACCGTCGCCGGCAGCTGCCACGATCTGCGTTTCGGACACGATGAAGAGCATCGGCAGCTGCGCGGCGTTGGCCTGGAGCAGCGCCAGCGTCTCGCCGCGCGCGTGGACGACGACCTTGGCTTCGAGCGCCGTGCCGAGCGTCTTGGCCTGCCGCTGCGCTTCGAGCGCGGGATTGACCGCGTCGCGCACCGCGATCAGCCGTGTCCAGCGCTCGACCAGGGCGTCGTCCTGCCAGGCCTCGAGATCGGCGGGGAAATCGGCGAGATGGACCGACGCCGCACGCGCGCCGGGCAGGGCCCGCCACAGCTCGTCGGCGGAGATCGGCAGGATTGGCGCGAGCAGCCGGACGAGGCCGTCGACCATCACGTACATCGCCGTCTGCGCCGAGCGGCGTGACGCCGACGCCGCGCCCAGGGTGTAGAGGCCGTCCTTGGAGATGTCGTTGTAGAACGCGCTGAGATCGACGGTCGCGAAATGCGTGAGGCTGTGCACGATCGCCTGGAAGTCGAAGGCGTCGTAGGCGGCGCGGGCCCGCAACGCGGCGCTGGCATAGCGCGCCAGCGCATAGCGATCGACCTCCGCCATCCGCTCCGCCGGGACCCGATCGCGGACCGGATCGAAGTCGTAGAGATTCGACTGCAGGTAGCGCAGGGTGTTGCGCAGCTTGCGGTAGGCCTCGACGACGCGGGCAAGGATCTCCTTGCTCAGCCGAACTTCTTCGCGGTAATCCACCATCGCCGCCCACAGGCGGAGGATCTCGGCGCCGTTCTGCTTGATGACGTCCTGCGGCACCACCGTGTTGCCGAGCGACTTCGACATCTTGCGGCCGTCGCTGGCGACGACGAAGCCGTGCGTGATGACGCGCTCGTAGGGCGCGCGCTGGCGGGTGCCGAGGCCGACGAGCAGCGAGCTCTGGAACCAGCCGCGGTACTGGTCGCTGCCTTCGAGGTAGACCGCCGCCGGCCAGGTCAGGTTCTGGTTGGTGCCGAGGACCGCCTCGTGGCTCGAGCCCGAATCGAACCAGACGTCGAGGATGTTGGTCTCGCGGTCGAAGGCGGTGCCGCCGCACGACGGACAGGCGGTGCCGGGCGGAACGAATTCCGCGAGCGGCCGCTCGTACCAGGCGTCGGCGCCGTGCACGTCGAAGACCGACGCCGCACGCTCGACCAGCTCCGGCGTGAGCAGCACGTGCTGGCAGGCCTCGCAGGCGAGCGCCGGGATCGGCACGCCCCACGAGCGCTGCCGCGAGATGCACCAGTCCGGCCGGTTGGCGAGCATGTTGTGGATGCGCTCCTGGCCCCAGCCCGGGATCCACTCCACGCCCTGGATCGCCTCGAGCGACTGCACCCGCAGGGTGCGGCCGCCGGCCGCGGCCGACTCGCGGTCCATGGCGATGAACCACTGGGACGTCGCCAGGAAGATCACCGGGTTGTGGCAGCGCCAGCAGTGCGGGTAACTGTGCCCGAACTGCTCACGGTGCCACAGGCGGGCGCGGTCGTGCAGCGCCTCCTCGACCTTCGGGTTGGCGGCCCAGACCTGCAGGCCGGCGAAGAGCAGCACGTCGTCGGTGTAGTGCCCGCCCGGGCCGACCGGGGCGTAGACCTCGAGGCCGTAGCGCAGACCGGTGGCGTAGTCGTCCGAGCCGTGGCCGGGGGCCGTGTGGACGACCCCGGTGCCGGCCTCGAGCGTCACGTAGTCGGCCAGCACGCCGAGCGACGGCCGGTCGTAGAGCGGGTGCTGGAAGGCGAGGCGATCGAACACCGCGCCCTTGACCACGACAATCGGCGCGCCGAGCGGCTTGCCGGTGGCCTTGCCGACCGTCTCGGCGAGCTCCGAGGCGAGGATCACGACGCGGCCGTCGAAGGCGTAGGCGCCGTAATCGAAGTCGGGGTGGAAGGCGACGGCGAGGTTCGACGGGATGGTCCAGGGTGTCGTGGTCCAGATCAGGACCGAGACGTCGCGGCCGGCGAGCGCCGGGATGCGGGCGGCGAGGTCGTCCTTGGCCGAGGGCGCCAGCGGGAACTCGACGTAGATGGACGGCGAGGTGTGGTCCTCGTACTCGACCTCGGCTTCGGCCAGCGCGGTGCGGCAGTGCGTGCACCAGTGGACCGGCTTCTTGCCCTTGTAGACCAGGCCTTGCTCGACGAACCGGCCGAGGGCGCGGATGATCGCGGCTTGGAAGCCGTAGTTCATCGTCAGGTAGGGCTCGTCCCAATCACCGAGCACGCCCAGGCGCTTGAAGTCGACGCGCATCTGGTCGACGAAGCGGGCGGCGTAGGCGCGGCAGGCGCGGCGGAAGTCGGCGACGCTCATCCGGGCCTTCTTCGGGCCCAGCTCGCGGTCGACCTTGAGCTCGATCGGCAGGCCGTGGCAGTCCCACCCCGGGACGTAGGGCGCGTCGAAGCCGGCCATCGTGCGCGACTTGACGATGAAATCCTTGAGGATCTTGTTGAGCGCCGTGCCGATGTGGATGTCGCCGTTGGCGTAGGGCGGGCCGTCGTGCAGCACGAAGCGCGGGGCGCCACGGCGGGCCTCGCGGATCCGCGCGTAGAGCCCGTCCGCCTCCCAGCGCGCCAGCACCTGCGGCTCGGCCGTCGGCAGGTTGGCGCGCATCGGGAAGTCGGTCCGCGGCAGGTTGACGGTGTCTTTCCACTCGGGCATGGCTCCCCGTATTGTACCCGGGAGCCCGGCCCGCGGCCGGCGCCGCGGCGCGCCCAGCGCCGCGATTAGCAGCCGGCCGCTAAAAGGGCCGCCCGCGGCGTGCTGAGGGCACGCCGCGAAACAGGCAAAGGGCCGCCAACCAAACGCGGCCCGCGTGCCGGCGCCGCCGCGCGCCCAGCGCGGCGCATAGCAGTCGGCACGCTCAAAGGGCCGCCCGCGGCGCGTGCTGAGGGCACGCGCCGCCAACCAAACTACGGGTTGCGGATGCGCGACGGGGAGCGCGGCGCCCTCGTGACCGGCATCGCCCCCACCGTAACGTTGAAAGCGCCTCGGTTGTCTTCGACGTTATCGTCGTTGACGCTCAAGTAGAGCATCCCGGCGTCCGGCATGGGCATGGGCCCGGTCTGATCGCCGATCCCGAACGGGTTGCCGTTGCCGACGCGGCCGATGAGGGCGCCGGCGAGGTTGCCCGGCAGCGGCCCGGCTGACAGGCGGCGACCGAGCTTCGAACCACCCGTGGTGGCGACGTCGGCGTTGTCCTGGCTGAGCTGCACCTCACCGGACGAGGCAAAGCTGACTTGCTGTCCCTTTGCCACGGTGATGCCCGTCTGTACCCAGCGCTGGTTGGCGTTGACGGTGATTGCTCCGCTCTGTCCCGTCTGTCCCGGCGTCCTGGTCGGGGGGGGCGCTGCGGTCGAGTCGGCCGGCGCCGCGCCGGGGTAGCGCCCCAGATACAGGCGACCGACTTCCGAGAGGCGCACCCGGCGCTCCTCGCCCGACGCCGTGCGAAACACCACCATCGTCGGCTGCGGGTTGCTCTTCTCGCGCTCCGAGCCTTCGATGCTGACGAGGCGGCCCTTGACGGCGCTGCCACCCTTCAGCAGCAGCACGTGATCGTCGCCGCGCGCCTCACGCAGCTCCGTTTCGGGCAGGCCCTGGGCGGCGCCGACGAGGTCGATGAGCGCGACGTCCCCGACCGGGATCTTGCGCTCGTCGGTATCGCTGACGTCGATGTGGACCAGACCGTTGGTGAAGCCGTCGAAACGGCCGGTGACGCGTTCTCCCCCGCGCAGCAGTGCGGTGACGCGCTCGTCGGCGGCGGCGAATGTGGTGAGCCCGGATGAGGCAGCCAGCGCAGTCGCGATCGCGACTCGCCGGGCTACCGAGAGGCCACCGATGAAACGTAGCGACATGACTTTTCCCTCCGCGTCCTAGTACAGTGCCAGCGTGTCTGGCACGAGCGAGGACCCTGCAAGAGGAAGGCCAGCGGTGGATGGGCCAGGGCCCCAGCCCAGCCGGCTCGTCATCGGCGTCTGCGGTGGCTCCGGCTCAGGCAAGACCACCGTCGTCCGCCGCATCGTCGAAGCGCTGGGGCCCGACAGTGTCTCGATTCTCGAGCACGATCGCTACTACCGCGATCGGCTCGACTTGCGGCTCGAGGATCGCACCGCCCTCAACTACGACCATCCCGACTCGCTCGAGACCGACCTGATGGTCCGGCACGTCGCCGAACTGAAGGCCGGCCGCGCCGTGGAGGCGCCGCTCTACGACTTCGCGCGCTACGTGCGGCGCACGACGACCGAGACCGTCGCGCCACGGCGCGCCGTCATCGTCGAGGGCATCCTGATCTTCGCCGACGCCGCGCTGCGGGCGCAGATGGACATCAAGGTGTTCGTCGACACCGACGACGACGCGCGCTTCATCCGCCGCCTGCAGCGCGACGTCGCCGAGCGCGGCCGCACGATGGACTCGGTGATCGAACAGTACCTGGGCACGGTCAAGCCCATGTACCTCGAGTTCGTGCAGCCGAGCAAGCGCTACGCCGACGTGATCATCCCGCAGGGCGGCCACAACAAGGTCGCCGTCGATCTCCTGCTGACGCTGATCCGCAGTCTGGTCTGAGCGCCGGCGCGACATACGCCCGCGGTAGACTCGGTCCGCATGCGGCTGCGCGACCTCGACACGCTCGACGACTACGACGCAGTGGTCAGGCTGCAGCGCGAGGTGTGGGGCGACGACTGTGACGACGTCGTGCCGCGGTCGATGTTCGCCGTGGCGGCCAAGACCGGCGGCATCCTGCTCGGCGCCGAGGACGACACGCGTCGCCTCGTCGCCTTCGTGTTCTCGCTGCCCGGGATCCGAAACGGCCGGCCGATGCAGTGGTCGCACCTGCTCGCCGTCGCACCGGCCGCGCGGGGCCAGGCGCTCGGCCTGCGCCTCAAGCTGGCGCAGCGTGAGCGGGCCCTCGCCCGCGCCGTCGATTTGATCGAGTGGACGTTCGATCCGCTGCTCGCCGGTCACGCGCGGCTCAACGTCCACCGGCTCGGCGCGGTGATCGAGAGCTATCTGGACGACGCCTACGGGGCCTCGACCAGCCCGTTGGAGGCCGGCTCGCCGACCGATCGCTTCATCGCGTCGTGGCACCTCGCCTCGCCGCACGTCGCGCGCCGGGTCGAGGCCGGTGCCCTGGTGGCGCGCGATGCGAGCGTCAGCCATGCGCCGCACGTGCTGCCGACGCGCATCGAGGGGCCTTTCCGTGGCCCGCACGGCGAGCCCGATCTGGCGCGCGACGAGCCGCGCCTGCGGGCGGAGATTCCTGCCGATTTCGCGCGGATGCTGGCCGAGGCGCCCGAGCTGGCTCTGGCGTGGCGGCATGCCGCCCGCCGCGTCTTCCACACCTACTTCGCGCGCGGCTACCGGGTCGTCGACGTCGACGGCGCGCGCGGCGCCGAGCGGCCGTCCTACCTGCTGGCGCTTCGCCCGTAAACGGGCTCGCAAGGACAACTCCCAACCTCCAACTTCCAACCCCCAACCTGGTGGAAGGGTTTCCTTGGGAGTTGGAGATTGGTCGTTGGGAGTTTGACTACGGCATCCCCATGGTCGAGTGCCCGGCGTACCAGCCGCTGTTCCCGCTCCAGTACATCGCCCGCTCGGCGACGATGGCTGCCGGCACGGTGCCGGGCGTGATCGCTTCGCTCACCACCTCGGTCGAGAACGGCTTGTTCTTGAGCGCGTCGTAGCCCCACGGGATCACGGTGAGGCGGCGCCCCGCGCCGACGATGACGGTGTCGCTGAACACGCTGCCGTCGGCGAGGCGGAAGTCGAGCCGCACCCGTGCGTCCGTCGCCGAGGGGTTGGCGAGCAGCAGGTAGGGATCGTAGAAGCGGCCGCCCTCGGTCGACCCCTCGGCGAACATCCACCGCTGCGACGGCGTCGTCGCGCCCTCGGTCGCATGGCCGATGTTCCACGGCTCGCCGAAGTACATCGCCCGTTCGGCGATGATCGGCACGGCGACGCCGCCGCCGGTCGCGACCGAGCGGACCTGGATGCCGAAGGCGCCGGTGATCGGCGGCGCCACCGTGAAGCGGCGGCGCGGCAGCACCGAGAACGTATAGGGCTGCGACAGGCCGCTCTCCTGCAGGTAGCGCACTTCGACGGTGGCGGTGCGATCGTACGGGTTCATCAGCAGCAGGAAGGTCGACCACGGCCCGCCCTGGCTGCCTTCGGCGAAGTACCAGGTCGGCGAGGGAAACGGGACGCCGCGGGTGGCGTGGCCTTCGATGTCGTCGCCCCACGCGATCGTGCGCTCGGCGACGATCGGCGCCGGCTGGCCGTCCTCCACCCAGACGGCGCGCACCAGCGTCGCGTGCTCGCCTTCGATGCCCGGCACGTCGTTGACGCGGACGCGACGCGATCCGCGCGGCGCGATCTCGTGCGTCACCTCGGCCAGCGTGCCGCTGGCGTTCATGAACGTCCAGGTCGCCCGGATCCGATCGGTCGCGCTCGGGTTGTAGACGGTGTTGTCGTGCTTCCAGTAGGTGCCGCCGACGACGCCCTCGGCGAAGTACCAGGTGTCGCTGCGCTCGCCGGTGCCCTGCGCCAGCCGGCCGGCCTTGTTGCTGTTCCAGTAATCGGCGTGCTCGATCCAGATCGGCAGGTCGGTGCGCCCGGGCACCACCGAGACGCCCTGCTCGACGCCACCCCATCCCTCGGACGGAACGTGCAGTGTGGTCCGGCTGGTCGGCGGCAGCGGGTAGCTCCACGTCCGCGTCACGCCCTCGGCGGTGGAGTAGTGCACCGTGGCCGTCGTCGCGTAGCCGTGGGGGTTCATCAGCAGCACGAAGTCGTTGTGCCCGGCGATGGCGGTGGTGCCGGCGACGTGCATCGCCGGCGGGTGCGCAGCGATGTAGGCCTGCAGCGTGGCGTAGGACGGACACGGCTGCTTGTTGCCGTCGAGCAGATTGATGGGGCCGCAGCTGTCCGGGTTGCGCATCGATCCGACGAAGACCTTGCTGATCAAGCCGCGGCGCTCGAAGTGGCCGAGCGCGTTGGACAGCCCGGCGCCGCCGTTGGTCTCGGTCAGCCACACCTCACGCCGGAAGTGGAGGTTGAGCGTGGCGAGGATCGTATTCAGGACGCCGCCACCGGACGGAATGTTGTAGGAATGGAGCGCAATCACGTCGAACAGACGCCCGGTCGCGGCCACGCCGCAGCCGCCGTCGCGCTCGAGGCGCAGCAGGTGCTCGATGCTGGTCGGCAGGTAGTCGTCGGGGCCGACGATCTGCACGGCGGGGTTGGCGGCAAGGGCCGCTTCGCGCCCCGGCTTGATCACTTTGGTGACGAGCTGTCCGAGCCGATCGTAGCAAGGGCCTTCGGGATACTCCGGCCAGAAGTGCCGCTCGGTCGGCTCGTTCCAGAAGCCCCAGTACTTCACCCGGTCACCGTAGCGGGTCACCGCGGCGTGGACGAAGCGACGCCAGTTGGCGCTCTGGCCTTGACCCGGAGCGGGATCGAACGGGGCATAGGCGTTGGCGGAGCCTGCCGGTCCGCAGCCCGGCTTGGTCGGATCCCATTGATCGTTCCCCGCGAAGCACTGCAGGAAGTGGTACGTCGGGACGCCGCCGTGTGCCCACGCCGGCGCACCCAGGATGGTGACGTAGACGTTGAGCCCCTGGTCGATGGCGGCGTCGATGTCGTAGTCGGACGCGGTCCAGTTCCAATTCGCAGGATTGGGATCGTTCGTCGGCTGCGCCACTTCCCAGCTGAGCCAGTAGCGGATCCAGCCGACGCCGGCCTCGCGGACCCGGCGGTGCGCGTCCTGTCCGACCCCGCTCGAGCCGGTGGTGTTCTCGATCGAGAAGTTGATCATCCCGTACTCGTTGTTCACGCCGTAGGGGTTGTGATCGGCGGCACGGAACCCGAGCGTCGAGCCTTTCGAGACCGATGCGGTCAGGCGGGTGTCGTGGGGGCCGGCGAGCGCGAGGCCTCCGGCGAGCAGGGCAGGGACGATTGAACGGCGCATGACCCATTATCGGCTGCCGGCGGCAATGCGAGAGAGCACGACGACGCGCGCGATGCCCTGGAGATCGGCGCGAAACGCAGCCGGCGACCACGCGCCGATCGCGGCGGCCAGCGCGGCGACGGCCGGCGCCTGTCCGGCGCCGATTTCCATCACCAGGCAGCCGCCGGGACGCACCAGACGAGGGGTGTCCACGATCAGCCGGCGGACGACATCGAGTCCATCCACTCCGGCGTACAGCGCCGACGCCGGCTCGTGCCGGGCCACGTCGGCGCCCACGTCCGGGCTCCCATCGGGCACATAGGGAGGGTTCGACACCACCAGATCGACCTGGAGATGCGGCGCCAGCGCGGTCGCGAGGTCGCCGGCGACCAGCGCGATCCGGCTCGCGACACCGTGACGGCGCGCGTTGCGCCCGGCCACGGCCAGGGCATCGCGCGATCGATCGACGGCGACGAGGGTGGCGTCGGTGCGGGTGGCCGCGAGGGCGACGGCGATGCAGCCGCTGCCGGTGCCGAGATCGACGCCGCGACCCCTCGCGCCCGGCGCCGCGAGCGCCTCGAGCGCCGCGTCGACGGCCAGCTCCGTCTCCGGGCGCGGGATCAGCACCGCGGGCGTGACCTCGAAGTCGAGCCCGTAGAACTCGCGCGTGCCGGTCAGATAGGCCACCGGGACGCGATCGACGCGCCGGTCGATCAGCGCGCTGAAGCGACCCAGGAACGCCGCGGGCACCGCGTCGAGACGGTGGGCCAGGAGCCGGGCCCGGTCCCAGCCGAGCAGGTATCGAGCGAGGACGTCGACGTCGGCGGCGGCGCCGGCCGTGTCGAGGCCGGCCTCGCGCAGCCGCCTCGCGGCCGCCGAGAGCACGTCGTGCAGCACGGCCGCCGGCATCGATTGCTATCCTACCGGACTATGGCTTTGGCGCAGGCGCTCCTCCCCGAGTTCGATCACGAAGCGGCGGTGACGCGGACGGTGCTCGAGCGCGTTCCAGAAGCCCGGGCCGATTGGCAGCCCCACCCGAAATCCATGTCGCTCGGCCAGCTCGCGATTCACCTCGCGTCGATTCCGGCGTGGGCGATCCTCACCCTGCGCGAGCAATCCTACGACGTGGCGCCGCCCGGCGGGCCACCGTTCGTGCCCGAGACGTGGCAGTCGCTGGCGCACACGCTGGCGGTATTCGACGAGAAGATCGCCAAGGCGCGCGCCGCGCTGGTAGCGGCGAGCGATCTCGAGCTGGCGCAGCCGTGGACCCTGAAGAAAGGCGGCGAGAAGATTTTCACGTCGCCGCGCGGCGCGGTGCTGCGCTCGTTCGTGCTGAGCCACAGCGTGCACCACCGGGCCCAGCTCGGGGTCTACCTGCGGCTGCTCGACGTCCCGGTGCCGGCGATGTACGGCCCGACCGCCGATACCCGGTAGCCTCGCCGCTCGCCGTCAGGCCGGCTGCGGAAGTCTCGCCGTGACGGCCGCCGGCGCGGCCGCGGGTCCGGCCAGCGCCGACGCGGCCAGCAGCACGAGCGCCATCCACAGCAGATCGGCGACCAGCAGGTGGACGAGCTGCAGCCAGATCGGGGCGAGCAGCAGCACGTTGATTCCGCCCAGCGCGGCCTGCACGCCGGCCAGCCACGCGACGCGTGACCCCGGCGCGATCACGCCAGGCGCGATGCGGCCGTCGATCGCCAGGCGGGGCGCGATCATGATCAACGCCAGCGCGACGATGACCGCGAGCGTCGGATGGAGCATCCGCAGCCGCAGCAGCAGGTGCGACGTCGGCGACAGGTCCTGCTGGAGGGCGTGCGCCAGCGAGGTGGCCGGGAAGAGCGTGTCGCCGAGCGCCGCGACGGCGCCGCTGACGCTCACGACCAGCACGCCGAGCGCGAGCAGGCCGACGGTCAGGGCGCGTCCGCCGCGCCCGGTGATCGAGACGCCGACGGGACCGTCCTGCAGCCAGCGCGCGGTGAGCGTCATCGCCCCGAGCAGCAGGAAGGTGTTGGCGAGGTGCACCGCCATGAACAGCGCCCGGGCGACGCTGGCGTTGTCGGCGACCAGCTGGAACAGCACGAGGCCGGCGCCGACGCCGGCTTCGGTCAGCATGAACAGCATCGACCAGCCGGCGGCGCGTCGCGCCGGGTGGCCGGCCGGGCGCGATCGCCAGACCGCGACGACGAGCGCCAGCAAGGCGATCAAGGCCAGGCCGCTGGTGAGGCGATGCGTGAACTCGATGAGCGTGGCGATCGCAGGCACGCGCGGGACGATCTCGCCGTTGCAGAGCGGCCAGTGCTGGCCGCACCCGGCGCCCGAGCCGCTGGCCCGGACGTAGGCACCCCAGCCGATCACCACCAGGTTCCAGGCGACGACGATCCACGCGAGCCGGGCCAGCCGATTCACGGCGTGCTCCGCATCGTGTGATCATACTGGTGATGACGACGCGCCACACGGTCGAGATGGGCGGGCAGACGATCTCGTGGCTGCAGTCGGGCCGAGGCCGCACGCTGATCCTGCTGCACGGGTTCCCGCTCCACGCCGGCATGTGGGAGGCGCTGCACGAGACCACGCCGCACGGGTGGACGCTCGTCACGCCGGACCTGCGCAATCTCGGCGAGTCGCGCGGCACGCCGGCGCTCTCGGTCGACGACCACGCCGCGGACGTGCTCGGCCTGATGCGGCATCTCGGCTGCGAGGACGCGGTCATCGGCGGGCTCTCGATGGGCGGCTACGTCACGCTGGCCGTGCAGCGCATGGCCCCGCAGCGATGCCGTGCGCTGATCCTGGCCGACACCCGCGCCGAGCCAGACACCGACGAGGCCAGGGCCAATCGCGTGAAGCTGCAAGCGGTGGCGCGCGAGCGCGGCCCGGACGCCGTGCTCGAGGCAATGCTGCCGAAGCTGGTCGGTCCGGCCGCGCAGCAGGCCGGCGCCGTGCCGGCGACCTTGCGGGCGCTCACTCGTGCCAACCGCTCCGAAGGCGTCGTCGACGCCCTCGAGGCGCTGAAGACCCGGCCGGACGCCATGCCCAGCCTCGCCGCGATCGGGTGCCCGACCCTGGTCGTCGTCGGCGCCGACGACGCGCTGACGCCGCCGTCGGCGGCCGAGACGCTGCGCGACGGCATCCCCGGCGCGACGCTGGTCGTCGTGCCCGACGCCGGGCACATGTCCAACCTGGAACAGCCGGTGGCCTTCGCGCTGGCGTTGTGGAGCTTTCTGCGATGAGCCGCGGCCTCGTGCGCACTGTCGTCTCCGTCGTCGTCGCGGTGACATCGATTGTCACGGTGGCGGCCCAGTATCCGCCGGCCTCGACCGTCGACGCGATGCATCGGCCCTACGACCAGCTGCTCGACCTCAACGTCCGCGACGGGCTGGTCTACTACCGTGCGCTGCGCGGATCGCGGGGCGCCCTCGATCGCTACGTCGCCTCGCTCGACGTGCCGACGGCGGAGTACGACGGCTGGACCCGGCCGCGCCAGATCGCGTTCTGGATCAATGCTTATAACGCCTTCGTGATCGCGAGCGTGCTCGACGCCTACCCGATCGCCGGCCGATCGTCGGCGTATCCCGCCAACAGCCTCCGCCAGGTCCCCGGCGTCTTCGAGAAGCAGGTGCGGCGTGCCGCCGGGCGGCGCCTGACCCTCGACGACATCGAGAAGTCGGTGATCGCCGGGTTCGGCGATCCGCGGCTGTTCCTGGCCCTGGGCCGGGGCGCGGTCGGCGGCGGGCGACTGCGCAGTTCGGCGTTCAGCAGCGACACGCTCGAGGCCGATTTGGTGAAGGTGGCCGGGGAATGCGTGACCCGGCATGAATGTGCCTCGATCGACGCATCAGGGCAGGTGCTGTCGGTGACCGCCGTCTTCAGCTGGCGGGAGGCGGAGTTCACCAAGGCGTTCGGCGGGGACGCCATGCCCGCGTATCCCGGTCGCAGCCCGATGGAGCGCGCGATCCTGCACGTGCTCGCGCCCCACTTCCTGCCCGGCGAACGCCAGGCGCTCGCCAGGAACGACTTCGCGGTGCGCTTCATCCCGTTCGACTGGCAGCTGAACGACCTGACCGGGGGACGCCCTCGCTAACGCGTGGTCTGCCGAACGCCGATTACCTCGGCGAAGGCGCAGACACGGTGCTCGATCACGTCACTCCCACCTCTACTCCGGTCGTTCCGGCCGCCGCCGACAATGGCGCCGGCGGGTCCGCCCTCAGCGTGCCGCATGCGCGCTGGCTGCGGATCAGCGTGACGCGGGCTGGTCGCGTCGTGGTGCAGGTCTGCTTCCCCTCCTACGCGGTGCTCAGCCTCAGCGACCTCGTGCCAGAAGACGTGCGGGTGAACATCATTGCCGAACGCGTCGACCTCGAGGCGGTCGCCGCGGACGCGGCGGCGCGCGGCTGCCCGGTGGGCGAGCTGTTCGCGGTCACGTCGGGCGAGCACGGCGTCCGCGCCTGGCTGGACTGAGTTTGTTGGCGCCGCGCGCCCTCAGTGCGCGTCGCGGGCCGCTGCTTGGCGCGCCGTCCGACAGCGCGGCAGCCGCCTCCTTGTCCGTCTGATATCTTCGACACGCATGGAGCGGCTGGTCTGGACCCCGAGCGAGGTCGTCGACGTCGACGGCCCGCGCGCGATGCTGCGCGCGTACCTCGAACAGCGCGACGTCCGCCTGCTGCTCGCCTCGCGGCACCGCAGCCGCGTCGCCGCCGCCTGTGACGTCGGCTGCGGCTTCGGCCGCCTGACCTCGCTGCTCGGCGAGTTCGCCGACACGGTGGTCGGCTTCGAGCGCGAGCCCGGGCTGGTCGCGACCGCGCGCGCCCTGATGCCCGGGATCGACGTCCGCGCCCTCGAGCGGCTGGCGCAGCTGCCAGCGGCGGATGCGAGCTTCGACATCGGCCTCGTCTTCACCGTGCTGCAGCACGTGCCCGAGCCCGGCGTCCGCGACGTCGTGGCCGAGCTCCTGCGCATCATGAAGCCCGACGGCACGCTGCTCCTGTGCGAGGAGACGGACGTGACCCTCGAAGCGGGCGACCGCGCCCACGGTGAGCTTGGCTACACCTGCGGCCGCGCGCCGGAGGTCTACGCCCGCTGGCTGTCGCCGTGGCGCCTGGTCGCGGCCAAGCCGCGCGTCATCGAGCCCGATTACCCACGCCCTGACGTGGGCTCCTACATGCTCTTCGTCGGTCCCAGTTCGGACTGGCCCGGCGTGCCGTCCCGCTGAACGCCCCAGAATGGATCTCCAGCTTCGCGACACCGTCGCCATCGTCACCGGATCGAGTCGTGGCCTCGGCCTCGCCAGCGCCACCACGCTGGCTGCCGAAGGCGCGCTCGTCGTCGTCTGCGGCCGCGACACCGCCCGCCTCGAGGCCGCGCGCGCCCAGGTCGCGGCCGTCGCCGGGCCGTCCGGCGGCGATCGTGTCCTCGCCGTGCCGGTCGACCTCTCGACGGCCGACGGCCCGGGCGCGCTCGTCGAGCAAGCCGCGGCGCACTTCGGCGGCGTCGACATCCTCGTCAACAACGTCGGGATGGCCAAGGGCGCCGGCCTGGTCGACACGCCCGACGCGGCCTGGCAGGAGGCGCTCGACTACACGTTGTATCCGGCCGTCCGCGCGTCGCGGGCCGCGGTGCCGCACATGGTCCGCCGCGGCGGCGGCGCCATCGTCCTCATCGCCTCGATCTACGGTCGCGAGGCCGGCGGCCGCCTCACCTACAACGTGGTGAAAGCCGCGGAGATCAGCCTGGGCAAGGCGCTGGCCCGCGAGCTGGCGCCGAAGAACATCCGCGTCAACACCATCGCTCCCGGCTCGATCCTGTTTCCCGGCGGCTCGTGGCACCAGCGCCAGCAGGCCGATCCGGCCGGTATCGCCGACTTCGTGGCGCGCGAGCTGCCGTTCGGCCGCTTCGGTCGGGCCGAGGAGATCGGCGATGTGGTGGCGTGGCTGGTCTCGCCGCGCGCCAGCTGGGTCAGCGGCGCATGCATCCCGGTCGACGGCTGCCAGGGCCGTTCGAACATCTAATTGTGGCGCGCCGTCCCCTCA
>JANOIR010000381.1:0-2189 GCA_031407765.1 Vicinamibacteraceae bacterium
TCCACGCCGATCAGGCTTGCGCTGCCGCCGCCCGACAAGGCGAAGTAGCTCTTGGTGCTGGGCGTCGCGCCGACGGGCAAGGGCTTGGCGAGCACGATCGCCAGGTCGTCGATCGCCAGCGACACGCCGATCGCGTTCTGCTGCAGCACCGCGACGTCGTCGACCTGGTCGTTGTCGTCGCTGTCGGCATCGCCGATGCCGACGAAGGCCCGCAGGTCGCTCGCGCCGATGGTCAGCACGGACATCGGCGTGGCGGCGGCCGTGCTGCCCACGGTCTTCACGAGCAGGTCCCTGCGCTGCAGCGCGACGCTGCCGCTCACGTAGACGAAGTTCTCGATGGCGACGTACACCGAGCCGGCGACCTTGAAGTCGACCGTGTTGTCGAGCAGCGCCAAAGTGCCCAGGCCGACGTTGAAGCCGTCGGCCGCGTTGGCCGCCAGCGCCTTCCAGTCCATGCGCTGGCCGTTGCTCGCGGCCACGTTGTAGAGGAACTGCAGGTCCTTGATCTTCAGGCTGAAGGCGTCGGGCAGCCCGACCACCCCCAGGCTGGCGATATTGGCCGCGACGCCCACCCACTTGCGGCCGCCCACGGTCGACTCGCTGACGATCGCCAGATCCAGGCTGGCGTTCTCCACGAAGAAACCGACCGAGCCCGCATCTTCCAGATCATCGAGGAAGCTGTTGCCGGTGCCATTCGGGTAGCCGAGCTTGTTGACATAGCCGTCGACGCCGACGAACAGGTAGGCGCCGGTGAGGCGGATCACCAGGACGTTGGCGCCGGGCTGTCCGGGCGGGGCGAACGGGATGATCACGCCCTTGGTGTCGTTCAGCGCCACGCCCGACTGCTGGTCGATGCTGAAGCCGGCCAGCGCGATCACGAAACCCGAGATGTTGACGTAGAGCTGGCCCGTGATGGAGACGTCCATCGGGCGCTGGATCTGCGCCAGCTGCGTGCCGGCGAGCTTGAACGGGTCGCCCGGCAGGACCGACAGCGCCGCCCAGCTGAGTTTGCTGAGGTCGGCCGCCTTGCCGTTGAAGCGCAAGTCGAGGTTGAGGATCTCCAGCTCGAAGACGTTCGGCAGCCCGTGTACGCCCATGGCGTTCACATGCGCCGCGACGCCCATCCAGCTGCGCAGCGCACCGGCCGTTTCCTTGACGATGACCAGGTCCAGGCTGGCGCCGGTCACGCTGAAGCCGATCGCCTCGCCGGTGTCGAGGCCGGTGATGTTGCCGTCCGCGTCCGCGGTGAAGGCGCCGCCCACGCCGACGAAGAAGTACATGTTTGAAAGCGAGAGGCGCTGGCCGCTCGCGTTCGAGAGCGTGATCGCGCCGTCGGAGCCGTTCAGGCCGCCAAATTGCTCGAACTCGAACTCGCCGGCGGCCAGCACGTATCCCATGATGTCCAGCTTCAGCGCGCCGCTGATCGACAGTCCCGCATCGGCTGCCGTCAGGTCGATGGTGCGCGAACCGACCACGACCGGGTCGGCGTCGAATACCGTGTCGGTGGCCTGGAAGTCGATCGCATTGCTCCAGTTGAGGCCCACCGGCACCGTCGGTGTGGAAAGCGACGAGCCGCTCGAGGCGAAGTCGAGTCGGATCGCCTCGACCACGATGCCCGCGGGCAGCCCGACCAGCGCCGCGCCGCGCACGCCCGCCATGATCGCGGTGTAGGTTCGCGTCGGATCGGCGCTCAACGGATTCGCCTTGAGGGTCGCGAACGTCAGGCGGCCGCTGTCCACCTTGAAGCCGACGCCGCCCGAGCCTACGAACAGGCCGGGCAGGACACCGCTGGAGCCCACGGGCGCGATCGCGCCGTAGTAGGAATCCGCGGGATTGAGCTGCAGCAGCTGCAGATCGATGGTGAGCAGCTGCGCGTCGTTCATGTCGCCCGCGCCGATGACGGCGTCGCCGTTCAGGTTGACGTCCACCGTGCGGATGGTCATCGCGAACGAGGCAAATGCCTGCACCACGCCGAACGCGCTCAGGCCGAGCTTGCCCGAGATGCCCGTGAAGTCGCCGGCCAGCGTGATGGTCCGGCCGCCTGCGATGACCGCATCCGGGGCGAATGCACTGGCGCTCGATGCGTCGCCGCCCAGATCGATCGCCCTGGTCCAGTCGAGCGCTGCCGGCACCTGGCCCGGCGCCAGCGGCACGGCGCCGGAGGCCCGGTTGATGTCCACCGAGATGTC
>JANOIR010000388.1:0-1729 GCA_031407765.1 Vicinamibacteraceae bacterium
ATCGATGACGCGGAGCTACGTGGCGGGGCTGGTGACGGGCGTGGTGGTGACGGGCGTGGTCGGCTTCGTCGGGCTGCGGGCGACCGCAGCCCCAGGTCACGCGAACGCGACGCGCGAGGCGGCGCCGCAGGGTGCGATGGCCAAGCCGGCCGTCAAGGTCCTGCTCGAGAACGACCAGGTGCGCGTGCGCGAGGTCGTGTTCGCACCAGGCGCCGGCGACAGCCACACCCACCCGTGGGCGCACGTCGGCGTCATCCTGACCAAGGGCCAGCTCGCCTTCGCCGACGCCGGCAAGCCGGAAGAGGTCGTGAGCTTCGAAGCGGGATCGGCCGGCTTCCGTGAGGCCAAGGTGACGCACCTGGTGCGCAACCCGGGCAAGGAGCCGATGAAGGTCATCGAGGTCGAGGTCAAGTAGCGTCTGGTCCGTGAAGCTGCCTTACGCCGAATTCGACCTCTCGGGGCTGCGGAGCTATCCGCTCGCCTCGCGGCCGAGCAAGGTGCGCGTCGCCGACTTCGCGCGCCCCGAGGCGGCGCGCGCGCTCGGCAGCGTCGCCGACGCCTTCCCCGATCTGCTCGCCGGCGCCGACTTCAAAGCCATCGTCGCGGCCATGCGCGCCGCCCATGCCGCCGGGCGGCCGATCATCTGGGGCCTCGGCGCCCACGTCATCAAGACCGGGCTGTCGCCGATCCTCGTCGACCTGATGGCGCGCGGTTTCGTCTCGGCGCTGGCGCTGAACGGCGCCGGCGTCATCCACGACTTCGAGATCGCGCTCGGCGGATCGACCTCCGAGGACGTCGACGCGGTGCTCGGCCCTGGTCTTTTCGGCATGGCCGAGGAGACCGGCACGCTGCTGAACGGCGCCATCAACGACGGCGTCGGCGACGGCCTCGGCCGCGGCCAGGCGGTCTGCGAGTACCAGGCGCAGACGGCTCCGCCCCATGCCGAGGTCAGCTTGCTGGCCTCGGCGGCGCGCGTCGGGATCCCGGTGACGGTGCACGTGGCGATCGGGACCGACATCATCCACATGCACCCGGCGGCGTCCGGCGCGGCGCTCGGCGAAGGCAGCCTGCGCGACTTCCGCTACTTCGTCTCGAACGTCGCCCACCTGGCCGGCGGCGTGTTCCTGAACTGCGGCTCGGCCGTGATTCTGCCCGAGGTCTTCCTCAAGGCGGTGGCGCTGGTCCGCAACCGGGGCTTGTCGCTCGATGGTCTGACCACGGTCAACCTCGACTTCCTGCGGCACTATCGGCCCATGACCAATGTCGTCAGCAGACCCACCTCGGGCGTAGGCAAAGGCTATGCCCTGGTCGGGCATCATGAGATCCTGATTCCCCTGCTCGCCGCCGCGCTGACGCGCGGGTGAGCTCGATTACCGCCAGTCAGAAACCCTGTGCTTCCGTTCGACACACTCGCCGGTCAACAGCCCGACTGGGACCATCGCGTCGACCTCACGGCCGGCCTGCACGTCGTCCAGGTCTTCACCGCCACCGAGGACGACCTGTCGCGCATCGAGGTCTTCCTCGTTCCCGATAGCGACGGCGGCGACACCCGCCTGCGCTTCTGGCTGTGGGAAGGCGGCGACGCCGACGCCGCCGCGGGCGAGCCGTTGCGGGCCTCGCGCGCCGGCGATCCGGTGCCGCTCTATGGCCCCGGCTGGTTCTCCTTCGACTTCACGCCGGTGGCGGCGAGCCGTGGCCGCGTCTACACGCTCGGCGTCGAGGCGGCGGG
>JANOIR010000391.1:0-10569 GCA_031407765.1 Vicinamibacteraceae bacterium
GTGGCTGGCTTGATGCCGGGCGTGACCGGCTTGGGCTCGGGCGCGGCGGGTTCCGTGGCCGGGGCCTCGGCGGGGGCACCGGCGTCCTTGTTCATCTCCTGGGCGATCTCGGCGAGCGGGAGCACGTCCGCTTCGATGACACGCAGGCCCGACCGCGTGCGCAGCTGGCTGCGCAGGAGCCGGACGGTCTCGAGGTTGGCGTCGACGTCGTCGGAGCCACCGGCGATGAAGCCGACCACGTGCACGCGCTGGAACGGTGACACGTCGAGCTTGGCCTTGATGGGCGTCTCGATCGGGATTTCGTAAAAGCTGACGCAGCCCGATGCCAGGAGCGTGAGCGCGAGCGCCCCCGCACCGAACGACACGAGCTTGCGAGTGCTACCGTTCGCCGTTGCGGTTGGCCCGATCATTGATCTCTCGGAACAGGTCGTAGTTCTGCTTGATCAGCACATTATTCGGCTCGAGCTCGAGCGCCTTTTCATAGGCGACCCGGGCTTCGTCGAACTGGCCGTTGTGCTCGTAGGCGATCGCCAGGTTGTTGAAGGCCGCGGCGTAGGTCGGATCCATCTCGACCGCGCGTTTCCAGCGGTAGAGGGCTTCCTTCCACAGGTCTTTCTGCGCCGCCGTGATGCCGAAGGAGACCTGCGCCTTCGAATCGCCGCGGGTGTCAGCCAGGAGCGGAGCGGCCGCCAGCGTCAGCCCCATTACCACGAACGCGGCTGCCAGTCTGAGTCTCGCCATGAGTGTGGCTCCCACTATAGTCCTCGCCCCCAGGGCCAGCAAGGGCTGAATTGCCCTCCGGAACACGCCTGCACACGGGGCGTGCGGGCGGCCACGTGACGGCCGGCGCACGACGCTTTACACTACGACGGAGGGGTCATTCCGGACGCATCGGCGTCGGGGCGGCTCCTCGTGTTGTTTCACGGGGTCCCGCCGCCGCCGTGCGTCGAGGAGGCCCCCGTGCTCGACCTGACGTCCGCCGTCGAACTCTCCGTTCTTCCAGGCGCGCTCGGCGCCAACCTGCTCAGGGCGTTTCTCTCCCGATCGCCCGCGCCACACCTGTCCGCCTTCCGCCTCGATGCTGCCCTGGCCGAGGCGTGCCCGGCCCGGGCCGCCGCGACGCTCGCCCACGCCCAGGCTGTCGCCACTCCATTGATCGCCGACGTGGCCGCCGGCCGCCGCCGGGCCGTCGTCTTCGGCGATCCGGCGTATCCCCCGCGGCTGGCGGCCATCGCCGATCCGCCGCCGCTCCTCTGGATCAACGGCGAGGTGGCCGCGCTCGCACAGCCGACGCTGGCCATCGTCGGCTCGCGCTACGCCACGCCCTCCTCGCTCGAAGTCGCCCGGACGCTGGCGCGCGATCTCGCCGGGTTCGGCTTCGTGATCGCCAGCGGCCTCGCCCGCGGCGTCGACGAAGCCGCGCATCGTGGCGCCCTCGACACCGGGACCACGGTCGGCGTCCTCGGCTGCGGCCTCGACCGGGTCTATCCGCCCGAGCACGGGCCGCTCGCTCAGGTGATTGCCGCGAGCGGCGCAATCGTTTCCGAGCTGCCGCCGCAGGCGCCACCGCTCGCCGAGCACTTCCCGCGGCGCAACCGCATCATCAGCGGCCTGTCGCTGGGCGTCGTGGTCGTCGAGGCGTCGTTCCGCAGCGGCTCGCTGATCACGGCACGGTGCGCCGCAGACCAGGGGCGGGAGGTCATGGCCGTCCCCGGCACGGCGCTCGGCGTGCGGCACAAGGGCAGCCACAGCTTGATCCGGGACGGCGCGGCACTGGTGGAAACGGCCGAGGACGTCCTCGCAGCGTTGGGCTGGCGGGTGGTGCCCGCCGCCGCGGGACACGCCGTCGCCGCGGCGCCCGATTCGACGGCGCCGGTCGATCCGATCCTGGCCGCTCTGGACGGCGGCGAAACCCTTTCGCTCGAGGCGCTCGACGCGGCGACGGGGCTGCCGACGGCCGACCTGCTGAGCCGATTGTCGCTGCACGAAATCGCCGGCCGTGTCACACGGTTGCCTGGCGGCGGCTTCCGGATGGCTCCGATAGCAGTGGTAAGGTAGGGGCGGCTTATGGCGAAACCCCTGGTCATCGTCGAGTCGCCGGCAAAAGCCAAGACATTGTCTCGGTTCCTCGGCGGCAAGTACCGGGTCGAGGCGAGCATCGGGCACGTCCGCGACCTCCCCGAGCGTGCGAGCGAGGTCCCCAAGGAGATCAAGGACAAGCCCTGGGGCCGGATGGCCGTCGACGTCGACGGTGACTTCACGCCCTACTACGTCGTCCCGCTGTCCAAGAGGAAGCGGATCAGCGAGCTCAAGGCCGCCGTCAAGGACGCGTCCGAAGTCCTGCTGGCGACCGACCCGGACCGCGAAGGCGAGTCGATCAGCGCGCACCTCCAGGAGGTCCTCCAGCCGAAGGTGCCGACCCGGCGCATCGTCTTCCACGAGATCACCGAGGAAGCCGTCCGCGAGGCCATGGAGCACTCGCGCGACGTCGATGCCAACCTCGTGAAGGCCCAGGAAGGGCGCCGCATCCTCGACCGGCTGTTCGGCTACACCCTGTCGCCTGTCCTCTGGAAAAAGGTCGGCACCGGTCTCTCTGCCGGCCGGGTCCAGAGCGTGGCGGTCCGCCTCATCGTCGAGCGCGAAGAGGAACGGCGCGCGTTCCACAAGGCGTCGTTCTGGGATCTCGAAGCCCGCATCGCCGCTGAGGGCCGCGAGTTCACCGCCACCTTGGTGCGGCTCGCCGATCGGCGCATCGCCAGCGGCAAGGACTTCGACGCTGCGACCGGGAAGATGAAGGAATCGACGGCGCGCCTGCTGACCGAGGCGGATGCCGGCGCGCTCGCCTCCGACCTGCGCGGCCGGCTGCCGTGGGCGGTGACTGCCGTCGAGGAACGGCCGCAGACGCAGCGGCCGTCGCCGCCGTTCACGACGTCGACCTTGCAGCAGGAGGCCAACCGCAAGCTGGGGTTCTCGGCCGACCGCACGATGAAGGCGGCGCAGGGCCTGCACGATGAAGGCCTGATCTCGTATCACCGCACCGACTCGACGACGCTGAGCCAGAAGGCGCTCGGCGAGGCCGCCAAGGCCGTCACGGACATCTACGGCCCGGAGTTCCACACCGGCACGCGGCAGTACCAGACCAAGGTCCGCAACGCGCAGGAAGCGCACGAGGCGATCCGGCCGACCGACTTCGATCGCCGGCCGCAGCAGATGTCGGGGCTCGACGTCGACGAGGCCCGTATCTACGAGCTGATCTGGAAGCGTGCGATCGCCTCGCAGATGGCCGACGCCCGGCTGCTGCGCACGTCGGTCGAGATCACCGCGCCCTCCGGCCAGGGCGATGCCGTGTTCACCGCCTCCGGCAAGGCGATCCAGTTCGCCGGGTTCCTGCGCGCCTACGTCGAAGGCAGCGACGATCCGGCGGCGGCGCTCGACGATCAGGAAACGATCCTGCCGACGCTGTCGCGCGGCCAGTCGATCGGTGCCCAGGGGGCGCCGGGGGCGACGCTGGCACGGCTCGAGTCGAAGGGACACGAGACGACGCCGCCGGCCCGTTACACGGACGCATCGCTCGTGAAGCGGCTCGAGGACGAAGGCATCGGCCGGCCGTCGACCTATGCCTCGATCATCAAGACGATCCTGGGCCGCGGCTACGTGTTCCGCCAAGGCAAGGCGCTGGTGCCCAGCTTCACCGCGTTCGCCGTGACCAGCCTGCTGCGATCGCACTTCTCCGACTACGTCGACCTCGGGTTCACCGCGGAGATGGAGGAGGACCTCGACCAGATCGCCAGCGGCGAGCGGACGTCCTTCGATTTCGTCCGCGACTTCTACCGCGGCACACCCGGCCGTCCCGGCCTTGCGCAGCGGGCCCAGTCCGACGATCAGATCCCGTACCCCGCCATCGACGTCGGCACCGATCCCGAGTCGAACCTCCCGATCCGCGTCCGCATCGGCCGCTTCGGTCCGTTCCTGGCGCGCGGCGAAGGCGGCGACGGACACACGGCGTCGCTGCCGGACGAAGTCGCGCCGGCCGACTTCACCGTCGAGCACGCGGTCGAACTTCTCAACGCCAAGGCCGAGGGCCCGCGCTCGCTCGGCGTCCACCCGGCGACGGCCGAGCAGGTCTACCTGCTGACCGGTCGCTACGGACCGTACGTGCAGCTCGGCGAGATGCCGGAGAAGGGCGCCAAGGGCGCCAAGGCGACGAAGCCGAAGCGCGCGTCGCTGCCCAAGAGCCTCTTCAGCGAATCGACGCTGACGCTCGACCAGGCGCTGCAGCTTCTGAGCCTGCCGCGCGAGGTGGGCGTGCATCCGGACGACAGCAAGCCGATCGTCGCCAACTTCGGCCCCTACTCGCCGTACGTGAAGCACAACACCGACTTCCGATCGCTCGACTCGGAAGCGGCGGTGTTCGAGGTCACGCTGGATCAGGCTGTCGAGCTGTTCCGGCAGCCGAAGCAGAACCGCCGGCAGAGCGCGTCGCGCACCGTGCTGAACGCGCTCGGCGCGCGGCCCGGCTCGGAGAAGGCGATGCAGGTGCTGGCCGGGCGCTACGGCCCGTACGTCACGGACGGGACGACGCACGCGTCGCTGCCCAAGGGCGCCGACCCCGCGACCGTCACCATCGCCGAGGCCGACGAGCTGCTCAAGGCGCGCGAAGCGCTCGGGCCGCCGCAGAAGAAGGGCGCCCGCAGGGGCGCCGGCGGCGCGCGGCGACCGGCGGCCAAGACCGGAGCGCGCAAGCGCGCCTGAGGTCCGTCGTGATCGAACCCGTCGTCCAGATCGTCGGGGCGGGGCTGGCCGGCAGCGAAGCCGCGTGGCAGATCGCGTCCCGCGGCGTCCGCGTCATGCTGCACGAGATGCGGCCGGTCACGCCCACCGCGGTGCACAAGACCGCCGGCTGCGCCGAGCTGGTCTGCAGCAATTCTTTCCGCGGCGACAAGCTCGACAACGCGGTCGGTCTGCTCAAAGAGGAGATGCGCCGGCTCGGCTCGCTGATCATGCGGGCCGCGGAGATCGCGCGCGTGCCGGCCGGTGCCGCGCTGGCCGTCGATCGCGAGCGCTTCTCGGCCGAAGTGACGACCGCGCTCGCGGTGCATCCGCTGATCACGATCGTTCGCGGCGAAGTGCCGGCGATCCCGATGCCGCGCGCCGACGGCGGGCCGGTGATCCTGGCCACGGGACCGCTGACGTCGGACACGTTGTCGGCCGATCTGGCGCGGATGGTCGGCGCCGAGCACCTCTACTTCTACGACGCGATCAGCCCGATCGTGCTCGCCGAGTCGATCGATCGCAGCAAGGTGTTTCGCGCCTCGCGCTGGGATCGATCGCTGCGGGGACCGTCAGCGGAAGGGCAGTCCGCTCCCGGGTCGGCGCCTGGGGCCGCGGGAGCGTCGGCGCCCGTGTCCGTCGGCCCCGCCTGCGGCGTGGACGACGGGCAAGGCGACTACTTGAACTGTCCGTTCACGCGCGCCGAGTACGACGTCTTCTACGACGCGCTGGTGGCCGCGGAGTCGGCGACGGTGCACGACTTCGACAACACCAAGTTCTTCGAGGGCTGCCTGCCGATCGAGGTGATGGCGCACCGCGGCCGCGACACGCTGCGCTTCGGGCCCATGAAGCCGGCCGGGCTCGACGATCCGCGCACGGGCCGCTGGGCGTATGCGATCGTCCAGCTGCGGCAGGACACGCTGGCCGGCGATCACTTCAGCCTGGTCGGCTTCCAGACGCAGCTGAAATGGAGCGAGCAGGCGCGGGTGCTGCGGCTGGTGCCGGGGCTCGAGCAGGCCGAGTTCGTCCGCTTCGGCATGGTCCACCGCAACACCTACGTCAACGGTCCAACCGTGCTGGCGCCGACATGGCAGGTGCGGGCGCGGCCCGATCTCTTCCTCGCCGGTCAGGTGTCTGGCGTCGAGGGCTACGTCGAATCGGCGGCGTCGGGCCTGCTGGCCGGGATCAACGCGGCGCGGCTGGCGCGGGCGCAGGCGCCGATCGTCGCGCCCCGGACGACGGCGATCGGGGCGCTGGCGCACTACGCCTCGCACGCCGATCCGGCGCACTACGATCCGACCAACATCACCTTCGGGATCATGCCGCCGCTCGACGATCCGCCGCGCAGCAAGGCCGACCGCAAGCAGGCCCTCTCGGCGCGTGCCCTCGCCGACCTCGACGGCTTCCTGCGTGAGGTCGCGGCGGTGCCGGCGTCGTCGGCCGCGTTGGCGTAGGCGGCTGCACCATGGCCGGTCCCCGTCGCGCCAGCGCCCGCGGCCGGCCGGCCAGCCACGACGACGACGAGGTCGCGGCGTCGCTCAAGGGGCAGCTGGCCGGCTTTCTCGAGTTCCTCGCGCTCAACCGCGCCGTCTCGCCGCACACCGTCCGCGCCTACGAGAGCGATCTGTCGCAGTTCCTCGCCCACGTCGCCGCGGGCTCGGGCCGCCGCCGGGCCGACCTCGGCCCCGAGGACGTCACGCTGGCCAGTTTGCGCGGGTTCCTCGCCGAGCTCCATGCCCGCGGCAGCGCGCGGGCCTCGGTGGCCCGCAAGATTTCCGCCGTCCGCACGTTCGCCCGCTACCTGCGGCGCGAAGGGCTGATCGAGGGCGATCCGACGACGCTCGTCACCGCGCCGCGCCTCGAACGGCGGATCCCCAAGCACCTCGGCGTCGACGAGATGACGCGCTTCCTCGAGACGCCCGACACGACGCACGCGCTCGGCCGCCGCGATCGCGCCATCCTCGAGCTGTTCTACGCCTCAGGCCTGCGTTTGAGCGAGCTGGTCGGGCTCGATCTCGACTCGGTGAACCTGGCCGGGCGCATGGTCCGCGTCCTCGGCAAGGGCCGCAAGGAGCGCATCGTGCCGTTCAACCAGAGCGCCGCGGAGGCGCTCCAGGCGTGGCTGCGCGATCGCGAGGCGATCTTCGACGGGCGGTTCTTCGCCGCGATGCGCGAGGCGCGACGGACGCAGCCGCGCCCAAGCACGGCGGTGCCCGACACGGCAGTGCCCGACACGGCAGTGCCAGGCGCGACCGCGACGGGTGCGGCTGCGCCGGCCGCAGCCACGCCGGCCCGGGCGGGACGCGTCACAGGGCGCGCCGTCGCCGCCGTGGGCGGCCGCCGGCAGCGCCGCGACGACACCGCCGCGCTGTTCCTCAACTATCGAGGCGGCCGCCTGACCAGCCGCAGCGTGCATCGCCTCGTCACCCGCTACGTCGCCCGCTGCGCGCTGCGGCACGGCATCAGCCCGCACGCGCTGCGCCACTCGTTCGCGACGCACCTGCTGCAGGCCGGCGCGGATCTGCGGGCGATCCAGGAGCTGCTCGGTCACGTCAACCTGAGCACCACGCAGCGCTACACCCACGTCGACATGGCCTATCTGATGTCGGTCTACAAGAAGGCGCACCCGAAGGCCTGAGCGCTAGGCGCGCCCGACGGCGCCCCCGCGCGACCAGCGCGACGTGACGAATGGCGAGGACGGAGTCCGCAGCCATCGTCTGGTCGACGCGCGAAGGCGCGTCGCCGAATAGGTCAGCCGTCGCGGCGGCACAGCGACGGCCAGGCCAGCGTCATCGCCGCGGCGAAGAGCGCGAGCCCCACGAACGCCGGTGCGAGGTGAAACGTGCTGTGGTAACCGACCGCGTAGTGGATGCCGATCGCCGCGGCGTAACCGGGGACGCCGGCGGCGAGCAGCGTCCACCACAGCCAGCGCTCACCCGGCCGGAACCCCCACAGGCTCGTGAGCAGGACGATCAGGCCGTTGGCGAGCAGCATGCCGCCCAGCGTGGCGCGATCGTGCGCGACCAGCGGCACCAGGTTCGGGCTGGCGTCGGCCAGCGCCTGCGCCGAGGTCTGCAGGAACTCCAGGTCCTCGTGCACGAAGACGTGCGTGGCGCCGATCGCGGAGATCAGCAGGCCGGCGCCGATGAAGCCGACGCCCTGGATCACGAGCCCGAGCTGACCCCAGAGCCCGAGCCGCCAGGCGCGATCTTCGACCCGCATCGGTGCCGGCAGCCCGGATGGCGCGGCGATCCGCCCGTGGATGCCGAGCAGCATCAACTGGAACAGGATCGCGGTGACGAAGGCGTGGAACGGATCGAAATAGCCGAAGCCGAGGAACAGGAAGAAGCTGGCGAAGCCGGTCGCCCCTGACGCGAGGATCGCGACCTGGGCCCAATGCCGGCCGCGCCGCACGCCGAACCACGAGAGTCCGGCGTAGAGCACGCCGATCGAGGTCATCGCGCCGGCCAGCGTCACGCGGTCGTGGGTCAGGAACGGCAGCAGCTGTCGATTGACCGCCGCCAGCTCGTGCCGCGCCAGGCCGACGAAGTGCTCGTCGTAGGGGAGCACGACACGCGTGGTGGCGATGGCGAGCGCGAGGACGCTGCCGCCGAGCATGCCGGCGCCGAGCAGCAGCGTCCACAGCCACCCCATCTCCGCCGGCCGATCGTCACGCTTCGGTGGAGCGTCTGCTCGGAGCGTGCTCGGAGCAAGCTCCGAGCAACTTGCAGAAACTGCCTCCAGGGCTTCGTTGATGCGCTTCGGGAGGCCCGGGCCGCCGAACACGAGTCCGCTGTCGATGGCGACGAGGTCGGCGCCGGCGGCGATCGCGTCGAGCGCGTCCTGCGGCTCGTGGATGCCGGCGCTGGCGAGGATCGGCACCGCGGGGCCGCACGCGTCGCGGATGGCCCGGATCGTCTCGAGCGCCGTCTGGCGGTTGAGGGCGCCGAGGACACGCCGGCCTTCGCCGAGCGGTGTCGCCCCGTCGACCACGAAGCCGTCGGCGGCGCCGCCCGCCGCGAGGCAGATGCGCCGCTCCGCGGCGGTCGACCCGTGCGGGACGACCACGAACAGCGGCCGACCCGCCGCGCGCGCCGCGGCGATGGCGCCGTCGAGCACCGTGCGCCACGCCTCTGCCGGCCACGAGGCGCGGCCGCAGGCGATCGTGAACCCGGCGACATGCGTCGTGAGCGACGCGAGGAGCGACTCGAGCTGGCGCTTCGCGACGCCGGGATCCTGATCGCTCGTGACGTCGAGTCGCGCCAGGATGACGGCGCCGGCGGCGTGGGTGCGGGCGAGCCGGGCGATGGCGACAGCGACGCCGCACGTCTCCGGCGGATCGGCGACGACGAGGTTGTCGATCGCATCGTCGCGCTCCAGGACGCCGCCACGGCGCGGATCGACGGCGATCGGGCCGACCTCGACGAAGCCGCACCCGAAGCGGGCGAGCGCGCTGGTCGCGCGCACATGCGGATCGAGGCCGCAGCCGAGGCCCATGCGGGAGGGGAACGTGAGGCCGGCGAGCGAGACGCGCAGCCCGTCGTCGGGGCGCATGTGCCCGAGCAGGTCGATGACCAGCCGGCCCGGCGACAGCGAGCCGAGCGCGCCCATCACCGCCAGCGACAGGTCGCGCGCCGTTCGCGGCGGCAGCGCGAACAGCAGGGGACGGAGCGCGGTCCGGTACGACCAGTCCGGCATGCGGTCCAGCTTAGGCCTCGGACGAGACTGGCGCCATCGCCGCGCCAGCCTAGATCACAGCTTCGGCAACGGCCGCGGCGGTCCGGCGCGAGCGGGGCAGCTCGATGCCGAGGACCTTGATCTTGTAATTCATCACCCGCGGGCTGATGTGCAACAGTTCCGCGGCGTCCTTCTGCACCCAGTTCGACATCCGGAGCGCTTCGACCAGCGCCTGCCGTTCGATCTCCTCGAGCGCGATCCCGGTCGGCGGCAGCTTGACGACGGCGGCGCCGGAGCCGTCGCTGCTCGACGAGGCTTCGCCGAGGCGCAGGTCGTCGGCTTCGATGAAGCGGCTGTCGGCGAGCAGGGCGGAGCGCTCGATGGTGTTCTCGAGCTCGCGGATGTTGCCGGGGAAGTTGTAGCGGAGCAGCAGCTTGTTGGCGTCGGGCGTCAGCCCTTCGACCTTCTTCTTCAGCTCGGCGGCGTACTTCTTGATGAAGAACTGCGCCAGGGCCGGGATGTCCTCCTTGCGCTCGCGCAGGGGCGGCATCTCGATGGCGACGACGTTGAGCCGGTAGTAGAGGTCCTCGCGGAAGTGGCCGGTGGAGACCATCTGCGCCAGGTTGCGGTTGGTCGCGGTGATCAGGCGAACGTCGACGCGGAGGGTGCGCGTGCCGCCGAGGCGCTCGAACTCGTGCTCCTGGAGCACGCGCAGGATCTTGGCCTGCGTGTTCTGGCTCATGTCGCCGACTTCGTCGAGGAAGAGGCTGCCGCCGTCGGCCTGCTCGAAGCGGCCGATGCGCTGCTTGTCGGCGCCGGTGAAGGCCCCCTTCTCGTGGCCGAACAGCTCCGACTCGAGGAGGTTCTCCTGGAGCGCGGCGCAGTTCACCTTGACGAAGTTGCGCGTGTTGCGCGGCGAGTTGTGATGGATGGCACCCGCGATCAGCTCCTTGCCGGTGCCCGTTTCGCCGCGGATCAGGATGGTCGCGTTGCTGCGCGCGACCTTCTTGACGACGTCGAGGACGCGCTGCAGCGCGCCGCTGGCGCCGACGATCCGGTCGAAGTCGTAGATGTCCGACTGGGTGTGGCGCAGGTATTCGATCTCGTGCTTGAGGCGGCGGT
>JANOIR010000395.1:0-15730 GCA_031407765.1 Vicinamibacteraceae bacterium
GTCACGAAGCTGTTGACCGAGATCTTGGCGAGCTCGGCGTTCTCGAGGCTCATGCGCCGGGCCGGGGCGTGGTTGGCCATCACCTGCGCGTAATACGCCTCGAGCATCTCGCCGGCGCGCACGTCGATCTCGCCGATCAGCGTGAAATCGGGGTTGAGGAAATCGCGGATCACGCTGCCGAGCGCGATGAACTCGGGGCTGTAGCACAACCCGAAGTCAGGGCCGGCGCGCTTGCCCGACGCGCGCTCGAGCACCGGCAGCAGGGCCTGGCGCGTGGTTCCCGGCAGTACGGTGCTCGTCAGCACGACGAGGTGATACGCGTCCTTGCTGCGCAGCGCCTGGCCGATGCCCTCGAAGGCGCGCGCCGCCGCATCGAAGGCAAATGCCCCACGCGCGTCGCTCGGCGTCGGCACGATCACGAAGGTGATTGCGGAGTCGCGCACCGCCTCGGCGACGTCGAGCGTGGCGCGGATGCGGCCGCGGTGTGCGGCGAGCGTCGCGTCGAGGTCGGTTTCCTGGACAGGCGCGCGTCCAGCAGCGACGGCGGCCACCGCGTCCGGGTTGACGTCGACGCCGATGACCTCGCCGCCGCGCGAGGCGATCGCCGCCACCATGCTGGCACCGAGCTTGCCGAGCCCGACGATCGAGACCCGCGGCATCATCGTGGGCGAGTATACGTTCTTGTCGCTGCACGCTCACGCGCACCGATCGCCTGCCGCCCGCGTGCGGGCGCCGCCGCGCGCCCAGCGCGGCGCATAGCAGACCGCAGGTCAAGAGGCGGCCTTCGGCCGCGCGTGAGAGCGGGACCGAAAGACGAGATGATGTCAAGGTTTGACGTGAGAGGCGCGTGGCGCCAAGATGAGTGGCCGCGCGTTCGTCCTGCGCCACTGCCTGATCCAACGAGAGCCCTTCGATCGATGACTTGTCCTGTGTGTCAGGGTTCCGGTTGGCAGCTCCTCGAGCGTGAGGGCCGCACGGGTGTCGTGCGCTGCAACTGCTTCCGCGACACGCTGACCGATCGGCTGATCGAGGCTGCGCGCATCCCGCGCCGCTACGCGCATTGCAATCTCGATCGCTTCGTCACCTACGGCAACGAGAAGCTCGAGGCGGCGGCGCGTGAGGCGAAGTCCGTCTCCGAGCGCTTCCCGATCGTGTCGAAGGGGATGTTCCTGCTCGGCCCACCCGGCGTCGGCAAGACGCACCTCGCCGTCGCGGTGCTGCGCCAGATCGTCGGTCGCACGCGCGCGCACGGCCTCTTCTACGACACGCGCGAGCTGCTGCGGGTGATCCGCTCGACGTTCGGCTCGGATCCGATGAACCGCCTGACCGAGCGCGACGTGCTGCGTCCCGTCATCGACGCCGACATCCTCGTGCTCGACGATCTCGGCGCCGAGAAGACGTCGGAGTGGGTCGAGGAGACGCTCAACTACGTCGTCAACTGCCGCTATAGCGAGCGCAGGCTGACATTGTTCACCTCGAACTACGACATTGCCGAGGACGCCACCGATCCGGACTCGCTGCAGGTCCGCGTCGGCTTCCGGATGTACTCGCGCCTGCACGAGATGTGCGAGTTCCTGCATCTCTACGGCGCCGACTACCGCGAGCTGCCGCAGAACGGCGGCGTCGACGACCTCAAGGTGCTGTGGAAGATGCGGCGCCGGACGGCGGCGATCGAGAAGCCGGCGGCGGGACGGGCGTCGCGCCAGCTGCGTGCGCGCCTGGGCGAGGGGCCCGGGAGCGCCGACCTGAAATGGTCCGGCGGCAAAGCCGGGACGTAGAATGGACGCATGGAGAGCCGCCCGCGTGCGGCCGCGAGACCAGCAGCGCTCGGCCTGTACCTCCACATCCCTTTCTGTGGAGCGATCTGCCACTACTGCAACTTCAACCGCGGCCTGCTCGACGCCGACCTGAAAACGCGCTACGTCGACGCCCTGGTCACCGAGATCGGCCGCGCCGCCGACGGATCGGCGGCCGACACCATCTACTTCGGCGGCGGCACGCCGTCGCTCCTGGCTCCGGACGAGGTCGGCCGGCTGATCGCCGCCTGCCGTGCGGCTTTCGGCGTCACGGCGGACGCCGAGGTGACGCTCGAGCTGAACCCGGAGACAGCGACGCCGGCCTACCTGGCGGCGATTCGCACCGTCGGGGTGAACCGGTTGAGCATCGGCGTCCAGTCCTTCGACGACGGCGAGCTTGTCCGCCTCGGCCGGGTCCATTCAGCCGAGCGGGCCCGCGACGCGGTGCGGCTGGCTCGATCCGCCGGCCTCGACGACATCAGCCTCGACCTGATGATGTGGCTGCCGGGGCAATCGGTCGCCGGATGGCTGGCCAATGTCGAGGCCCTCATCGCTGTCGGTCCCGATCACGCCTCCCTGTACCTGCTGGAGATCTATCCGAACGCCCCCCTGCGCGACGAAATGGCCCGCGGCGGCTGGTCACAGGCGCCCGACGACGACGCGGCCGACATGTACCTTGGCGGGCTCGACCTTTTGGATCGCGCCGGCTACGAGCACTACGAGATCTCGAATGTGGCGCGCCCGGGGCACCAGTCGCGACACAACGTGAAGTATTGGGACGACGGCGCCTGGCTCGCCTTCGGCTGCGGCGCGCACGCGACCCGGGATGGACGGCGCTGGCACAACGTTCCCGGTACGACCGACTACGTGTCTCGAATCGCTGCCGGCCAGAGCGTCGTCGCGGGCGTCCGAACCTTGAGCCTGGAGACGAGGGCCGAGGAGGCGCTGTTTACCGGCATCAGGCTGGCGAAAGGCGTCTCGCTGGCAGACATTGCGAATCGCTATGGCGTGGATGCCTGGGACACGTATGGGACAGCGCTTACGCCCTTTGTCGAGGCGGGAGTGGTGGAGTACACTCCGCCAGTTCTCAAGCTGACGCGGCAGGGCATGCTGCTTGCAAATGAAGTGTGCGCGGTTTTCGTATAGGATGCGAGCCTTGGTCGCTCGCTCGCGCAGGACACGCAGGTCATTGGAGGAATCGATGAAGCTTCGGACGAAGGTCGCGCCCTTGGCGCTTGGTTTGGTTTTCGCGGTTTCGACCGCCCGAGTTGCCGGTGCGCAGACGCCTCCGCCGCAGCCGACGACGCCGCCGGCCACGCAGCCCGCAGCGCAGCCCGCCGCCCAACCGGCCGCCGCCGCGCCAGCGGAAGCAACGTTCTCTGGGGGAGTTGGCGTTCTGCTGGTGCAGGTGAAGGCCGGGCAGGAAGCGGCCTACGAGAGCCTGATCACCAAGCTGAAGGAATCGCTGGCGAAGAACGAGAAGCCGGAGCGGAAGGCGATGGCCGCCGGCTGGAAGGTCTACAAGTCGGGCGAACCGATGAACGGGAACACGCTGTACGTGCACATCGTCGACCCCGTGTCGGCGGGCCAGAACTACCTCGAGACCTACAAGCTGATCTCGGAGACGTTCCCGGCCGAGGTGCAGGACCTGTACGCCAAGACCAAGGACGCCTTCGTGACCGGCGGTCTCGGCCGTCTCAACCTCACGTTAGTGTCGGCGCTCGGCGGCTCGTAGGAACGGGAGCGGCGCCCAGGGTCGAACCGCACGACACGAGAAATGGGCGGCGTGGGGGCGACCCCGCGCCGCCCTTCGTGTTTTGTGGCGCGTTCGTGGCGCTGCGCGCTCAGAACGCGATGTTGGCGCCGGCGTAGAAGCGGTGCACCTTCGATTGGACCGGCGAGCCCATGAGCGAGAAGATGCGGTAGTCGAAGCGCAGCCGGAACGGCCCGGTGAGCGTGTACTTCGCGCCGCCGCCGAGGTTGGTCGTGACGTGCGTCTCTTGCAGGTCCTCGAGACGCTCACGATACAGGCCCCCGCCCAGCGTCGCGTAGAACTGCCAGCCGTTGATCGGTACCGGGGTCTGCACCAGCAGGTTGGCGCTGCCGGTCGTGAGCCCCGGCACCGCGTTCTCGGCGTCCTCGCCGAGCTGGCTGTATTCGAACTCGAAGCCGATGACCACCATACCGACGCCGACCGCCAACCCCTTGGCCAGGTGCGTGTCGGGGGTCGGGCTCACGCCGAGGAACGCGGTGAGGTCGGCGGCCGCCGGTGCGGGCGTCGCCGCCAGCAGCGCCACGGCGGCGAGAGCGCGCAGCCCGCGTGCTGATAGACTGAAGAGTCGGGTAACCGATCGCATCCCGTCATGATAGAACCTGTCTCACGAATCCGCCGGCATTCGGCCGGCGATGCATCCCGCCTGGCGGCGTTGTTCCTCCCTCGGATGTTGCCCAATATCCTCGGTCGTCGCGCCTGGCCAGCCGGGCGCCTCGCCGCCCTCGGTGCTCGCCGGGTTCGTGAGACCGGTTCTCGCGTGCGAGCCTCCGCGGGGTGATGCCGATGGACTTCAGACTCTCCGACGAACAGGTCGTGCTGTGCAACGCGGTGCGGGATTTCGCCGAGCGCGAGATCAAGCCGCACGTCATGGCCTGGGACGAAGCGCAGGCGTTCCCGCCGGCGCTGGTCGGCCAGATGGCGGAGCTCGGTCTGCTCGGGATCCAGCTGCCCGAGATCTACGGCGGCTCCGCGATGTCGGCGGTCGACTACTGCCTGGCGATCGAAGAGCTCGCGCGGGTGTGCCCGGCGGTCGCGCTGAGCGTGGCCGCGCACAACGGGCTGTGCTCGGCGCACATCGCGATGTTCGGCACCGATGCGCAGAAGGCGCGCTTCCTGCCGCCGCTCGCCAAGGGTGAGATGCTCGGCGCCTGGGGCCTGACCGAGCCTTCGGCCGGCAGCGACGCGGCCGGCACCCGTACCGTCGCCGTGCGCGACGGCGAGGCGTGGGTCCTGAACGGCGCCAAGACGTTCATCACGCACGGCAAGATCGGCGGCGTGATGGTGGTGATGGCGGTGACCGATCGGACCAAGGGCAACCGCGGCATCTCCGCATTCATCGTGTCGCACGGCACCCCCGGCATGCGGGCCGGCAAGAAGGAGAACAAGCTCGGGATGCGGGCCAGCGACACCAGCGAGGTGATCTTCACCGACTGCCGCGTGCCGGCCGACGCGCAGCTGGGCGAGGACGGCCAGGGCTTCGTGAACGCGCTGCAGGTGCTCGACGCCGGTCGCACCGGGATCGCCGCGCTCGCCGTCGGCCTCGCGCAGGGTGCCTTCGATGCCGCCGTCGCCTACGCCAAGGGCCGCCGCCAGTTCGGCCAGCCGATTGCCAACTTCCAGGCGACGCAGTTCAAGATCGCCGACCTCGCCACCCGGATCGACGCCGCGCGCCTGCTGACGCTGCGCGCCGCGCACATGAAGGATCGCGGCCTGCGCACGACGCGCGAGTCGGCCGAGGCCAAGCTGTTCGCCAGCGAGGTCGCGGTCAAGGCCGCCGACGAGTGCGTGCAGATTCACGGCGGCTACGGCTTCGTCAAGGACTACCCGGCCGAGAAGTTCTTCCGCGACGTCAAGCTCCTCACCATCGGCGAAGGCACCAGCGAGATCCAGCGCATGGTCATCGCCCGACAGCTCCTCGCGTAGGGCAGCGCCGCGCATCCGCCGCCACAGATTCACCCACCGCCCCGTACGACACGACAGACGAGACGACACACGCATGGCCACGACGATCGGGATCATTGGAGGCAGCGGCCTCTACGACATGGCCGAGCTCACGGACCGCCGTGACGTGACGGTCGACACACCTTTCGGCCCGCCATCGGCGCCGCTCGTGACCGCCCGGCTCTCGGGCAGGGAGGTCGTGTTCCTTGCCCGCCACGGCGTCGGCCACCGGCTGACGCCGTCGGAGCTGAACTTCCGCGCCAACATCTACGCGATGAAGACGCTCGGCGTCGAGCGCATCCTCTCGGCGAGCGCGGTCGGCAGCCTGAAGCAGGAGTACGTGCCGCTGCACCTGGTGATCCCCGATCAGTTCTTCGATCGGACGAAGGGGCGGATCAGCACGTTCTTCGGCGAGGGCCTGGTCGCGCACGTCGGCTTCGCGCATCCGTTCTGCGACACGCTGTCGACGACGACCTACGACGCCGCGGTCGGTGTCGGCGCCACCGTGCACAAGGGCGGCACCTACGTCTGCATGGAGGGGCCGCAGTTCTCGACCAAGGCCGAGTCAGAGCTGTATCGGCAGTGGGGGATGGACATCATCGGGATGACCAACCTGCAGGAGGCCAAGCTCGCCCGCGAGGCCGAGATCTGCTACACGACGATCGCGCTGGTCACCGACTACGACTGCTGGCACCCCGAGCACGACTCGGTCACGGTCGACATGATCATCGCCAACCTGACGCAGAACGCCCGCACCGCGCAGAAGGTGATCGCCGAGGCGGTCGCGCGCCTCGACGGTGCGCCCCGTACCTGCCCGTGCGCGACGGCGCTCGCCTCCGCGATCATCACGCGACCCGAGCACGTGCCGGCCGCCACCAAGACCAAGCTCGCGCCAATCGTCGGAAAGTACCTATGAAGATCGTCGTTACCGGCTCGATCGCCTTCGACTACCTGATGTCGTTTCCGGGCTCGTTCACCGAGCACCTGCTGCCGGAGCACCTGTCGAAGGTGAGCCTGAGCTTCCTCGTCGACACCATGGACAAGCGGCGTGGCGGCTGCGCCCCCAACATCGCCTACACGCTGGCGCTGCTCGGCGAGCGGCCACACCTGATGGCGACGGCGGGGCAGGACTTCGGCGACTACCGCGCCTGGCTCGATGCCACCGGCGTCGACACCTCGCTGGTCAAGGTGGTCGACGGCAAGTTCACGGCGTCGTTCTTCTGCAGCACCGATCGGCACAACAACCAGATCGCGTCGTTCTACACCGGCGCGATGGCCAACGCCGCGGAGCTGTCGTTCCGGACCGTCGGGGCGTGCCGGATCGTGATCATCTCGCCGAACCATCCGGCGGCGATGAACCAGTACGCGGAGGAGTGCCGCGTGCTGCACATCCCCTTCATCTTCGACCCCGGACAGCAGGTGGCCCGGATGTCGGGCGACGAGTTGCGCGACGGGCTCACCGGTGCCGCGGTGATCATCTCCAACGACTACGAGTTCCAGATCCTGCAGGAAAAGACCGGGCTCGACGAGGCGGCGCTGCTGGCGAAGGCGGGTACGCTGATCGTCACGCTCGGCGAGCACGGCTGCAAGGTGGTGCGGCAGTCCGGCACCATCGCCGTGCCGGCGGTGCCGCCGGCGCGGATCGTCGATCCGACTGGCGTCGGCGACGCCTTCCGCGGCGGGCTGATGAAGGGCCTGGCGGTGGGCGCCGAATGGGCGACGTGCGCACGGGTCGGCAGCGTCGCCGCCGCCTACGCGCTCGAGCACCTCGGCGGCACCAGCCACGCCTACACCCTCGACGAGTTCCGCGCGCGCTACGAGCAGCACTTCGGCCCGCTCGTCCTGCCCGCGTCGGCGGTGGTGTGACGAGCGCCGGCGTCCGTCGCGCGACGGTCGCCTTGTGCATCGCCAGTGCCGTGTGGCTCGGCGCGATCCTCGCCGCGCCGCACGGCCTGCACGCCGCGCCCGGGGCGGCGGGCCGGATCGGCGCCGGCGTCGTCTACCTCGCCGGCCGCGTCGTCTGCCACCAGCAGGTCGCGCGCAGCTTCGTCGCGGCCGGGCATCCGCTGCCGGTGTGCGCCCGCTGCACCGGCATCTACGCGGCGTTGCCGCTCGCATGCCTGCTGGCGGTGGTGTGGCCCGGCGGACGTGGACGCCGCGCCTGGGCGTGGGCGGGCACGCCTCGCGGCATCGCGCTTGCCGCCGCGCCCACGGCGCTCACCGTCGGCCTCGAGTGGATCACCGGGTGGACCGATCCGGCGCTGCGGGCGGCGACTGGCGTGGTCCTGGGCTTGGGCGGCGCCGGTCTGGTGTGCGCGGCGATCGCCTCGCGGCCGAACCCCGTGACGGCCACCGCGCCGCCGCCGCTGCCGACGCCGTAACGCGGCCGCCGATCAAATACGTTAGACTTTCTCAGCCCATGCGTCCTGACTCTTCCACGCGTCCAGACCCGAGGAGCGCGAAACCCTCGACGGTCCGGGCCGCGGCCGAGCCAGAGCGCGGCCGCGCCGTGGCGCTCTGCATGGCGGCGTGGCTGGTGCCGGGGGCCGGCCACCTGCTGCAGCATCGCCTGAGCCGCGGGCTGACGTGCCTCTTCGTCCTGCCGCTGATGTTCGCGCTCGGTCTCCTGGTCGACGGCGCCCTGTTCCCGCTGACGCCGGTGACGCAGTCGCCGCTGACTGCCGCCGCCGCGCTCGCGCAGCGCTGCATCGGGGCGCCCTGGATCGTGACCGCGGTCGCCGGCTGGGGCCGCGGCGACGTCGTCTCCGCGACCTACGAGTACGGCTGGGTGCTGATGGTCGTGGCGGGGCTGCTGAACTGTCTGGTCGTGCTCGATGCCTACGACATCGCGCTCGGCCGCAAGTAAGGACCAGGGTCCTAACAGTCGAACGAGCCGCGATGCCCAGCCACTTCCTCTTCCTCCTGGTCTTCTCGGTGCTGGTGTCGACCGTGTTCGCCGTGCTCCAGAAGGACACCGTTGCCGAGCAGGCCCGCTTCGCGCTGGCGATGACCGGCGGCTTCGTCGCCTTCGCCGTCGTCGCCGGCTGGCTGATGCGGCTCTTCCCGCTGTGAGCGGTGCGGCCGCGGCACCGCCCGCGCGCCGACCCGACGGGCGGCTCCGGGCGCTGCGCTGGGCGCCGGCCGTCGTCTGGGCGGCGATCATCTTCGCCCTGTCGTCGCTCTCGACCCTGCCGGCGCCGCCAGGCGGGTTCACCGACAAGCACGCCCACCTGACCGTCTACGGCGTGCTCGGGGCGCTGCTCGTCTGGGGCCTCACCGATCGATCGCTGGCCGGTACCACGTGGCGGATCGCGGCGGCCGCGGTCGTGCTGGCGACCCTCTACGGCGCCTCGGACGAGTGGCACCAGTCGTTCGTCCCGGGTCGCGAGGTGTCGGCGCTCGATCTGGCCGCCGATGGCGCCGGCGCCGCCATCGCCGCGGTCGCCCTGCGTGCGTGGGCTATAATTCGGGCCCGCCGATGATGTCCGAATCCCCCTTGTCCGAACCGCCGGTGCTCGTCGCGCGGGACGGGGCGATCGCGACCATCACGATCAATCGCCCGGCGGTCCGCAACGCGCTGAACGACGCCACCCTCGGCGCGATCGACGCCGCCGTGGCGGCGCTCGATGCCGACGCTGAGGTCCGCGTCATCCTCCTGACCGGCGCCGGCGACAAGGCGTTCATCGCCGGGGCCGACATCAACGAGCTGTCGCGCGCCACGGCGGTCACCGGGCGGACGCTGGCGCAGCGCGGCCAGGCCGTCTTCGATCGGATCGCCGCGGCGAGCAAGCCCGTGATCGCCGTGATCAACGGCTTCTGCCTCGGCGGCGGCTGCGAGCTCGCGCTGGCGTGCACGTTCCGCTTCGCCGCCGACACCGCCGAGATCGGCCAGCCCGAGATCAACCTGGGGATCATCCCCGGCTACGGCGGCTCGCAACGGCTGCCGCGGCTGGTCGGCCGCGATCACGCGCTCGATCTGATCCTCACTGGCCGCCGCGTCGGCGCCGCCGAGGCGCTGGCGCTCGGCCTGGTGACGCGCGTCTACCCGGCCGCGACCCTGCAGGCCTCCGCGCAGGCTTTCGCGCGCGAGCTCGCCGCCAAGGCACCGCTGGCGGTTCGCTTCGCGCTCGACGCCGTGCGCAGCGGCCTCGAGCAGCCGCTGGCCGAGGGCCTGGCGCACGAGGCCGCGCTCTTCGGGCTGGTGTCGGCGACGGACGACATGCGAGAGGGGACACGCGCGTTCCTCGAGAAGCGGCTCGCGCAGTTCACCGGACGGTAAGAGCCTTGCGCAATCCCACCGAACCCGCCGTCGAAGTGCCGTTGCCGGACGCCCGCGCCATGCGTGTCGCGGTGGTCGTGTCGCGCTTCAACGAGGACATCACCACGCGGCTGCGCGACGGCGCCGTCGAGGCGCTCACCGTCGCCGGTGCGGCGCCCGAGGCGATCGAGATCTTCGAGGTGCCGGGCGCGTTCGAGATCCCGTGGGCGGCGCGCGCCGCGGCCTCGACCGGCCGCTTCGAGGCGGTCGTCTGCCTCGGCTGCGTGATTCGCGGCGAGACCTACCACTTCGAGGTGATCGCCGACGCGGTGGCGCAGGGTGTCGTCGACGCCGCCGGCGAGACCGGCATCCCGATCACCTTCGGCGTGCTGACCACCGACACGCTCGAACAGGCGCTGGCGCGCGCGGCGATGGATCGCACCAACAAAGGCTGGGAAGCGGCGGTCGCGGCGATCGAGATGGCGCACCTGGGGCGCCGGCTGGCCGCGCCCGAGGCGGCGTCGTGACGCCGGACGACGCGGCGGTACGGCATGCCGGTCGCGAGCGCGCCGTGCAGTGGCTCTACCAGTGGGAGCTGTCCGGCCTCGATCTCGACGACGTGCTGTCGGGCCAGCACCAGGTCGACGTGCATGCGCCCGATCGCGAGCGTGACACCTGGGCCGTGGCGCTCGTACGCGGTACCGCCCGCGAGCTGCACCGCATCGATCCGCTGATCACGCAGCACGCCACCAACTGGCGGATCGAGCGCATGGCGGTGGTCGACCGCGTGATCCTGCGCCTCGGCGTCTACGAGCTGCTGTGCACGCCGGACACGCCACCGGCCGTCGTCATCGACGAGGCCGTCGAGCTCGCCCGCACCTTCAGCGCCGATCAGGCGGTCGCCTTCGTCAACGGCGTCCTGGACGCGGTGCACCGCGGGCTGGCCGAGTCGGCCTCGGGCCCCGGCCCGGCGGCTGGCGGCGCGGCTTCTTCATAGGACGGTCAGGACTCCGGATGCCACTCGACGATCAGCTCGCCCAGCGCCGGGCCAACTTCCAGGCCATCTGCGACCTCGGCGTTCCGCCGTACCCGAACGCGTTCGACGCCACCGCCAGCGTCTCCGAGCTGGTCGACCGCCACGGCGAGTCGCCCGCCGAGACGCTCGAGGCCGAGCGGCCCGAGGTCCGCGTCGCCGGCCGCATCCTCGGCATCCGCGCCTTCGGCAAAGCCAGCTTCCTCGTGCTCTCCGACGGTCGCTCGACGATCCAGGCCTACCTGCGCCAGGACGCCCTCTCCGAGCGCGACTTCGCGATCTACAAGCGGCTCGACTTCGGCGACCAGGTCGGCGTCGCCGGCCGCGTCTTCCGATCGAAGACCAACGAGCTGACGGTGTGGGCGTCGTCGCTGTCGTTCCTCGCCAAGTGCTTCCTGCCGCTGCCGGAGAAGTGGCACGGCCTGCAGGACGTCGAGACGCGGTATCGCCAGCGCTACCTCGATCTGGCGGTGAACCCGGAGTCGCGGCGCGTGTTCGAGGTGCGGAGCAAGACCGTCTCCGCGATCCGCCGCTTCTTCGAGGCCCGCGACTTCCTCGAGGTCGAGACGCCGATGATGCAGCCGATCGCCGGGGGAGCGCTGGCGCGGCCGTTCGTGACGCATCACAACGCCCTCGATATGAAGCTGTACCTCCGCATCGCGCCGGAGCTGTATCTCAAGCGGCTGACCGTCGGCGGCATGGCGCGGGTGTTCGAGATCAACCGCAACTTCCGCAACGAGGGCATCTCGACCCAGCACAACCCCGAGTTCACGATGCTCGAGTTCTACCAGGCCTACGCCGAGTACCAGGGCCTGATGACGCTGACCGAGACGCTGGTCGAAGAGGTCGCGAGGACCGTCGTCGGTACGACCGATGTCGAGTTCAACGGCCAGGCGATCGCGCTCGCCGGGCCGTGGCGCCGGCTGTCGCTGCGCGAGGCCGCCGCCGCGCGCGCGTCGGAGCGCCTGGGCACGCCCGTCACCGCGGCGATGCTGCGCGATCGCGCCACCGCCGCCGACGTGGCCGCGAAGCTCGAGATCCATGTCGCGCCCGGTGACGGCGCCGGCAAGATCGCGACCACGCTGTTCGAGCGGCTGTGGGAGGACTCGCTCGTCGAGCCCACGTTCGTCTACGACTTTCCGACGGAGGTGTCGCCGCTGTCGAAGCAGAAGCCGGACGACCCCGACACCGTCGAGCGCTTCGAGCTCTATATCGGCGGCTTCGAAGTGGCCAACGGCTTCAGCGAGCTGAACGATCCGGCCGAGCAGCGCCGCCGCTTCGAGGATCAGCTCGCGCAGCGCGCCGCTGGCGACCAGGAAGCGCACCAGATGGACGAGGACTACGTCCGTGCCCTCGAGTACGGCCTGCCGCCGACCGGCGGCGAGGGCATCGGCATCGATCGCCTGGTGATGGTGCTGACCGGCAGCCCGTCGATCCGTGACGTGGTGCTGTTCCCGCTGATGCGGCCGCGGTAGGCCGGGCCCGCAGACACGATCGAGGAGGCGCGATGCCCTACGAGCTGCAGGTCGCCATCCGCTATCTCATCGCCCGTCGCCGCCAGGCGTTCGTCTCCTTGATCTCGTTCGTGTCGGCGCTCGGCGTCGCGGTCGGCGTGACCGCGCTCGTCGTCGCCTTGGCGCTGACGACCGGGCTGCAGGGCGAGCTGCGCGATCGCATGCTGGGCTCGATGCCGCACATCTACGTCGCGCGGATCGCCGAAGGTGGCGTCGCCAATCCCGCGGCCGAGCGCGCCAGCATGCTGAAGCTCCCGCACGTCGTCGGTGCCGCACCGGTCGTCATCGGACCGGCGCTGGTCCGGGCCGGTGAGCGCACCGCGTTCGTCACCATGAAGGGCGTCGATCCAGCCATCGAGGGGACGGTCACCGAACTGCCGCGGCGGATGACGTCGGGCCGCTTCGACGCGCTGGTGGCGCCGCTCGACGTCGCCGGCGGGGGGGCGCGCCTCGACGGCATCGCGCTCGGCAAAGATCTCGCGGCCTCGCTCGCGGTGCGCCCGGGCGACGTGATCACCGTGCTGACCCCGGAGGGCACGCTGACGCCGATGGGTGTGACGCCACGGTCGCGCTCCTTGCGCGTCGCCGGCATCTTCCAGCTCGGGCTCTACGAGTTCGATTCGGCGTATGCGGTCGTCTCGCTGCCGGTTGGTCTTCGCCTGATGGGCAAGCGGTATCCCGACTTCCTGCAGCTCAAAGTGGACGACCTCTACGAGACGCGTGCCGTCGCCGACGCCATCGTCGCCCGGCACGGCGCCGCCTACCAGGTGCAGGACTTCGCGGAGATGAACCAGTCGCTGTTCTCGGCGCTGCAGCTCGAGAAAATGGCGGTGACGATCACCATCGGCTTGATCGTGATCGTCGCCGCCCTGAACATCGTCGCGTCGCTCGTCCTGATGGTGATGGAGAAGAGCCGCGACATCGCCATCCTGAAGACGATGGGGGCGACGGCGCGCAGCATCTCGATCGTGTTCATGCTGCAAGGCACGCTGATCGGGATGGTCGGCACGGCGGCCGGTCTGCTGCTCGGGCTCGGGCTGTCGTTCGTGCTGGATCGCTATCGGCTGGTGCACATTCCGGGCGACGTCTACCAGATCGCCTACATCCCGTTCCGGATCGAGCCCCTGAGCATCGCCGTCGTCGCCTCGGCGGCCCTGCTCATCTGCTTTCTGGCCACGATCTATCCGTCGCGGCAGGCGGCGCGGCTCGACCCCGCGGAGGCGCTGCGGCATGGCTGATCGCGGCGAGGGGCTGCTCGTCGACGTGGCCGGCCTGACCAAGTCCTACGCGACGCCCAAGGGGCCGATTTCGGTCCTGCGCGGGCTCTCGCTGTCCGTGTCGCGGGGCGAGATGGTAGCCATCGTCGGCGCTTCCGGCGTCGGCAAGAGCACGCTGCTGCACGTCCTCGGCGGGCTCGATCGCGCCGAAGCCGGCTCGGTGCACGTGGCGGGGGAGGACATCGGCGCGCTCTCCGACGACGCGCTGGTCGCGTTCCGCAATCGGCACGTCGGCTTCGTCTTCCAGTTCCATCACCTGCTGCCCGAGTTCACCGCGCTCGAGAACGTGATGATGCCGCTGCGGATCGCCCGGCGTCCGGCTGCCGAGGCGCGGCCGCGAGCCGCGTCGCTGCTCGAGCGCGTCGGTCTGTCCGGCCGGCAGACCCACGTGCCCGGCATGCTCTCGGGCGGCGAGCAGCAGCGCGTCGCCATGGCGCGGGCGCTGGCGATGGGACCGGCGCTGCTGATCGCCGACGAGCCCACCGGCAACCTCGATGAGCACACCGCCGAGGCGCTGCACGGGCTGCTGCGCGAGATGCATCGTGACGCCGGCCTGACCTCGGTCATCGCCACCCACAACGCCCGCCTCGCGGCGCTCTGCGACCGGGTGCTGACCCTGGTCGACGGCGTGCTGCGGTAAGACCCTCCCGCGGGGGCTGGTACCGGGCTGCACGCGGGTGCCGGCATCGGCTCCGCGACGCCTAGCTGGCACACCGACATCTGAGGGCAATCGACCTCGGAACCCCCCTCGATCCAACCGGATGGATGGAATTGCAGCGTTGGTTCGACGGTCGTGTTGCGTATAATGAACAACAGGTTACGTCTGTCATTGGCGACGCCAGGGCCGACACCGGCGCAGCCAGCAGCCGGCAAATGCGCCAGCCTGGCAGGGAAGCACGCGGATGTTCGAACGCTACACAGAACGGGCGCGTCGGGTTCTCTTCTTCGCGCGCTACGAAGCCAGCCAGCTCGGGAGCGTCTCCATCGAGACGGAGCACCTCCTGCTGGGTCTGATCCGCGAGGGCAAGGGCCTGACGAGCCGGATCTTCCAGCGCTCGCACCTGTCCCTCGAGAGCATCCGGAAGGAAGTCGAAGGCCGGACGGTCTTCCGCGAGAAGGTCTCGACCTCGGTCGAGATCCCGTTCAGCGGTGAGACCAAGCGGGTGCTCCAGTACGCCGCCGAGGAAGCCGACCGCCTCCTTCACAGCTACATCGGGACCGAGCACCTGCTCCTCGGCATCCTGCGCGAGGAGCGCTCGGTCGCCGCCTCCATCCTGATGGAGAAGGGGATGCGGCTGAACACGGTGCGCGACGACATCGTGCAGCTGCTCAACGAGAAGACCTCGCTGACGCGGGTCAAGGAAACGCCGCTGCTCGCCGAGTTCAGCCGCGACCTGACCGACGCCGCGATGAAGAACTCGCTCGACCCGCTGGTCGGCCGCGAGCACGAGATCGAGCGCGTCCAGCAGGTCCTCTGCCGCCGCACCAAGAACAACGCCGTCCTCATCGGCGAGCCGGGCGTCGGCAAGACCGCGATCGTCGAGGGCCTGGCCCAGAAGATCGTCTACGGCGATGTGCCGCACTTCCTTGCCGACAAGCGCCTGCTCGCCCTCGACATCTCGCTGATCGTCGCCGGGACCAAGTATCGCGGTCAGTTCGAAGAGCGCCTCAAGGCGATCATGAAGGAGCTGTCGGAGAACCCGAACGTCATCGTGTTCATCGACGAGCTGCACACGCTGGTCGGCGCCGGGTCGGCGGAAGGCTCGCTCGACGCCGCCAACATCCTCAAGCCGGCGCTCTCGCGCGGCGAGATCCGCTGCATCGGCGCCACCACGCCGGCCGAGTACCGCAAGTACATCGAAAAGGATCGCTCGCTCGAGCGGCGCTTCCAGGCCATCAAGGTCGAGCCGCCCGGTGAGCAGGAGACCATCCGCATCCTGATGGGGGTGAAGGATCGCTACGAGCAGTTCCACCACGTCGAGTACTCGGTGGATGCAATCGAAGCAGCGGTGTATCAGTCGAGCCGCTACGTCACCGACCGCTTCCTGCCCGACAAGGCCATCGACCTGCTGGACGAAGCCGGCGCCCGCGCCAAGCTGCGCGAAGCCGCCTACAGCGAGGAGTTCGGCGAGATCAA
>JANOIR010000220.1:0-16110 GCA_031407765.1 Vicinamibacteraceae bacterium
CGCTGGGCGCGGAGCTCGTCGAGTCGGTCGATCCCATGTACCCCGACGATCCGACCGTCGCCAACATGAAGTACACGTTCCAGGACGCGATCGCCGAGATCCTGCCGTCCGCCGCGCCCGAGTACTTCTGGCAGAAGACGCGCAGCGGTGGGCTCGAGTTCGCGGTGCCCGGCTGGGACGTGACGACGGTCGACTATGCGGTGGCCCTGGCCACGGGCAAGGCGCCGCTTTCGCCGAGACTCACCATGCGGCGCATCGCCAGAGGGCTCGCCAACCCCTCGAGTCCCTTCGACATCAACAAATACCTGGTCGAGCGCGGCGACTCGCGCGTCAAGGACTGGGCGAGCTGGGTGGCCAACGCGAAGTTCGAGAGCGAGGCCGACCGCCTCGGGGCGCAGCAGGCGATCGCCGATCAGGATCACCGGGAGACGCCGGGCAGCGTCAGCTACCTGAAGATGCAGTCGGTGCTGCGCATGATCGTCCTGAAGGTGATGTACGAGAACGGCATCGACGTGTTCGTCAACCCGGAGCAGACGACGGCGCCCTACAAGCTGGGATACGCGGGCGAGCCGGAGGTGAACGACCGCCCCACGATCAGCTGCTGCATCCAGTTCACGGCGCTCATCGGCGGGCCCGAGATGGACGTGCCGGCCGGCTACACGCAGATCACCTACGACCCCCAGTACGTCCTCGCCCCCGACAAGAAGAGCTACCTCGAGGTCACCGGCCAGGTCGAAACGAAGATGCCCAACCCCATGCCGATCAGCATGATGTTCTGGTCGGGCCCGGGCAGTGACGCGTCCGTGATCAAGGCCGCGTCCGCCTATGAATCGGCGACGCGCCATCGCGTGCCGCCGCCGGCATTCGGTCCGCTGCCTGCCAGGACACAGCCGAGCGCGACGTCCGCACGCTCCCGCTGACCGCCGCGCGTTTTCGCGGTCGGGCGGCTGGATGGAGGCGCGGTCGATGCCGCGCCTCCATCTGCGTACGGGGCACGGTGTACTCGCAGCCCGTGGTGAAAGTCCCGTTGCATTCGACAGGCGATGCATCCCGGCGCTCGGCGTTGCTCGTCGGTTGAATATTCCCGATATTCGCCCTCCTCGCGCCTGGATCGCCTGGCGCCTCGCCCGTCTCGGTGCTTCGCGGGACTTTCAGCACGGGCTGCTAGATCGCGTTGACGCCGGCTGCCGGACGGGCCGAGAATCTAGTGTCCCGGCCGCGTGATTCGCGCCATAAATCCCGGAGCGCGGCGCCCGGCTGGCAAGGCGCGAAGAGCGAGCTTATTGGGCATAAGTGAGCGATGAGCAACGCCGCTAGACGGGATGCCCCGCCCGGGAGTTATGCTGCGAATCACGTGGCCGGGATACTAGTGGCCTCCTTGCCGACGGTGACCGTCCTCGCAGCGGCGCTGGGATTCGCCGGTCTGCACTCGACTCGGCCGGTCGCGACCCCGCCTGTCGCACACCCGCGTCCGCAGCTCGACGAGCGCCTCAACCAGAGCGCCGTCGCGGCGCTGGCTTCCGGCAAGCTGCTCGTCGCGGCGCGCCGCCTCCCCGATCCGAACTTCGCGAAGACCGTCGTCCTGCTCGCAGGCTTCGGCCCCACCGGGGCGATGGGCATCGTCGTCAATCGACCGGCCGACATCACCGTGGCGCGCGTGTTCCCGCACCTGACACCCACGATCGCGACCGCGGGCCACGCGTTCCTCGGCGGTCCGGTCGATCGGACTCAGGCGCTGGCGCTGGTGCGAGCGTCCGAGGCGCCGGCGGGCAGCCGGCATGTCGTGGACGGCGTGCACCTGGTGGCATCGCCCGATGCGCTCGAGGCGCTGCTCAGGTCGGGAGCCTCGGCGAGCCGGCTTCGCGTCTACCTCGGCTACGCGGGGTGGGGCCCCGGGCAGCTCGAGAAGGAAACCGCTCTGGGTGCGTGGCACGTGCTGGACGCCGACGGCGACGTCGTGTTCGCTGCCGATCCGCCAGCCACCTGGCAGCACGAGATCGCGCGCGTCGAGGTCATCCAGGCGCGGCGACAGGCTGGGTCTGGCACGCTGCGTGCTGGATGATGGGCCTCTGAATGTGGACAGGACAGGAAAGGACGTGACGCTGTGGCGAACGCGACAACGACGGCTGATCGAACGGGCGGGCTGAGCGCGACCGCACCATGGGTGGTTGGGGCGGCGGTGGGGATCGGCGTCGTCATCGGGCTGATCGCAACGAGGCGCTCCTCCGCGGGCACGCGCCCGAGCGAGGCCGACAAGCGCGGCGCGTTGGCCGCCTATCTCCGCGAGCATCTCAGCGGTTCGGATGCCGCCCTCCGGGCGATTTCGCAGCTGCGACGCACCCATGCCGGCACTGAAGAGGGGCGGCTGTTCGCGGCCCTCAGCGAGGAGTTCAGCGAAGAACGCGAGGCGGTGCGGGAGCTGCTGGCCACGCTCGGAGTGTCGGCAGAGTCGCCGACGAGACTTGCCGGTCAGGTGTCCGGCGGGCTCCTGGCGCTGATGGCAGGCGGCGCGCCGGGTGGCCTGTCGCTGTTCCGGGCGCTCGAAGGCCTGGCCGTCGGCGTGCAAGGCAAGCGATGCATGTGGCGCACGCTGCAGTCGCTGGGGCTGACCCACCCGGGCGACGAGGGCCGGAGTCTGGCCGACTTCGAGGCGATGGCCGTGCGCCAATGGGAGGCGATCGACAGGCACCGCCGGTCGCTGGCACCCGCGACGTTCGCGGCGACAGAGACGCAATTCACTGCAGCATCGCAACGCAGCGCCGAGACTCCGGCGGCGGCGCCCAGCCCGGGCAATCCCGGCGCCCGCACCAAGACCCAGGGCCGCTGAAGCCGCGACCTGAGCGACGCGGCTATCGAAGCGAACTCGGGGACGCAGGCGTAGTCGGTACGTATGAGGCACACCGCTACGCTCGCAACGTTGATGGTCGCGCTGTCGGTCACCGGCACCTTCGCCGCCGAGTGGCCGTGGATCTATGGGCCGGCCCGAAACGGCACCTCCGATCAGAAGGGCCTGTTGCGCACCTGGCCCGCCGAAGGCCCGAAGGTCCTCTGGACAGCGCCGGTCGGGCTTGGGTTCGGCGGCGCGGCCGTCGGCGACGGCAAGGTCTATCTGCTCGACCGAGATGAGCAGGTCGGCGACAACCTGCGGGTGTTCGACCTGGCCAACGGGAAGGAGCTCTGGAACTTCGCGTATGCCGCGCCCGGCACCTTCATGTTCGCCGGCTCGCGGACCACACCCACGCTGGATGGCGATCGCGTCTACATCAGCGGACCGCTGGGCGACTTGCACAGCATCAACACCGCGACGCACAAGCCGGTCTGGCACAAGAACATCTGGAAGGACTTCGGCGGCGGTGAGCTGCCCCGCTGGGCAATTGTCCAGCATCCCCTGATCCACGGCAATCTGCTGATCGTGGCGCCGCAGACCGCGCAGGCCGGTGTCGTCGCCTACGACAAGCTGACGGGCGCACTGAAATGGAAATCGGCGCCGCTGTCCGGCACGCCAAGCTACGTCAGCCCGTCGCTGGTCAAAGTCGGCGGCAAGGACCACGTGGTCATGGTGACGGCGAGCGAAGGACGCGGCCGCAACGCGAAGGGCGGCAGCGTCAACGGCCTCGACCCGGCCACCGGCAAGGTGCTGTGGACGTACACGGGCTGGCAGTGCCCGATTCCGGTGCCGCAGCCGGTCGACGGCGGCGACGGCCGCCTCCTCATCACGGCTGGATACGGCGCGGGCTCGGCCATGATCAAGGTCGATCCGCAGGCAGACGGCGGTTACAAGGTGACGGAGCTGTTCAAGAATCTCGATTTCGGCGCCCATACCCAGCCGCCGCTGCTCTACAAGGATCACTTCTACTCCCACTACACGATCAACGAGCGCAGCGACGGCCTCATCGCGATGAGCCTGGACGGAACGATCAAGTGGAAGACGGATCAGCAGCCGGCGTTCGTGCGCGGTGGATCGATCCTCGCCGACGGCCTGCTGCTGACCACCGACGGCAACACCAAGCTCTATCTCGTCGACCCCGATCCGTCGGGCTTCAAGCCGCTCGCGAGCGCCGTGGTGCTCGAAGCCGGCGACAATTGGGCGCCCTTGGCCCTGGTCGGTGGCAAGCTGCTCGTACGCGGCCAGAAGCAGCTGAAGGTCCTCCAGGTCGCGCCGTGAATCGGGACGCTTACCTCGAAGGGAATTGAGAGTCCGCTCGCGGCCTTCGATACTGGCGCTCCGCCCGGTGCATGCCGGGCCAAGGAGCCTCAGTGACCAAGACACAAGCGACTGCAGACACCACGCTCACCGTTCACACGCTGGACACGGCGCCGGAGGGTTCGCGGGACGCCCTCCGCGCGTTGCACGCGGCCGTCGGTCTCGTTCCCAACCTCGCCGCGACCATGGCGGAATCCCCGGCACTGCTGGGGGGATTCGTCGCGCTTCGAGAGCTCTATGGCAAGACCGGCTTTTCTGGCGCCGAGGTTCAGGTGCTCTCGCTGACCGCGGCCTACGAGAACGACTGTACCTACTGCATGGCCTTCCACACGGCCATGGCGCTGAAGGAGGACGTCAGCCGTGCGGCGGTCGATGCGCTGCGGGCCGGGATGGCGCCCGCCGAGCCACGCCTGGCCGCACTCAGCACCTTCGCCCGTGACATGGTGCGGAACCGCGGCGCTGTGGGCGGCCAGCCGCTGCGCGCGTTCCTCAGCGCAGGCTTCTCGAAGCAGCAGGCGCTGGACGTCGTCATGGGCATGGCGTTCTCGTTGATGGCGAACTACGCCGACCACCTGGCGCAGGCGCCGCTCGACGACTTCCTCGTGCCGTTCGCCTGGACGCGCTGAACCAGCGCTTGCGCGGCGCTTACCTGTGAGGGAATTGTGCGTGCGGCGGGCGCCGGCATAATGCGGCTATGTCGCACGCACAGCCTGACGGGGCCGATCGACGTTCCGGCGACGAACCGCCAGCGATCGGAGTGCTCCTGCACTACTGGCGCCGCACCCGGAACCTGAGCCAGCTGGCGCTCGCGAACGAGGCCAATGTCTCGCCGCGCCACGTCTGTTTCCTCGAGACCGGACGGGCCAGACCGAGCCGCGAGATGGTGCTGCACCTGGCGGACACGCTGTCCGTGCCGCTGCGGGAACGCAATGCGCTGCTCCTCGCCGCCGGGTTTGCGCCGACGTTCCGCGAGCTGACGCTCGATGACCCCGCGCTCGCGTCGGTGCGAACCGCGCTCGATGCCATCCTCAGGCAGCAGGAGCCCTACCCGGCCGTGGTGATCGACCGGCATTGGGACATCGTCACCACCAACCGCGCGGCGTCGCACTTCTTCGCCATGCTCCTCGACGGACGGACACCGGCTGGCGCGGACAACGTCCTCCGCCTGATGTTCGATCCCGACGGCCTGCGGCCCTGCGTCGAGAACTGGGAGGCGGTGGCGCACGCCCTCATCCGCCGCGTGCACCGCGAGGCCGTCGGCGGCGCGCTGGACGAGCGCGGACGACAGCTCCTCTCCGACATCCTCGCCTACCCGGGCGTGCCTGCTCGCTGGCGCGCGCCCGACCTCGGTGTCGCGCTGGTGCCCGTGGTTCCGGTGAGCTTCCGGCATCGGGACCAGGCGTTCCACTACTTCTCGGCCGTGACGGTCGTGGGCACGCCGCAGGACATCACGCTGCAGGAACTTCGGGTGGAGTGCTTCTTCCCGCTCGATGACGCGACGGCAGCGGCGGCCGTCAGCCTGGCATCGGACGCGACTACCGAACCCCGACCACCTGCCGGCTCATCCCGTCGCTCTTCGTGAGAATGTAGAGCTCGCCGGCGCCGTCCTCCGCGAAACGCACGTCGACCCGGCCGCGACCCGCCACGGCGGCGTTCCCGGGGATCGTCTCGCCGACGCCGCCCCGCGCCCGGAAGGTGTCCTCGACGAGACGGCGCAGATCGCTGTCCATTTCGTGAATCGGCGCGACCGTCGCCGGGTCGCCGTCGTCGGCCCCGCGCACCTCCGTCATCTCGGCGTACCAGATACGGCCGCTCGTGATGTCGCCGAACAGCAGCTTGCCCTTCAGCGCGGGGATTCGCGTGCCGCGATAGACGAACCCGCCGGCGATGGCATCGCCACCCTTGCTGGTGTGCGGGTAGGCAATCACCGGGTAGGTAGGCTTCACCGTGCCGCGCGTGATCGTGTCGGTGATCTGCACCGGAATGGTGTCGTCCGCGGGCACCGGGACCATTCCCTCCAGGGTCCTCGCCTGCGGTCCCTCACGCAAGGGGTAGCCGTAGTTGGCGCCCTTCTTGACGATCACCACCGTCTCCCACGCCGCGAGGCCGATGTTGAAGGCGATGAGGCGCGGCGTACGGGGCTGCGACGGATCGACGTCCCAGATCAGCCGATGCGGATTGCGCAGGCCCGCGGCCCAGATCTCTTTGCGGGCGCCCTCCAGGGCGACGAACGGATTGTCGTTCGGGATGCGATAGCGCCCGTTGTCGCTCACCGTGCTCGTGCCGGTCTGCGCGCGCAGGTCGGGGATGATGCGCAGGATCTTCCCGTTGAAATTGTCGAGACGCTGCGGGCTCAGCCGGCGGATGTCGCGCTGCTCGCCGCTGCCCGAGTCGCCGGCACCGATGTACATGACGCGCCAATCCGGATCGCCCCGCCGGGCGGTCGGATTGAAGGTCATCTCGCCGAGCGGATGAATCGGCGATGCCAACTGCATCCGCAGCAGCTCGCGCGCCGTGCCTTCGAACGTCGTGTTGGCGATGTTGCGGTCGGTCCACTCGATCATCACGGCTTCGCGAGTGATCCGAAGGCCGGGCGGCATCGGCGTCACGCTCGCTGGGGTCGTCCGGTAGCCTGAGAGGTCCAGGCCGGGCACGACACCCGATCTCGGCTCGGCGGGCGCGTCGGTCGTCGGATCCTCCATGTGGATCGTGTAGAAGACGCCGTTGCGCGCATAGTCCGGGTCGAAGACCACATTGATCAGGCCGGTCGCGAGGTTGCGCTCGAAGGTGAGCTTCTGGAACAGGCCGGGCCTGCCGGCGAGACCGTTGAAATCGAGATAGGTGGTGAGCGCCTTGCTCTGTTTCTCCAGGATGTAGAGCGGGCCATTGAGGTCGTTGACGAAGAAGCGGCGGCCGCGCGGTTCCTCGCGGAGGAAGTTCACCCGCGCCAGCTGGCCGCGGGTGTTCTCGCCCCCGAGTTGGCCGGTGATCGGCAGCGGGACGTAGTCGGCCAGCTCCAGCGTCTTGCGGGGCGCCGCCGGTGCGGCGGGGGATACGGCGATGGCCCCTACGTCCTTGTTGGCAGCGAGCGCTCGAAGATAGTTGACGATGCTCCAGATCTCGGCGTCCGGGATGCGGCCCTCCCACCCGGCCATCATCGACGGCGGCAGCCCCCTCCTGGTGACGGTGTAGATCTCGCCGTCGGTCGCACCGTGGTCCCACGTGGCGTCCGTCAGGTCGGGCGGCTGCTTCCCGCCCTGCTCCTGGATGATCGAGATGACCGTGCCGGCCCGCTCGGCTCCCTGGGCCACGTTGCCGTGGCAGCCGGCGCAGTTCTCGGCGTAGGCCGTCCTGCCTGCGGCGATCGACTCGGGTGTGGCCGCGACCGGGTTCTTCAGCGCAGCCGCGCCCGGGTCGTTCGCCACCTGAGTCGCGACGACGCCACGTAGGAGGAGAAAGGCGAACAGCGGCACCGCCGCAAGGGTCAGGATCGAGTGTCTGTTCATGCGGCCGGACCTGAGCGTAGCGCACCTCCACTTCGGGCTGCTACTCTTCCCCATGCTTGCGTTCCTCGCGGCCAGTGCCCTGATGCTCGCGACCGCCGACGGCCCGGCCGCAATCGACGCCGACGCGGCGCAGCGGTTCGCCGCCCTTGCCCTCGACTGCGTGCACAAGGAGTTCCCCGGCAAGATCGCCCACGTGCTGAGCGGAGACCAGGACGTGCAGCCGCCGCGCCGGCTGACACCCGCGTTCTTCGGCTGCTACGACTGGCACTCGTCCGTCCACGGGCATTGGCTCCTGGCGCGCCTCACGCGCACGTTCCCGCAGGCCCCCTTCGCGACCCGCGCTCGCGGCGCGCTGGCGCGGACCCTGACCTCCGAGAACATCGCCGCCGAGGTCCGCTATCTCGACGGACCGGGCCGCACCTCGTTCGAGCGCCCCTACGGCCTGGCCTGGCTGCTGCAACTGGCCGCCGAGCTCAGGACGTGGGACGACGAGCAGGCGCGCGGCTGGTCCGCGGCGCTGAAGCCGCTCGAAGCCGCGGCGGCGACCCGACTGAAAAGCTGGCTGCCCAAGCTCACGCACCCGATCCGCATCGGCGAACACGACCAGACGGCGTTCGCCTTCGGCCTCGTGCTCGATTGGGCCCGCGCTGCCGGCGATCGTGAGATGGTCGACGTGCTGACCTCGCGCATCGATACCTTCTACACGAAGGACAAGGCCTGCCCGCTGGACTACGAGCCGTCGGGCCAGGATTTCCTGTCGCCGTGTCTCGGCGAGGCCGACCTGATGCGGCGCGTGCTGCCTCCGGACCGCTACGCCACGTGGCTGGCCGCCTTCCTGCCGCAGCTGCCGCGGGACGGCTCGGCCGCGTGGCTCACGCCCGCCGTCGTCACCGACCCGAGCGATCCCAAGCTGGCCCACCTCGACGGACTCAACCTGAGTCGCGCCTGGATGCTGCTGGGCATGGCGCGCGGCCTGCCCGGGTCCGATCCGCGAATCGCGGGCCTGCGGGCCACGGCGGCGACCCATCGCGAGGCCGGCCTGCGTGCCGTCACCGGCGCGCACTACGAAGGCGGCCACTGGCTCGGAACGTTCGCGGTGTACCTGGTGACCGCCGAGGGCGCCGCCGCCCACCGAGGGCCATGACCTGCGCGCACCCGCGCATAGGATGAGCCGATGCTGGTCCGGCCGATCGCCGCGGGGCTCGCGCTGTCACTCCTCGCAGCGGCGCCACGCGTGGTGCTGCCCGATTCCCTGATCGGGGATCGCGTCGCGACGTGGACGCGCGCGTCGTCCTGGACGCTCGAGCGGTCCATTCCCATGACCTTCCCGGCGCACCATCCGCAGGGTCTGGTCAAGATCGGCCAACGGCTGTTCTTCTCCTCTGTCGAGGTGACGGCGCCGCCGCGGCGCGGCGCCGGCGGGGACGGCTTCGATCGCGACACCGGCCGCGGCGTCGGCCATCTCTTCGAGGCGACGATGGACGGCCGGCTCGTCGCCGATCTCGTGCTCGGCGAAGGCGCGATGTATCACCCCGGCGGCCTCGATTTCGATGGTCGCGACATCTGGGTGCCGGTCGCGGAATACCGGCCGAACAGCCGATCGATCGTCTACCGCGTCGATCCGGACACGCGAAAGGCGGTCGACGTGTTCCGCTTCGGCGATCATCTCGGCGGCATCGCGTGCAATACGGACGACCGCGCGCTGCACGCGGTGAGCTGGGGCTCGCGATGGATCTATCGCTTCGGCCTCGACCGGTCGGGGCGCCCGACCGACGCGGACGCCCCGCCCTCCACGCTGCGCACCAGGAACCGGTCGCACTACGTCGACTACCAGGACTGCAAATACGTCGGGGAACGGCGGATGCTCTGCTCGGGCATCGCCGACGTGCCGCGCGGTGCCCGGGAGCGTCCGCTGCCGCTCGGCGGAATCGACCTGGTTGATCTGCTGACCGCGGCGCCGCTCCACCAGCTGCCGGTAGGTCTCACCACGCCAGCCGGTGCGCCCCTGACGCGGAACCCCAGCTTCTTCGAGGCAGCGGACGGCGGCGGCGTGCGCGCGTACTTCCTGCCCGATGACAACGACGCGACCCTGTACGTCTATCGCATCGAGTGAGATGATGCCCGTCTGGCCTGGTGCGCTCGCGCTGCTGTTCCTGCTCATCGTCCTGGTCCAAGCGCCGGCAGCTCCCGACGTCGTGCTCACCGGACGGATGCATCACCTCCGGTCCGGCGTCGCGCGGGAATGGGCCTCGTTCCCCGCGCAAGCCGAGGGGGCCGAGCTGGTGCTCGCCTTCGATGCGACCGCCAACCTGCACGAGCGCACCGTGCGGCTGCGTCATCGCGACGTGAAGCAGTCCTGGCGCGTGCAGGTGAACGGCAGCGAGATCGCGCGCCTGCCGCTGGACGAAGCCGACACCATCACCTATTGGGCCATCCCGCCGGCCAGGCTCAGGGACGGCACCAACGAGCTGCGGATCCAGGGCAGCGGAGCCGCGTCGGACGACGTGCTGATCGGGCAGATCAGCGTCATCGACCGGCCCAGAGCGCAGGTGCTGGCCGACGCGACGGTGGACATCAGCGTCCGCGAAGAACCTGGGGGATACGCGGTCCCGAGCCGCATCACGGTGGCCGGCGAGGACGGCGCGCTGGTGTCGCTCGGCAATGTCACCGATGCGACGCACGCGGTGAGGCCCGGCGTCGTCTACAGCGCCACCGGTGCCGTCCGGCTGACGCTGCCCGCGGGTCGCTACGTGATCTACGCGGGTCGCGGCTTCGAGTACAGCGTGGACCGCATCGTAGTGGATCTGGCCAGAGGCGCGACGGCGTCACACCGCCTGGCGATCCGGCGAGAGGTCGACACCACCGGCTGGGCGGCGATGGATACGCACGTGCACACGGCGACGTTCGCGCGTCATGGTGATGCGACCATCGACGAGCGGATGCTGACGCTCGCGGGTGAGGGCATCGAGCTTCCGGTCTCGGCCGAGCACAACACCCGCGTCGATTTCGAGGCCAGGGCACGGGCAACGGCTGTCCGGCAGTACTTCACGCCGGTCCTCGGGACCGAGGTGACGACGCCGGCGCTCGGCCACTTCAACGTGTTCCCGATTCCGCCGGATGGCCGGGACATCGACCAGCGGTCACCGGACTGGGTGCGGCTTCGCCAGTCGATCGCCGCCGCGGCCGAACGTCCGGCCATCGTGCTGAACCACGGGCGCGATGTGCACGGCGGCTTCCGGCCGCTCGACCCTGCCCGGCACATCGGCGTCGCGGGCGAGGACCTCGACGGCTGGGCGCTGCCGGCCAACGGCATGGAGGTCGTGAACTCGGGAGCCGTCCTGAGCGACGCGTTGTTGCTGCCCCGCGACTGGATGGGCCTGCTGAATCGCGGGCTGATGCTGACACCCGTCGGATCCAGCGACTCGCACGACGTCACGCAGTACATCGTGGGGCAAGGGCGCACCTACGTGCGATGCGACGATCGCCAGCCTGGCGACCTCGATCGGCGTCGCGCGATGGAGAGCGTCCGCAGTGGACAGGTGATGGTCAGCTACGGGCTGCTGACGGAGATCGACGTGGCTGGCCACGGCCCAGGGGCGCTGGTCGGTCGACGCCGTGAGCTCGCCGTCCGGATCCGCGTGCAGGGCCCGGCCTGGACGCGCGCCGAACGCGTGGCGCTGTACGTCAACGGCACCCAGGTGCGGGAGGAAGCGATCCACACCGGAACGAACGCTGGCGTGAAGTGGGAGGCCACGTGGCGGCTGCCCACACCGGCCCACGACGCGCACCTCGTCGCGGTGGCGACGGGCCCGGGCATCACGGCGCCGTACTGGCCGACCGCGAAGCCCTATCAGCCGACGTCGACTGACTTCACGCCGTATGTCCTCGGCATGAGCGGAGCCGTCTTCGTCGACGGGGACGGGAGCGGCAGGTTCGAGAGCGCGCGGGTCTACGCGCGGCGGGCCATGGCGGGCGCCACCAACGCCCGGCAGCTGCCGGCACGCCTGGGCCGATACGACGCGGCCGTCGCCATTCAGGCCGCCAGCCTGCTGCGGGCACGCGATCCGGGCGGTTTCGAAGCCACGGTCCGCACCATGATCAGGCAGGCCCCTGCTCACGTCGCGAGCGGCCTGCAGGCGTATCTGGACGCGTGGCACGCCAGCCGCTGAGGGCGCGGTCGCGCCCGCGTTACCATCACCGGCATGGCCCACACCGCACGATGCGCCACGCTCGGCGCGATCGCCTTGGTCGTCATCACCGCGGGCGCGGTCTTCGAGCGTCCGGCGCGGCTGCAGGCTCAAGCCCGGCCGAACATCATCCTCATCCAGGCCGACGATCTCGGCTACGGCGATCTGAGCGCCTACGGCCAGGCCCAGTTCGCGACGCCGGGCATCGATCGCCTCGCGCGTGAGGGGACCCGCTTCACCCACTACTACGCCGGCAGCACGGTCTGCGCCCCGTCGCGGGGAGCGCTGATGACCGGCATGCACACCGGTCACGCGTGGATTCGCGGCAACGGCGAGATCCCACTGCGCGCGGAAGACGTGACGGTGGCAATGCTGCTGCGCGACGCGGGCTACCGCACGGCCGTCATCGGCAAGTGGGGCCTCGGCACGCCGGGGACGACGGGCCAGCCGGACAGGAAAGGGTTCGACTACTCCTTCGGGTTCCTGGACCATCGCCACGCCCATCGCCAATTCACCGATCATCTCTACCGCAACGCCGAGCGCGTGGCGACCGACCTGACCCGCGACTACGTCAACGACCTGTTCACGCGCGAGGCCGAGGCGTTCATCACGCGGCCGGATCCGAAGCCGTTCTTCCTCTATCTGAACTACACCGTTCCCCACGCCGAGCTGCGCGCGCCCGAGGAGGCGCTGGCCCCGCTCAAGGGACGTTTCCCCGAGACGCCATACGTCAACGCCGCGGCCGATGCGCGTCCGGCCGGCGCAACGATCGACGGCGCCTCGCTCGGCTACCGCTCGCAGCCGACGCCGCGCGCGGCGTTCGTGGCGATGATCGCTCGCATGGATGGCGACATCGCGCGGCTGACCGCCGTCCTCGGCGAGCGCAGGATCGACGAGCGCACGCTGATCATGTTCGTCAGCGACAACGGTCCGCACAAGGAAGGCGGCGGCGACCCGGCCTTCTTCAAGAGCGCTGGCGGGCTGCGCGGGATCAAGCGCGATCTCTACGAGGGCGGGATCCGCGTGCCGATGGTGGCACGGTGGGTCGGGACGATTCCTGCCGGGCGGGTCAGCGACCACGCCTGGGCCCATTGGGACATGCTGCCGACGCTGGCGGAGCTAGCTGGCGCACAGACGCCCGCGGGGATCGACGGCCTGTCCATGACCCGCGCGTTCACCGGCCAGCAGCCGCCGCCGGCGCACGACTTCATGTATTGGGAGTTCCACGAGCGGGGCTTCCAGCAGGCCGTGCGCATGGGCCGCTGGAAGGCCATTCGGCTGGCGAAAGACGCGGCGCTCGAGCTCTACGATCTGGCGACCGATCCGACGGAGCAGCACAACGCCGCCGCTGGCAACCCGGACGTCGTCGCGAAGATCGAACAGTACCTGAAGACAGCACGCACCGAATCGACGCGCTGGCCGGTGAAATGAACGATCACGAACGACGCGCCGGTCAGACTCGAGCGTTGGCGCGGAGGAACTTCACGCCTTCGAAGGCGATGGCCTCTGGTGTCGGAGCGAGGTCCCGCCAGATGGCCGCCGCCGCCGACAGGGCGCCGAGCGAAAAGCCGAAGCTTTCGATGGTCATCCAGCCGTCGTAGCCGAGCTCGGCCACGGTGCTGAAGAACTCCGCCCAGGCCACGTGTCCCGAACCCGGTACGCCGCGATCGTTCTCGCAGGCATGCAGGTGCTTGAGATAGGGAGCCGCCTGTCGGAGCGCCGCTCCGAGAGACTTCTCCTCGATGTTGGCGTGGAACGTATCGAACAGCATGCCGACGGACGGGCTGTCGATCTCCCGGCACAGTTGCGCCGCGTCTGCGGCCGTATTGAGGAAGTAGGTCTCGAACCGGTTCAGCGGCTCGATGCCGACGTCGATGCCCGCGGCTTGCACCACAGGCGTCAAGCGCTGCCAGCTGTCGACGGTCCATTTCCATTCCTCCGACGTCCGCCTCTGCCCGGTCAGAAATCCCACCGGCGAGTACATCGGACCCGACAGAATCGTGGCGCCGAGCTCGGCGGCCGCGTTGATGCACGCGGCCAGGTGATCGCGGGCGCGCTGCCGAACGGCGGCGTCGGACGCGGCGAGACTCGAGCCGGCAGGCACGATGGCCACGGCGGTGCGCGCGAGGCCGATCCTGTCGAGCTCCCGGCCGACGGCGCCTGCCTCGAACGCCACCGGATCCAGAATCGGCACCTCGATGCCGTCGAAGCCGCCGGCCTTGATCCTCGGCAGCAGGTGGAAGTCCGCCGGGCCGAACGTCGGGCCCCAGATGTAGGTGTTCACGCCAAACTTCATGACAGTACTCCCCGCTCCCCTGCCGGCTAAGATCGGTTCATGCGTCGATCGACCGCCCTGCCCCATCCAGTGTCGGACCGACCGTCACGCCGCGACATGCTTCGCGCCGGTGTGGCGCTGGCGGGCGGGTGCGCAGCGACGCTGATCCCGTCACCTGCCATCGCCCTGGCCCATCAGGAAGCGCCACGCGACGGCATATTCGAAGTGAAGGCCTTCGGCGCGGCCGGCCTGCGCTCGCAGAATGCCACGGGTGCCTGCCAGAGCGCGATCGACGCGTGCGCGGCGGCCGGCGGTGGCACGGTGCGTGTACCGCCAGGGGAGTACAGCGTCGGCACCCTCGAGCTGAAGGACAACGTGACGCTCCACGTGGAGGCTGGCGCGACCCTGTTCCTGATCCAGGACGCCACGCTGTTTCCGCGCGGCCGCCGCGCGATGCTGTTCGCGGAGAACGCGGCGAACATCGCTGTGACAGGTCGCGGCACGCTCGATGGCCTCGCCCAGTACGAGTTCGTGGCGATGCGTGGCGTGGATCCCGAGATCGCCGAGGAGATCGCCATCGCCCGGGCCGCCGGCGTGGACATGCGACGCTACTACCGCGTCGGCGTCCAGGCCTACATGCTCATCCTGAACAACTGCCGCAACGTCCTGCTGCGCGATATCTCGATCGTCCACTCGCCGCTGTGGAGCGTCCGCCTGAACGACTGCGATCGCGTGCACGTGCACGGCGTCTCCATCTACTCGGATCTCGAGAAGGGGGTCAACGCCGACGGAATCGACATCGTCTCCTCGCGCAACGTCACGATCTCTGATTCGATCATCGAAACGGCCGACGATGCGATCGTCCTGAAGACGATCGCCCGCGACGGGCAGCCGGCGCGTCCAACCGAGAACGTGACGGTCACCAACTGCATCCTGACGTCGTCGTCGACCGCGCTCATGATCGGGACGGAAACCGAAGCGGACATCCGGCACGTGCTGTTCAACAACTGCGTCATCCGAAATTCGAACAAGGGGTTCGGCATCAACGTCCAGGATGGCGCCACGGTCAGCGACATCATCATCGGCAACCTGACCATCGAGACCAGCCGGCGCCACTGGAACTGGTGGGGCAGCGCCGAGATGTGCAAGTTCGTCCTGAAGAAGCGGACGCCCGAGTCGCGCCTGGGCACGATTCGCGACATCGTCGTCGACAACGTCATCGCCCGGCCGCGGGGCACCAGCACCATCACCGGCCACGCGGATCGGCCGATCGACAATCTCCGCCTCTCGAACATCGACATCACCATGCTGCCGGAGAATGCCCTCGACAAGCGGGCCACGCATGCCCTTCGCCTCGAGCACGTCCGCGGTGCGCGCATCCGGGACCTGTCCGTTCGCTGGTCCGAGGAGGCACCCGAAGCGGCATGGGAGAGCGCGCTGGTGATGCGGCGCGTGTCCGCATTCCAGATCGCCGGCTTCACTGGCAGACAGGGCACCCGTGGCCGGAACGACCCGGCGATCCTGCTCGACGAGTCCGAGCACGGCACCATCCGCAACGCCCGCGCGACCGACGGATGCCGCCGCCTGGTCCACGTCAAGGGTCAGTCGACGCGGAACATCGCCATCAGCGGCAGTGAGGTCCCTGCCGGTGCCGCTGCGGTCACGTTTGACACAGCCGAGGTGAAGCGAGCGGTCCGCGTCGGCTGACCTGCTGTTCGACCGAGCTTCTCGCCAAGGCGCTCCGCACGCGCATCGTGCGTCGAGGCGGTCTACTTGAACAGGTCGTCGAAGGCCTGGCGCGCGCTGACCGGGCCCGCGGCCGGAGTCGATCCGGTCTGGCGCTCGAAGGTCGTGCGGGGGGCGAAGAGCTCGCACACATTTCGCGCGTCTTTGGGGCTCACGCGGGCGGGGATGCGCTGCATGCACTCGAATGTCGAG
>JANOIR010000427.1:0-4565 GCA_031407765.1 Vicinamibacteraceae bacterium
CCACGATCGACCGCTGCACGTCCTGGACTGCGGCGAGAACGGGGTCGCTCGGCGGAGGGATGCGCTGTGCGCTCGCTCGTTCACTCATCAGGTACCCGGCGACCATGATGACCAGCAGTGCCGTCGTGCTTGCAGACAGCAGCTTCAGATAGGGCGTCCGTGCGTGCGTCACACTTTCCTCGTCTCGAATGTGGCGTAGCCATCGGCCCGTCACGTACGCGCACCGGCCGCGATCCCTGAGGGTCTCGTCCTCATGAGGCGTTTCACGAAAAACATTTCAGAGCAGTCCCGCTTGTGCCCCCTGCAGTACGGCTAGCGAAGGGCGACGAGCCGCTCGACGGAGTCCCCGAACTGGTACTCCGCCGCCTTCTCGAGCCACGCGCGGGCCGTGCGCTTGTCCTGCGGCACGCCGCGCCCCTCCTGATACATGCATCCGAGGTTGTACCAGGCCGCGATGACGTTCTTCTCCGCCGCGACCGAGTAGAGCTCGAAGGCCTTCGCGAGATCCTGCGGCACGCCGAGGCCGCTCTCGTACTTGTCGCCGAGATTGTTGATGGCTGGCCCGTAGCCTTCGTCGGCCGCCTGGCGATACCAGTCCACGCACGTGGCGTAGTCCTGGGGCACCCCCTCGCCTTGCTGATAGCACGTCCCGAGGCGATATTTCGCGAACGCCGAGCCTTGGGTCGCCGCCTTGGTGAGAAGCGCAATCCCCTGCGCCGGATCCTCCGCCACACCTTTTCCCTGGAGCAGGAGGACGGCCAAGTTGCACAGGCCCACCTCGTCGTCCTGGTCGGCGGCCTTGCGATACCAGCCGGCGGCCGTGGCGAAATCGCGGCCTCCTTCTTCGTAGAGTTGCCCGAGCATAGATTGCGAGGGAGCGAAGCCCTTGGCCGCCGCGCTATTGAACAATTGCAGCGCCTTGTACGAATCGGCTTCTATCGCCGTGCCCTCTTGGTAGAGGACACCCATCTCGTGCTCGGCCAGCGCGTAGCCAAGGGCGGCCGAACTCTGCCAGAGCTGGACGGCCCGGCGCGGGTGGCGCTCCACCATCAAGCCATTCCAGTACAGGTTACCGAGCGCGAACTGCGCGTACGCAGCGCCGTAGGGCTCCGTTCGCGCCGGGTCCGAGGCGCAGCGTTCCAGCCACGCGATGCACGCGGCCCTGAAGTCGCGCGAATTCCGTTGCACGAGCACCAGCTCATTCTTCGCGGGCTCCACGAGGCGTTTGCCCCCGCCCGGATCGCCGACGTCGAGCACCAGGGACTCCCCGCCATGCGGACCGTCCAGAATGTCATCGACGCGGCCAGGGAAAAGGCCGCGGTGGTACAGAAGCGCATCCCCCTTCTGCACCGGCTGACCGTCGTAGTACTGCGCCGGCGGCGCCGGCTCGGCCATGTAGGCATCGGCGCTGAACCAGACGCTCTTTTCATCCGGCCCTTCGAAGAGACGGATGACCACGGAAGAGAGTGGTAGGAAGTCGCCCTGCCGCGCGCTACCGCCGGTGATGACGCAGATCACGGAGGTTTCGAACTGGTAGGTCCAGACCTTCGCGAGGTCCGGGCTTCGCGCCACGAGCTCCTTGTGGTCGATCCACTCGACTTGCGCGCCCGGGTTGTTGCGCTCGATCGTCTTGCCGACGTAAAAACAGAGGAAGTAGAGGAAATTCTGGTTCGCGCGGTCCTTGATGAACGCCTCGTACGTCGGCGCCTCGTTGGTGCGAATCTGGTCGAGCAGCATGTCGACCCGCTGAAGGCTCTCGGGCTTGTAGTCGAGCTTGGATTGCCCGAGTGCCTCGAGGTACGAGATGCCGCCAGGAAAGTCCCGGCCGCCGTCTGAGAAAGCGGCCAGATATTGTTCGGCCAGTTGCGTCATCGGCATGGCGCTGACAGTAGCGCCCGACTGGCACGAAAGCAATTCGTGTTGGCGCTAGCGCTGTCGCACCTGCGCGAAAGTGCGCCGCGGTGGCGCTGGCATTCCCTGGCCTCGAGGGCGTGACCTATCGGGCGGGTTCGAGCCGTGTGGTCTCCTGATGCGGCTAGGATCAAAGCGATTCCGAGGAGGCCGACGGATGGGACTGAGTGAATCAGGCGAGTCGGGGCGTGTCATCGCGGCGCTGCGTGCCATCGTTCTCGCAGCCGCGCTGCTTCTTCCGGCAGCCGCTGCCGCGCAGCCGACGCGTAAACCGGCCGATCCGCCACCTGCCCAGGGAGCGGAGGCCACTGCGGTGATCGCGTCCATCGCGGGGCTCTTGGCCGCGTTCGAGGCCGGCGATGCGGTGGCGATGCTGCGGCACGTCTATCCCGATGGCCGCGTGACCGCGTCGGGCACGCGCGGCGACGGTTCGTCGAACCTTCGCCAGCAGAGCTGGGCCGAGTTTGCCGCCCGCGTTCGACCCGACCGCGCCTTCACGGAGCGCATATCGGATCCCGTCATCGATATCGACGACGACATCGCGATGGTCTGGGCGCCCTTCGTCGTGCGTGTCGGCGGCAAGGTCAGCAACTGCGGGGTCGACCATTTCGATCTCGTCCGCGAGAAGGGCACGTGGAAAGTGATGAACCTGACCTTCTCGTCGCGCACCGCCGGCTGTCCGGTCCAGTAGTTCGCCGTCCGGTTACCATGCATGCCGCTGGCGCGCACGCGCAGTGAGACCACGAGGGACCTATGAAGCCGGAGACCGTGTTCCTGGGCGAAATGACGAGCCCCGAAGTCGAAGCGTTCCTGAAGTCACACCACACCGTCATCGTGCCGATCGGTGCCGTGGAACAGCACGGCCCGCACCTCGCGCTCCTCACCGACGTCCTGATTCCGCAGGAGGTGGCGCGCCGGGCCGCGCCGACGCTCGGCGCCCTGGTGGCACCACCGATCAGCTATGCGCTGTCGTATCCGCACGTCGGGTTCACCGGTCTCGTGCACATCCGGATTCCCACCTTCATGGCGCTCATCGAGGACGTGGCGGTCTCGCTCGCCACCGCCGGTTTCAGGCGCATCGTGTTCCTGAACGGCCACTACGACAACACCTACGCCATCGCCTACGCCTGCGCCAACGCCGCCGACAAGCTGCCGCGCGGCGTCCAGGCGTTTCCCATCAACTACTGGGACGGCATGTCCGCTGAAGAGGCCGCCGAGTATACGAGCCTGACCAAGGGCATGCACGCGCACGCGGCCGAAACGGCCGCCATCCTCGCCATCAACCCGAACCTCGTCGACATGTCGAAAGCGAACGCCGAGTTCCCGCCGTTTCCGGAGTTCACGGTCAACTCGGGCCCGGTGCACACCGCGTTCTTCTTCACCTCGCCCGGCTCGGTCCATCGGGCGACCAAGAGCGGCACGTGGGGCGACGCCACCACGGCCACGCCCGAGATGGGCGAGCGCTTCCTCGCCCTTGGCGTCAAGTCGACCCTGGCCGTGCTCGAGAACATCGAGAAAACCTTCGCGGCCATGCCGCCGCGCTGACCCTGGCCAAGACACGAGCCGACTGCGCCGACTCACTTTCAACCGATGACGTCGTCGAGTCGCCGCCATCTCTTGACCCGCCGTGAACTGCTCGGAGTCGCCGGGTTGGCCGGTGTCACGGCCGTGACCGGGCGTGCCGCTGGCGCTGTGCCGCAGAGTGCGCCGAGCCGACCCCGGATCGCTGAGTCCATGAAACGCCGAGATGCCATCGAGCGATTGACGCTCCTGTCGATGGCTGGACGTGTGCTTCCGATCACGTCCATGCCGCCGGCTCATGTCCCCGGCGGTCAGGCGCCGTCGGCTCGTCCTCCCAAAGGACCGATGCCGCCGCTGCATCGCGAGGCCTTCGTGATGGACGGGCATACGCATGTGATGACCCGTGAGTTGTTGCTCGGCACCGATATCGGTCAGCGGTATCCGGACGGAAACGTCGACCTCCCCAGGGCGAAGGAGGGCGGCCTCGACGCGATGTTCTTCTCGGTCTACACGCCTGAGAACTACTATCCCGGACGATTCGAAATCAAGAATACGTTCAGGGTCGTGGAGCTGGCGCTGGACCAGATCAAGAAGAACGAGAACGCCATCGGCTTGGCCCTCAATGCCTCGGACATCGACCGGATCACCAAGAGCGGCAGAATCGCGGCCTTCCTGGATCTCGAGGGTGGCTATGACCTGTATGGCGACCTGAATCTGCTGCGCGCCTTGCACAGGCTTGGGCTGCGCTCCATGCAGTTGACCGCGCACAACACCACCAACGCGTTCATCGACGCCTGCAACGACGTCTACACCTGGGGCGGCATCAACGATCACGGAAGAGCCGTGATCAAGGAGATGAACGATCTCGGCATGGTGATCAACGTCGCTCATGCCTCGAACGACGCCATCATCCAGTCGGCCGCGGCCAGCCGCCACCCGGTGATCTACAGTCACGGCGGCTTCTACAAGATCGTCGATCATCCGCGCTGCATCAGCGACGAAGCGGCCAAGGCGATCGCCGCCAAGGGCGGAGTCATCGGCCTCCACTTCGGTAGCCTGTTCAACAACCCAAAGTACTGGCAGTGGCAGAAGTCGAACAATCCCGTCAAGTCGCAGCCGGTTCCTCAACCCAA
>JANOIR010000432.1:0-23544 GCA_031407765.1 Vicinamibacteraceae bacterium
CGCGGCCGGCGCGCCGGATCTCGTGCTGGCGCTCCGCGCACTGCCGAACGCGCCGGCGGTGGCGATCGATCAAGGGCCCCGCTACGGTACGTTCCGGGTCATCGAAGGCGCCGACACCACGACGCGTCGCACCACCGACGATGATCAGGTGCGAGACCGGCCGGACGTCGAGGCGCGGCTGGTAGACCAGCGCCAGCGCCCGATCGACGACGTCCATCGGCAGGCTCCAGCCGCGCTCGCCGCGGACCGGCGGTGTCGACAGCGTGACGACGCGGCCGCCGATCGAGGCGAGACCGGTGGTGGGGGAGACGACGATGGTCTTGCCCTGCACCGTCAGCGCCAGCCCGCGCGTCAGCGGATCCTCGCGCAGCTCGACGCCGAACACGCGGCCGAGCTCCTCGGCCGTCACCATCTCGCGGCCGCCGGACGGCGTCGTCGCCATCGGCCGGCGGCCATCGGGGCCGATGACCGTCCAGAGCGTCTGCTGGGATGTCGTGGGGGCCGGCGGCGCCTGGCCGCCGCCGATGACGGCAACGGACGCCAGCGCCATCGCGAGGGCGACGCCGCCCAGAACGAGCCGGGTCAACCGCGGGGACACAGGCGCCTATGATACCGCGGGGCCCGCGGCCGGCCGCTCTACGGCACGAACCGGTAGCCGACGCCGCGGGCGCTCAAGATGTGGCGCGGCTTGGCCGCGTCGGTCTCGAACGCCCGTCGCAGCGAGACGATCACGTTGTCGACCACGCGCGTGTTGGGATGGTTGGGCAGCTCCCAGACCTCAGCGAGCAGCTCGCGGCGGCTGACCACCTCGTGCGGACGCTCGACGAGGAGCTTCAGCACCGCCAGCTCCTTGCGCGAGAGCTCGACGACGCCCTGACGGGTGCGCGCCTGCCAGGTGCGGAAGTCGACCCAGTACGGCCCGAACTCGATGCGGCGGGCGTCGCCCCGCCCCGCCGTCGCCCCACTGGGACCTCCGTCCGCGTCGGCGGCCTCGAGCGGAGCTGGCGGCGCGACCGCCGGGCTGGGCTCGGGCGCCTCGGGTTGGGCGTGCGATGCGGCGTCGGTTTCGAGGGGGTCGCTGTCCTCGCGCTCCTGCCGCCACCATTCGTGTCGCCGGAGCAGGCCCTCGATCCGGGCCAGCAACTCGGCGAGATCGAACGGCTTGGTGACGTAGTCGTCGGCGCCGAGCTTGAGCCCGTAGACCACGTCGTCCGGCTGGTTGCGCGCGGTGAGCATCAGGATCGGCGTGAAGTTGCCGTCCTGGCGCAGCCGCTGGCAGACTTCGAAGCCGTCGATCTCGGGCAGGCGGATGTCGAGGAGGATGAGATCGTAGCGCCGCGCCTGGGCCGAGGCCAGGCCCGTGCGGCCGTCGCCGGCGACGTCGACGTCGTACTGCTTGCGGTGCAGGTTGACGCGCAGGCCCTCGGCCAGCGCCTCTTCGTCCTCGACCAGCAGGATGCGGGCGACCGCTTCGCGGGTCACGAGCGCGTCCCCGCCAGCGGCAGCGTGACCACGAACCGGGTTCCGGGCTTGCCGTCGATCGTCATCGCCTTCACGTCGCCGTTCATCTCCTTGACGAGGGCGGCGACGATCGCCAGGCCCAGCCCGGTCCCGCCGCGCCGGCCGGAGATCTCCCGGCCGATCTGGTAGAAGCGGTCGAAGATCTTGGTCAGTTCCTGCCGCGGGATGCCCACGCCGTCGTCCTCCACCTCGATGCGGACGGCGCCGCCGGCGTCGCCGACGCGGCAGCGGATCTCGCCGCCCTTGTGCGAGAAGCGGATCGCGTTCTCGACCAGGTTGGTCATCACGCGGCGCAGGCTGTCGTCGCTGGCCAGGATGGTGGCGTCGGTGTCGACTTCGGCCGCGAACGTCAGCCCGCGCCCCTCGATCGTCCGCTGCACTTCGTCGAAGTAGGCGGTGAAGAACGGCGCGAGCGCCATCGGCGAGAGCGGCGTGCGGCGGCGCCTGGCCATGAGCCGGCTGCTCTCGAGGACGTTGTCGACCAGCGTCTCCATCCTGGCCACGGACTGCAGGATGAAGTGCACGGACTGCTGCTCGTCGTCAGGCGCAATCTGCTCCAGGGTCTGGGCGTGGAGCTTGATGGCGGCGAGCGGCGACTTCATTTCGTGGGTGATGTTCGAGACGAACTCCTCCTGCCGGCGCGAGTAGTTGCGCTCGCCGAGGGCGTGGGCGAGCTGGAAGGTGAGGCCGACGATGAGCAGGCCGAGGAGGACGGAGCCGCCGGTCAGCACCGCCCAGTGGTAGGGCAGCACCGCGATGATCCACCACACCAGCATCGCGACCGTGATCACGAGCGAGGCGACGTAGACGACGATGATGCGGGCGAAGCGGCGGGGGCGCTGCATTGTTTATTGGCGACCGCGCGCCTCACGCGCGGTCGCGGCAGCCCGTTGAGCGTGCGTCTGCTGCTCGCCGGCGCTGGGCGCGCCGGCGGCGCCGCACGCGGGCTGCACCTGCAGACTACTCCAGCCCGGCCCCGGACGCTCCGGGTTGTGACAGTTCCCTGACACTTCCGCGCGCAAGCGTGACAGCACCCGGCCGGCGGGGTGCCGATAATTCAGAATATGAGTCAGCGGGTCCCCGAGCCATCCGGTCCGATTGCGGTCGACGATCTCCACGAGGCGCCCCTGCAGCGCGGCTTCCCCAAGTGGGACTGGCGCAGCCTGCCCTTCGTGCTGATGCACGTGGGTGCCGTGGTGTTGCCGTTTTTCACCACGTTCTCCTGGAACCTGGTCGCGCTGGCCATCGGACTCTACCTGGTGCGGATGTTCGCCGTCACCGGGTTCTACCACCGTTACTTCTCGCACCGCAGCTTCAAGACCAGCCGGGCGTTCCAGTTCGTGATGGCCGTCGCCGGGCTGACCTGCGTCCAGAAGGGTCCGCTCTGGTGGGCGGCGAACCACAGGCACCACCACAAGTACAGCGACCAGCACGGCGACGTGCACTCACCCGGCCTCCAGGGCTTCATCTGGGCGCACATGGGTTGGATCATGGGCGACGAGTGGCACGAGACGAACAACGAAGGCGTGCCCGACCTCGCCAAGTACCCGGAGCTCCGCTGGCTGGACAAGTACCACCTGGTGCCCGGCGTCGCGATGGGCGTCCTCTGCTACCTGATCGGTGGCATGCCGGTGCTCGTCTGGGGCTTCGTCGTGAGCACGGTGATCAACTGGCACGTGACCTTCATGATCAACAGCCTCACCCACATGTTCGGGCGGCGCCGCTACCCGACCAAGGACGACAGCCGGAACAGCTTCATCCTCGCCATCCTCACCCTCGGCGAGGGCTGGCACAACAACCACCACTACTACCAGGCGTCGACCCGCCAGGGGTTCTTCTGGTGGGAGATCGACATCACGTACTACGGCCTGAAGGCGCTGGCCGCGGTCGGCCTGATCTGGGATCTGCGCGAGCCGCCGCAGCACGTCATCGAAGGCCGGCTGCGCCAGACGGCCTGACCTCTGAGAAAACGGTATCGCCGGGCGCGGCCTGCCTGGTTCGCCTCCTGAAACGCCGCAGTGACGAATCTCGTCGCTGCGGCGTTTTGTTTGCTTGTGATATATCTGTGTGTGCATATATATGGCAATGCAGATACAACCGCTCGAACGCCTCTTCCAGGCGCTCGCTGACGGCACCCGGCTCCGCATCCTGGGCTTGCTGCTGCAGGGCGAGGTCTGCGTCTGTCACCTGCACGAGAGTCTCGGCATCCCCCAGCCGAAGGCGTCCCGCCACCTCGCCTACCTCCGTCGCGCCGGCCTCGTCGAGGCCCGCCGCGACGGCCTGTGGATGCACTACCGCCTGGCGGACGACCGCGATCCCGCGGTGAAGGTCGTCGTCCAGGCGGTGAAACGCGCCCTCGGCCAGCAGGAGATCGTACAGCGGGATACGGCGGCGTTGGGCAAGAGAACTGGCTGCGAGCCGATACCGGTCCGGATACGCCGATGACACCATTCAACGTTCTGTTTCTCTGCACCGGCAACACGGCACGTTCGATTCTCGCCGAGGCCACCCTGAACAACCTGGCGGTGGGGCGCGGTCGCTTCCGCGCCTACAGCGCCGGCAGCCAGCCGAAAGGCGAGGTCAACCCGTTCGCGCTGGAGTTGCTGCGCGACCAGAAGCTGTCCACGGACGGTCTGCGCAGCAAGAGCTGGGACGAGTTCGCCGGCGCCGGCGCGCCGGTGCTGGATTTTGTCTTCACGGTCTGCGACAACGCCGCCGCGGAAGTCTGCCCGATCTGGCCCGGACAGCCGATGACGGCGCATTGGGGCGTACCAGATCCGGCGGCCGTGGAAGGGTCGGACGAGGTCAAGCGCAAGGCATTCCGCGACGCGCTGTTCGCGCTGCGCCGACGCATCGAGCTGTTCGCCAGCCTGCCGTTCGACAAGCTGTCGCGGCTGGGCCTGCAGGAGCGCATCCGCCAGATCGGCCACGAGTAGCCGATGGCCGTCGACCTCCTGCGGCGTGCCACCGCCGAAGCGCTTGGCACCGCCGGTCTGCTCGCCGCCGTCGTCGGGTCCGGCATCATGGGCGAGCGGCTGGCCGGTGGCAACGTCGCGATCGCGCTGCTCGCCAACAGCCTGGCCACGGGGGGCGCGCTCCTTGCCATCATCTCCGCGCTGCAGCCGATCTCGGGCGCGCACCTCAATCCCGTCGTCTCACTGGTCGATGCGGTGGCGGGCGACCTCGCCTGGCGAGATCTGTCGTTCATGGTCATCGCGCAGGTCCTCGGCGCCGTCGTTGGAGTCCTGACCGCGCATGCGATGTTCGCCGAGCCGTGGGTCAGCTGGTCGGTGCACGAACGTGCCGGCCTGGCGCAGCTCGCGAGTGAACTGGTGGCGACGTTCGGGCTGGTGGCGGTCATCCTGGGTTGCGCCCGCCGGCGGCCCGACGCCATCCCGGTCGCCGTGAGCGCGTATATCGTCGCCGCGTACTGGTTTACGGGCTCCACGTCATTCGCCAACCCCGCGGTGACGGTAGCCCGAAGCCTCACCGGCACCTTTGCGGGCATTCGGGTCGTCGACGTGGCGCCGTTCGTGGCCGCCCAGGTGGCCGGAGGGGCGGCAGCCGCGGCGCTGCTGCACTGGCTGATCCCCCGCCGCGAGCCCTGACCGGCGTGATTGTTTACACATTGTTTACCGGCAGCCGAAGCTCGGCCTTGACCGTGAAACACGCTCGACACAACGGCCGGCTATCGTCCCCCTGATGTCGGTCCCACCGGACCGGCGGCAGCGGAGGGTCTGTGAGCCGACGTCTTTGCAAGCTTTCTACGGGCTGGTGCGCCGCGGCGCTGCTCGCCCTGTGGCCGATCAGCGCGAACGCGCAGGTTGCGCCCGCGGCGGGCTATACGCCGCCCGATGACACGCCCAGTGTACGAGTCGGCGGGACGCTGTTTCTCGACTACACGCTGACGCAGGACCCGCAGATCACCGACGCCAATGGTGATCGGGTCAGTCAGTCGGCGTTCAACGTTGGTCGGGCCTATCTGAACGTCACCGGCCAGCTCAATCACCTCATCGCGTTTCGCATCACACCCGATATCGTGCGCGAGACCGGCACCGGCAGCTCGCTCAACGGCAGCCTGACCTATCGCCTGAAATACGGCTACGCCCAGTTCAACCTGGGCGACTGGTTGCCGGCCGGTACCTATGTCCGCTTCGGGATGATCCAGACGCCCTACGTCGACTTCGAGGAAACCGTCTACCGCTACCGCTTCCAAGGCACCATTTTCGCCGATCGCGAGGGGTTCAATTCGTCGGCCGACTACGGCGTGTCGTTTCGGACCGCATTCCCGCGGAACTACGGCGAGGTGGTCGCCGGCCTCTACAACGGCGACGCCTATACGCGGGTCGATCCCAACGACCAGAAGTCGTTCCGCATCCGCGGCACGGTGCGTCCGTTTCCCGGTCCAGGCCTGGCGCGCGGCCTGCGCCTCACGGCCTACGTCGATCGCGATCACAGCGTGAAGGACGCCGAGCGGAACCGCTTCATCGCCAGCGCCCTCTACGAGCACAAGTTCGCCAATGCCTATCTGAGCTACCTGAAGGCCACCGACCAGACGACCCGCACTGCCACGGCCGTCGACGGGGATGGTTTCTCGTTCTGGGTGACGCCGAAGACGACGATCGGCTTCGAGGGGCTGTTCCGCTACGATCGGCTGAACCCGAACGACGCCAACAACAGCCACAAGGAGCGGGTCCTTGCCGGCATTGCCTATTGGCCGAGGATGCCTGCGACCACGGTCACGAGCGCCATCCTGCTCGACGTCGAGCAGGTGAAATACCGGGACTACGCGCCAGCGCGTCCGACCGAGAGACGGATCGCGCTGCACATGTTGCTCAACTTCTAGGTTGAGCCTCTGACACGTTGAGGAGACACGCCATGAATGCTTCGTTCACCACCGGCCGGCGCCGCGCGCTGGCTACGCTCGCCGCGGTCGTCGTCGCGGCTCCGATCGCGCTCATCGCCCAGGGCGCGCAAATCAATGGCGCCGGCGCCACGTTCCCGGCGCCCATCTACTCGAAATGGTTCTCCGAGTACGGCAAGCTGAAGCCCGGCGTTGCGATCAACTATCAGCCGATCGGCTCGGGCGGCGGCATCCGTCAGCTCAGCAACCAGACCGTCTTCTTCGGCGCCACCGACGGCCCGATGACCGTCGACCAGATGCAGACGGCTCCGGGCAAGATCCTGCACTTGCCGACGGTGCTCGGGGCCGTCGTGGCGGTCTACGAGGTACCCGGCGTCAGCAGCGAGTTGAAGTTCACCGGCCCGCTCATCGCCGACATCTTCATGGGCAAGATCACGAAGTGGAACGACCCGGCCATCGCCAAGGTCAACGCTGGCGTGACGCTGCCGAACATGGACATCACGGTTGTCCACCGCTCCGACGGCTCGGGTACCACCTACATCTTCGCGGACTACCTGTCCAAGGTCTCGCCCGAATGGAAGAAGACCGTCGGCGTTGCGACGTCGGTCAAGTGGCCGGTCGGCTTGGGTGGCAAGGGCAACGAGGGTGTGACCGCGCTGGTCAAGCAGACGCCGGGCTCGATCGGTTACGTCGAGCTGGTCTACGCCCTGCAGAACAAGGTTGCCTACGGCTCGGTGCAGAACGCCGCCGGCGAGTTCGTCAAGGCCTCGATTCCATCGGTGACGGCGGCGGCGGCGGCGGCGGTCAAGGCGATGCCGGCCGACTTCCGCGTCTCGATCACGAATGCGGCTGGTCCGGGCGTCTACCCGATGGCCTCGTTCACCTGGCTGCTGCTCTACGAGAACCCCAAGGACAAGGCGCAGAGCAAGGTGATGGTCGACTTCATGAAGTGGGCGCTCACGGACGGGCAGAAGTTCGCGACCGACCTGGGTTACGCGCCGCTGCCCGCCGAAGTCGTGAAGCTCGAGATGGCGGCGCTGGCCACCATCAAGGTTTCCTAGGACGGTTCGATGCGACGCTGGCTGGGCGGAGACCTCGCGTTCAAGATCGGAACGGGCGTCTTCGCCGCGTTCATCGTCGTCATCGTTGCCGGGATCGGCGTCGAGCTGTGGCGGCAGTCGATGTTGTCGATCGAGAAGTTCGGGTTGGGCTTCTGGATCGGCGACGTCTGGGATCCGGTGTCCGGGGAGTTCGGGGCGCGTGCGTTCATCTGGGGCACGCTCTACTCCTCGGTGCTCGCGCTCGCGCTGGCGACCCCGATCGCGCTGGGCATCGCGATCTATCTCTCGGAGCTGTGCCCGGCACGACTGCGAACGCCGTTGACGTTCCTGACCGAGCTTCTCGCGGCGATCCCCTCGATTGTCTACGGCCTCTGGGGCATCTTCGTGCTGGTGCCGCTCGTGCGGAGCGTGCAGCAGTCGTTTCCGGCCTGGCTGCGCGCGACGCCCTTGTTCGAGGGGCCGACGGTCGGCGTCGGCATGCTGGCGGCGGTCCTGATCCTCGCCGTGATGATCATCCCCTTCACGTCGTCGGTCGCGCGAGAGGTGCTGAAGGCCGTGCCGAGCTCGCAGCGTGAGGCTGCCTACGCTTTGGGCGCGACGCGTTGGGAGGCCATCCGGGCCGCGCTGTTCTACGCCCGGACGGGCATCATCGGGTCGATCATCCTGGGCTTCGGACGCGCCCTCGGCGAGACGATGGCCGTGACCATGGTCATCGGCAACAACCCCCAAATCAGCGCGTCGCTCTTCGCCCCGCAGTACACGATGGCCGCGGTGCTCGCCAACGAATTCACCGAGGCGGCTGACGATCTCTACCTCGCCGCGCTCATCGAGATCGGCCTGGTGCTGTTCGCGATTACCCTCATCGTCAATACCGCGTCGCGGATGCTGATCTGGAGCATGAACCGGCCGGACAGTGCGCGGCGTGCCGCGCGCGTCCCGGTCGGGGCGGCCACGGCGGGAGGTGCAGCGTGAGGCACGACCTCGTCCGCCGCTGGATCTCGACCATCGTCGTCTGGCTGTGTGGCCTGTCGGTGGTGCTCGCGCTCGTGCCGCTCGGTTTCGTGTTGTTCTTCGTGATTTCACAGGGCGTGCAGGCCCTGAACTGGGACTTCTTCACCGCCATGCCGGCCCCGGTCGGTGAAGCGGGCGGCGGTTTCGCCAACGCCATCGTGGGGACCTTGATCCTCGTGGGCATCGGCGCGACATTCGCGGTACCGCTTGGCATCATCAGCGGCATCTACATCGCCGAGTTCCCGGCCACGAGGCTGGCGACGATGGCGCGCTTCGCAGCGGACACGCTGAACGGCGTGCCCTCGATCGTCGTCGGCGTGTTCGTGTACGGCATCGCGGTGATGCCGTTCCAGCAGTTCAGCGCCATGGCCGGCGGCATCGCGCTCGGCGTGATGATGATTCCGATCGTCACGCGGACGACCGAGGAGTTGATCAAGCTGGTGCCGGCGGCGCTGCGCGAAGGGGCGCTAGCGCTGGGCGCCACCCGTGGCTGGGCGACCGTGAGCGTCGTCCTGCCGGCCGCGGCGCCCGGCATCATCACCGGTGTCGTGCTGGCTCTGGCCCGCATCTCCGGCGAGACGGCGCCGCTGCTGTTCACCGCCTTCAACAACCGCTTCATGTCGCTTGATCCCAGCCAGCCGATCTCATCGTTGACGGTCCAGGTCTTCACCTACGCCACCTCGCCCTACGAGGACTGGCACCGCCAGGCCTGGGCCGGTGCGCTGGTTCTCGTTGCCCTGGTGTTCTTCTGCTCGGTGATGGCGCGTGTCGCAACGAGGCGGCTCGAGCGCCTGCAGACCGGACAGTGATTCAGAGGATGTCACCCGTGAACGGATCCGCTCCCGGCTCGAATGGCACTGCCGCGGTCATGGCTCCAGCTCCGCCGCCGCCCCGCACGCTGACCACGGTGGTCCCGCCGGCACGCGAAATCCCTGCCGGGACGCCGCAGGTCGCCATCGACGTCGCCCACTTGTCGTTCTTCTACGGCAGCAAGCAGGCGCTCTTCGACATCACGGCGCAGTTTCCGGCCAAGCAGGTGACTGCCTTCATCGGTCCGTCGGGCTGCGGCAAGAGCACGTTCCTGCGGACGCTGAACCGCATGAACGACGTCATCCCCGGCTCACGCGTCACCGGCAAGGCGATCGTCGACGGCCGCGACATCTACGGCCCCGGCATAGATCCGGTGCTGCTGCGCCGCGAAGTCGGGATGGTGTTCCAGAAGTCGAACCCGTTCCCGAAGTCGATCTTCGAGAACATCGCCTACGGTGTCCGCCTCAATCGGCTGGCCGCCGATCGCGCCGCCCTCAACGACGTCGTCGAGGACAGCTTGCGCAGCGCGGCACTGTGGGACGAGGTGAAGGACCGGCTGCACGACTCGGCGCTGGCGCTGTCGGGCGGCCAGCAGCAGCGCCTGTGCATCGCCCGCGCCCTGGCCATCAAGCCGAAGATCCTGCTGATGGACGAGCCCGCGTCGGCCCTCGATCCGATCGCCACGCAGCGCATCGAGGAGCTGATTTACGAGCTGCGGTCGACCTACACGATCGTGATCGTGACCCACAACATGCAGCAGGCAGCGCGGGTCTCCGACCTGACCGCGCTCTTCTGGCTGGGCAAGCTGATCGAGTTCGACCGCACCGAGAAGATCTTCACGAACCCAGCGGAGAAGCTGACCGAAGACTACGTCACCGGTCGCTTCGGCTAGAGCGAATCTCATGACGAACAGCACTTCGACGGGACGTCATTTCCAGGCCGGCATCGACGAGCTCAAGCGCGAGCTCGGCCTCCAGGGCGCCACGGTCGCCGCACGGCTCGCCCAGGCCGTCCGCGGCCTGCACGAGCGCGACCTGCACGCCCTGGACGAGGTCGCCATCGGCGACGGGGACGTCAACGCCCGCCAGATGGCGATCGACGATCGCGCCTTCAAGCTGCTGGCGCTGCAGCAGCCGGTCGCGATCGATCTCCGCGTCATCGTCGCGGCGATCAAAGTGAACGCTGATCTCGAGCGGGTCGGCGACCTGGCGGTGAACATCGCCGAGGCGTCGCGCCGCTACCTGGACTACGGCGTCCTCGCGGAGCAGGAGGTCATCCCGCGGATGGCCGACGTCGCCCAGGCCATGCTGCAGTGGGCCATCGACGCCTTCGTCGCCGGCAACATCGGGCTCGCCCAGACCGTCCTCGAGCGCGATGACATCCTCGACACACTGCGCGACCAGGCCTTCCGGCGGCTCGCCGACACGATGGCGCGGACCCCGTCGTGCATGCCGTCGGCGCTCGAGCTGATGCTGCTCACACGTCACTTCGAGCGCATCGGCGACCACGCGACCAACATCGCTGAGGATGTCTTCTTCGTCGTCGCCGGCGAGGACGTTCGCCACAACGCCCACGGGCTGGCCGCGCCGCAGTAGCTGGCCCGCGGCATAATGGCCGCATGCGGCCGCGCCTGCGTTCCCTCTGCCTCCTCGGGCTCACCCTGCTGGCGTCGGCGCTTCCCGCCGCGAGGGCCGCGGGGGCGCCGGACCAGGCCTACCTCTTCACGTATTTCACCAAGAACGGCGAGGACGGTCTCCACCTGGCGTGGAGCACCGACGGCTTCACCTGGGAGAAGCTGAACGAGGGCCGCAGCTACCTCGCGCCGCGTGTCGGCACGGCGAAGCTGATGCGCGATCCGTGCGTCGTGCGCGGCCCGGACGGCACGTTCCACATGGTCTGGACCTCGGGCTGGAACGAGAACAACATCGGCTACGCCTCGTCCAAGGACTTCATCACCTGGACCGAGCAGAAGGCGATCCCGGTGATGGCGCACGAGCCGACGGTGCGCAACGCGTGGGCGCCGGAAGTGGTGTACGACGAGACGCGCCGGGAGTTCCTGCTGTTCTGGGCGTCGACGATCCCCGGCCGATTTCCGCAGACGGAAGGCGCCTCCGAGGACAAGTACAATCACCGCATCTACGCCACGACCACGAAGGACTTCGTGACGTTCACGCCGACGACGCTGTTCTACGACCCGGGCTTCAGCGTGATCGACGCCACCTTCCTCGACACCGACCGCGGCCGCCGGCTGATCGTGAAGGACGAGACCCGCACGCCGCCGAAGAAGTACCTGCAGATCGCCGCCGCCGCTGATGCGCACGGCCCGTTCGCCGGGCTGTCGGCCCCGTTCACGCCGCCGGGGCTCTGGGTCGAGGGGCCGACCGCGATCACGATCGGCGACGACTACCTGGTCTACTTCGATGCCTACATCGAGAAGCACTACGGCGCGCTGCGCTCGCGCGACCTGGTCAGGTGGGAAGACGTGACCGCGAAGATGCGATTCCCCGACGAAGGCACGGCCGTGCGCATGCGCCACGGCACCGTGATCGCGGTATCGCCCGAGGTCCTCGCGGCGCTGCGCCGGCGCTAGCCCCGCGACTCCACGGCACGGCGCAGGGGAGGGGAGCGAAGCGTCCGCGGCCGGGAATCCGTGCGCGAGTCAGCCGCGGCGGGGTAGACTCAGCCCGCCTGTTCGCACCCGCGTCGACCCGACGCCCTGGAGGATGCATGCCGCACCTGCCGTTGTTCACCCGATTCGCCCCGACCGTCGCCGCCGCAATTGCCGCCGGCGTCGTGATCGCCGCCACGCCGATCCACGCCCAGACCGCCAAACCCGCGACCGCTGCCGCCACGCCGCAGGCCGCGCTCGACGCCCTCGAAGCCGCCATCGCCGCGGGGGATGCCAGGGGGGCGATGGCCCTCCTCACGCCGGACGGCCAGAAGCGGCTGGCCAAAGATGCGATCATGGGGTCGCTGACGATGCTGGCGTTCACGGATCCGGACGACCCGAATCCGATGGGCACGAAGCCGAGCGCCGCGGAGCTCAAGGGCAAACGCGAAGCCTACGCCGCTGCCAAGACGGCGATCACCGCGGCGCTGAAGCCGTCGGGCCTCGACGCGGCGATCGGCAAGCCGCTGATGCCGGCGCAGGAAATCGTGGACGCCAAGATCGGCGCGGCCGATGCGGTGACCGTGGTCCCCGCGCTGTGGGACGCCGTCGTCAAGGCAGGGCCCGCTTTCGGCATGACGCAGAAGCAGCCGTTCATGAAGGTCGGCCCGTTCACCAGCCTGAAGGTGGATGGTGACCATGCCACGGTGAAGTCCGGCCCGCGGACGATGAAGATCGACAAGGTCGGCGGCAAGTGGCTGATCGACGCGCCGCTGCCCGAGATCGCCGCGCCCCAGTAGTCGGGTGCCGGTCCCGCAGCCAGGCGGGACCGGCTTCCGCGTGCCTCAGACCGTGACGGGCGCCGGCTGCGCCGCCAGCTTTGCCGCGGTCACGTAGTCGATCTTGCCGGTGCCGAGGATCGGGACCTGTGCGACCTTGACGATGGCGCGCGGCACGAACATCTCGGGGATGCCGGCCTCGCGCGCGGCCGCCGTCAGCGCGGATCGCGCCGCCTCCTTGCGGTCGGTCACGAGTACCACCTGCTCGCCGCGCTTGTCGTCGGGGATGGCGACGACGGCGTGCGCCGCGTCCGGCCACACCTTGCCGACGAACTCCTCGACCGCGCCGAGCGGCACCATCTCGCCCGCCACCTTGGCGAAACGTTTGGCTCGGCCCTTGATCGTCACGAAGCCGTCGCTGTCGATGGCGACGATGTCGCCGGTGTCGTACCAGCCGCCCGCCGGCGGCTCCAGCACGCCCGGTTTCTCCGCGCGCAGGTAGCCGAGCATGACGTTCGGGCCGCGGACGGCGAGGCGTGCGCCGTCGACAATGCCGGGCACCGGGTCGAGCCGGTGCTCGACTCCCGGCAACAGCCGGCCGACGGTGCCGGCGCGGAAGTGCATCGGCGTATTGACTGCCATCGCCGGCGCCGTCTCGGTGGCGCCGTAGCCTTCGAGGATGCGGATCCCGAACTTGTCGAACCAGGTCCGCCGCGTCTCCGCCTTGACCCGCTCCGCGCCGGCGAAGACGTAGCGGCAGGCGTAGAAGTCGTAGTTGTCGGCGACGCGGGCGTAGCCGGCCAGGAAGGTATCGGTGCCGAAGAGGATCGTCGCATTCAGGCCATAGGCCAGCTCCGGCACGGTGCGGTAGTGCAGCGGCGACGGGTAGAGGAACGTGCGCACGCCCGAGAGCAGCGGCAGCAGCAGGCCGCCGGTGAGCCCGAAGCTGTGGAACACCGGCAGCGCATTGAGGACGATGTCGCGCGGCGTGATGTCGACGACCGCTGCCAACTGGTGCCGGTTCGCCAGCAGGTTGCGGTGGCTGAGGACGACGCCCTTCGGCGTGCCCTCCGATCCCGAGGTGAACAGCACGACGGCCGGCTCGTTGGCGCGGGCTGGGTCGGGCGGCTGCGGCTTCAGGCGCCTGGCCCGGAACAGCGCAGACAGCCGGGCGAACGTGCCAATTTCCTGTTTCACGTCTTCGAGATAGACGATGGTCGCCTTCGCCGACAGGGCCGCGACCAGGCCTTCGAGCTTGGCCTTCTCGACGAAGCGGCGCGCCGTCACGATCAACCTGATCTCGGCGGCGGTGCAGGCGGCTTCCGCCGACGCCGCACCGGTCGAGAAGTTGAGCATCGCCGGGACGCGGCGGTGGAAGAGCAGCCCGAAGAAGGTCACCACCGAGGCGCGTGACGTCGGCAGGAGCACACCGACGCGCTCGCCGGGCTGGGTGCGGGCGGCGAGCCGGCGGCCGACTGCGAGGCAGCCGGCGATCAGCCGGTCATAGGTCAGCGGCGAGAACTCGAGGTCGTCGACGATCGGATGGCCGCCGCCGTGCACGCGCCGGGCCTCGAGCAGGGCGTCTGGCAGCGTGCCGTCGAGCGGCGCGGTGGCGAACAGCGAGCGCACCATCGAGTCGGCGAGGGCACGCCGCAGGGCCACGCGCCGCTTGCGGCCGACCACGCCCTCAGGCGCCGCCAGGCGTTCGGCGGGCAACACGCGGATGCGGATCTTCGGGAACCAGCGGCGGCGGACCTTGCCGCCGAGACGCGAGAACGGCGAATACTCGGCACCCTCGATCCGGACCGGCACCAGCGCCGCGCCGGTGCGTTCGGCGATGACCGCCGGGCCCTCGTAGACCTTCATCAGGGCGCCGGTCGTCGTGATGCGACCTTCGGGGAAGATCACGCACGCCGAGCCGGCTTCGACGGCGCGAATCATCGATCGGATCGACAGCGGGTTCGTCGGATCGACGGGCAGGGCGTTGACCAGTAGCGTCAGCGGCCGCGCCCACCACTTCCGCGCGATCTGGGTGTCGATGGCGAAGATCGGCTCGCCCGGCAGGAAGGCGCCGAGCAGGATGCCGTCGAGGAACGACGTGTGGTTCGCGGCGATCACGGCGTGCGGCAGCGCCGCCTGCGCATGCTCGAGGCCCGTGACCTCGACGCGATAGAGCAGGCGCAGGACGACGCGCACCAGCCGCTGCAGCAGCACGCGACGCAGGATCCACGTGGAGATCAGGCCGACGACGAACGTGGCCAGACCGCACAGGGCGAAGACCTGGTGCACGGCCATCCCGTTGCCGATGAGCGCCCCGACGATGCCGGTGCCAGCGACCATCGCGATGGCGTTGATGATGTTGTTACCGGCGATGACCCGCGAGCGGTGCGACGGCTCGCTGACGTGCTGGAGCACCGCGTAGAGCGGCACGGTGAAGAGGCCGCCGCCAGCGGCGATCCCGACAAGGTCGGCCAGGAGCCGCCAGTTGCCCGGCGCTGTGACGAACGCCCCCACGCCAGTGAGAGTGGCCGCCGCCGGCCGTCCGCTGCTGGCGAAGTAGAGGTCGATCGCCGCGGCGCCCATGATGACGGCCGCCACCGGCACGTGGCGGCCGCTGACCTCGCCGTGCAGCAGGCGTTCGGCGACGATCGAGCCGAGGCCGACGCCGAGCGCGAAGAGCGCCAGCATCAGCGTCACGACGTGGCCGTCGGCGAAGAGGATGTTCTTGGCGAAGTCGGGCAGCAGGGCGATGATGGTCGCCCCGAACGTCCAGAACCACGAGATCGCCAGCACCGGGAGCAGCAGATCCCGGCGGCGGACGATGTGCATCACGACCGCGATCGAGTCGGCGAAGAGCCGCGGCTTCGCCCGATCGGCGCCGGCGGCCGGCGGCGCCGGCGGAATCAGGCGGGCCGTGACGGTACCGATCACCGCGCACACGACGCCGATGATACCGACGATGGCCGGGCCGCCGGCCATCAGCACGACGCTGCCGCCGATGATCGTCCCGAGCAGGATCGAGAGAAAGGTCCCGGCCTCGATGAGGGCGTTGCCGGCGACCAGCTCGTCATCGTGGAGGTGCTGCGGCAGGAGCGCGTACTTGATCGGCCCGAAGACCGTCGAGTGCGTGCCAAGCGCGAAGACCGCGGCCAGCAGCAGCGGCACGTTGGCCAGCCAGAGGGCGAGGCCGCCGAGCGCCATGATGCCGATCTCGACGACCTTGACCCAGCGGGCGATCACCGCCTTGTCGATGCGATCGGCGAGCGTGCCGGACACGCCCGAGAACAGGAAGTACGGCGCGATGAACAACGCCTGTGCCAGCAGCACCAGCGTCGCGGCGGCGAGACGGTATCCGGCGACGTCGACGCCGGCGTCGGCGCCAGTCCCCGTCACCAGGACGAAGATGACGTAGATGCCGAGCGCATTCTTCAGCAAGTTGTCGTTGAAGGCCCCCAGGAACTGGGTGACGAACAGCGGCGCGAACCGGCGTGAGGTGAGCAGCGAACCGAGTGAGGACGACATGGCAGGTCTCCGTGAATGACGGGTCCGCTTACACCGTGGCGACTACGTTCCACGCCGCCGCGACCAATCGGTCGGCGATGGGCGCGAGCGTCGCGGGCAGCCGGCCATAGGCCGAGAAGGTGACCGGCTGGAGGACGACGCCCAGCACCAGCGCGGTCGCCAGGTCGGCGTCCTGCTGCGGCAGGTCGCCGTCGCGCATGCCGGCGACGATGACGTCGCGCACGGCGTCGACCGGCGTCGGCGTGCCGGGCTCGAGCTTCGACAGTTGGCCGTGCTGGGTGAACAGCAGGAAGCGGAACAAGGTCGGGTCGGTGTCGTGCGCCCGGCAGCAGCCGCGGATGATCGCCGCGATCTTGCCGCGGGTCGTCTTGGCCTCGCCGGCCAGCCGGCGAATGTCGTCGGCGAGGGCGACGTAGTGCTTCTCGAATACCTGCCAGACCAGGTCGTCCTTGCTGGCGAAGTGGCGGTAGAGCGCGCCTTCGGAGAGGTCGACCCGGCCGGCGATGTCGCGGACGGTGGTGCCGTCGACGCTCTTCTCGACGAACAGGTGGATCGCGGCCGATTCGATGCGGTCCCGGGTGTCGACGAAGCGGTGGCGTGGCATGGTCCCCCTCGTTATTCGGCTCAAATCGGCGTCGCGACCGTTTCGGCCTGCGCCGTAGAGCTTTCCGTGAGTGAACACTTGCTCACTAACGAGGGCGAGTATGCGCCGGGCCCTGAGGACTGTCAAGCGGCCTCGGGGTAGCATCCTCAACATCCGTGCAGCCCAAGGAGACCCTGTGAAGCGACGCCAAGTCCTCCGCTCGATTCCCGCGGCCGTGGCCGCCCCCGCCCTGCTGTCCGCCGACCGGGCGGGCGCGGCGATGCCGCCCGGCTCCCCGGCCGCGCCGCGGCGCGTCCGGATGGTGGTCGGCTGCCAGCGCGGCCCGACCGACGACAAGATGCTGGCGTTCTTCAAGCGGCATGGTGTCGAGCACATCAGCGGCGCACCCGCCGGCGGCGAGGACGCCGAGGGCCCATGGACCCCGGACGCGCTGCCGCGCTTGAAAGAGCGCTGCGAAAAGCACGGCGTCGCGCTCGACATGATCCAGTTCCCGTTCATGTCGAGCTCGCACGTCGATCGCGCCAAGCGCCGCGCGGTCATGCTGGGGCAGGAGCCGGATCGCGAGCGCGAGCTCGACGAGGCGGCCGCCATCATCCGCCAGTGCGCAAGCCTCGGCATCCCGGCCATCAAGTACAACCTGTCGGTGCTCGGCGTGCTGCGGACGCCGGCAGGCACCGGGCGCGGCGGGACGCGGCTCAGCACCTGGCACCTCGACGAGGTGAAGGATCCGCAGGCGCTGACGCGCGCCGGCGCCATCACCGCGGACATCGCGTGGGAGCGCATCACGCACTTCCTGACCCGCATCGTCCCGATTGCCACCGAGCACAAGATCCGTCTTGCGTGTCACCCCGCCGATCCAGGCGTCCCAACCGCCGGCCTGCACGGCGTCCAGCGCGTGCTCGGGACGGTCGATGGCCTGAAGCGGTTCGTCGCGATCGCGCCGAGCCCGTATCACGGGCTCAACCTGTGCCTCGGCACGGTCGCCGAGATGCTCCAGGATCCGCGGCGCGAGATTCATGACGTGATCCGCTGGTTCTGGACGCGCGGGAAGATCTTCAACATCCACTTCCGAAACATCCGCGGCCGCCGCGATCGCTTCGAGGAGGTGTTCCCAGACGAGGGCGACATGGACATGGCGCAGGTGCTGCGCTCGCTCGCCAGCGTCGACTACGGCCACATGGTGATGCCCGACCACATGCCGACCCACGCCGAGGATCCCGGCGGCCTGCAGGCGTTCGCCTTCGGCTACGGCTACATCAAGGCGCTGATCCAGGCGGTCGGTACCGAGACGTAGCTTAGCGATCGACGAGCGCGATCGCCTGTGGCAGGATGCGGGTCAGGTAGACGCCGGCGGAAACGTTGCGCGCCGACGGGGCCAGCGTCTTGTGCGCGATCACTGCGTCGAGGCGCGGCACGACCGTGATGAATTGGCCGGCTGCGCCCGACGCGGTGTAGGCGCCGGCCAGTGGCGTGCCGCGGAACGGCGGGCCTTCGAGGATCCACCACAGCCGGCCGTAGGCGAGCCCGTCGACGAACGGCGACGTGCGTGCGACCTCATCCGCCGGCGTGACCACCGACGTGATACCTCGCACCCATGCGGCTGGCACGACCTGGCGATCGCGCCAGCGTCCGCCGCGCAGCATCAGGTAGCCGATACGCGCCATGTCACGCGTCGAGAGCAGCAGATGGTGCGCAGGAAAGTCGGACGCACCCGTGTCGTTGCGAACGTAGGCAGCGTATGCACCGGGCCTACGGTCCCAGTCTTCGAGCCCGATGGGCGTCGCGATGTCCTCAGTGAACAACTCGTAAATCGTGCGCCCGGTGCGCCGCTCGAGGATCGCCTCCAGCGCGTTGAAGTCCCAGTTGTTGTAGAGGAAGTAGCGGCCGGGCGCGACCGAGCCGCGCGCCGGTGCGCGATCCGAGGCGTCGCCGAGGTTCGCGGCCCGGTGGTAGACGCCTGACCGCGCCCCCAGCAGATCGCCGACCGTCGCCTCGCGCTCGCGCGGCAACAGCCCGCCGCGATCCTCGATGCCCAGTTCCCGCAGCGTGCTCGACAGCCTGACCGTTCCGCGAGCGATGGCCTTGCCGTAGAGCACGGCCACGAGGCTCTTGCGGGCCGAGGCAATGTAGCTGACCTGTGCGACGTCGCCGTAACCGTAGCGCACGCGTCCGCCGACCACGATCAGCATCGCCGTCGTATCGCCGCTCCGCAGCATCGTGGTCAAGCCGTCCTCGGCCTTCCGGGCGTCGGCGGTGGACACGGATTCGACCAACGCCCACGCGCGTGCCGGAAAGACCGGCGCGTCTGCCGGGATCGGACCGCCGGCGGCGAGCAGCGCGATGGCGATGAGTGAGGGCAGCGTAGCGAGCCGGTGGATCATGGCGGCGCAGCGATGGAACCAGCGTATCATCTAGACCGTCTAGGGGAGCATGCACATGCCACATCGCGTCGCGCTGGCGGGGGCGATCGCCCTCGCCGTTCCCGCGGCCGCCGCGGCTCAGCAGGGGCCGCCGCCGCAAGTCCACAACCGGATGCTGTCCACGGTGACCGAAGGCGGACGCCAGGTCTTCCGGCTCGACGCCAAGGAGAACGACGGCGTCGCCTGGTGGCCCGAGACGGCCTTCACCACCGGCATCATCGAGCTCGACATCCGGGGCCGCAACGTCCCGCAGGCGAGCTTCGTCGGCGTCGCGTTCCATGGCGTCGACGCGACGACCTACGAAGGCGTCTACTTCCGGCCCTTCAACTTCCGCACCGAGGACCCGGCCCGGCGCCTGCGGGCGGTCCAGTACATCTCGCATCCGGCGCACCCCTGGCAGGTGCTGCGCGAGAAGACGCCGGGCGTCTACGAGAAGCCAGTCGTGCCGCCGCCCGACCCCGACGCCTGGTTTCACGCCCGCATCCACATCACCGCGGACACCGTGACGGTGTTCGTCGATCGGGCGGCGTCGCCGGTACTCGAAGTGAAGCGGCTCACCGATCGCGCCGGCGGCTGGGTCGGGATCTGGGTCGGCAACGGATCGCCGGGAGACTTCGCCAACGTCACGATCAATCCGGACGCTGGGGCGCCGAAGGCGGGAGCAGCGGCGCGGCCCGGACAAGCGGTCGCGGCTGCGACCGCCGCGACGCCCACACCGGCCACGAGGCCAGCGACGGCCGCCACGCCCACACCGGCGATGACACCGGCAACGGCCGCGGCGCCCGCAACGGGCGCGACGGCCGGTCTGTCCGGCACGTACGCGGGCCAGGTCGTTCCCGAGGAGGGAGGCGGCGCCTTTTCGGCGCGCATCGTCCTCGTCGATCGTGGCGATGCCGTCGATGTCACGCTTGGGCCGCCGGACCAGCCGCTCATGCCTGCGAGCAACGTGCGCAAAGGCCGCGTCGCCTTCTCGAAACAGTAAGACCACATGGCCAAAGACAAAGCCGATCTGTTGCAGGGCACGCTGGACCTGCTGGTGCTCAAATCGCTGCAGCTCGAGCCGCAGCACGGCTTCGGCATCGCGCAGCGTATCCACCAGCTGTCGTCCGACGTGCTGCGCATCGAGCAGGGGTCGCTCTATCCGGCTCTCTACCGCCTCGAGGAGCGCGGCTGGATCAGCGCCGACTGGGGCACATCGGACAACAACCGCAAGGCGAAGTACTACGCGCTGACCCGGACCGGCCGGCGCCGGCTCGACGCCGAAGAAGCGTCGTGGGCCCGGCTGTCGGGCGCGGTGAATCAGGTCCTGCTCGCGGGAGGGCGTTCGTGAGTGCCTGGCGAGGGGCGCTGATCAGGCTGCGACGCGGGTTGCGGCGCGATCGCTTCGAGGCCGAGATGGCTGAGGAGATGCGCGCGCATCTCGAGCTCGAAGCCGAGGCGCGACGCGCCCGCGGCGAGCATCCCGAGACGGCGCGGCGGCAGGCAGCGCTCGCCTTCGGCCACGTCGAGTCGCTCAAGGAATCGGTGCGTGATCGCCGCGCCGGACAGTGGCTCGCGCAGACGGCGCAGGACGTGCGCTACGCGATCCGGCTGCTCGCCAAATGGCCGACGTTCTCAGCCGTCGTGATAGGCACGATCGCGCTGGCCGTCGGCGGAACGGCCACGATCTTCAGCGCCTTCGACGCCGCGCTGCTGCGGCCGCTGCCCTACCCGGCGCCGGAGCAGTTGGTGCGCATCGTCGAGCTGCTCGACGACGGCCAACGCAATTCGGTGTCGGCCGGCGCGTTCGTCGACTGGCGCACCCACGCGCCGCACCTGGAGAGCGCGGTGATCGTCGGCGGCGTCACCGCCAACCTGCGCCGCGGCACCGGCGCGGCCGAGCGCCTTGCCGGCGCGCAGGTCTCACACGAGCTGCTCCGAGTCTTCGGCGTGTCCCCGATCGTCGGGCGCGGTTTCGGGCCCGACGACGACAAGGTCGGCGGCGTCAGCGATGTGGTGCTGCTCACCGAGACGCTGTGGCGGTCGCGTTTTGGCGCCAATCCGTCCATCGTCGGCACCGCCATTACCCTCGACGAGCGCCGGCGCATCGTGATCGGCGTCGTCCCCGACCGCACCTACGTCGAGCGCGACGTGCAGTTCTTCATCCCGGCGGTTCTTGACGCCTCCGATCGCGGCGAACGGGCGGGACACTGGGCCGTGGTGTTCGCGCGGATGATCCCGGGCACGACCGTCGCGCAGCTCGATGCCGAGCTCAAGGCGGTCAAGCGGCGCCTGAACCCGGCCTACCCGGCGTGGAAGCGCGACTGGGGCGTCGAGGCGATGGGGCTCCAAGCGGAGCTGGCCCACGAAGCGAGGCCCCTGCTGATCGCGCTCGGGGCGGCGGTAGGGCTGGTGCTGCTGATCGCCTGCGCGAACATCGCCAACCTGCTCCTGGGGCGAGCCTGGTTGCGCGAGCGCGAGGTGGCCCTGCGCGCCGCGCTTGGTGCCAGCAGCACGCGGTTGGCCCGTCAGCTCCTGACCGAGAGCGCCGTGCTTGCGCTGATCGGCGGTGCCGCCGGTGTCGGACTCGCCGCGCTGGCCATCGACGTCCTGGCCAGACAGGCCGTCGACTTCCTGCCCCCGGCGATGGCACCGACGCTCGACTTGCGCGTCGCCGGCTTCGCCCTCGTCGTCTCGCTGCTGACCGGCTTCCTCTTCGGAGTCCTGCCGGCCTGGCGGGCGCGGCGCCCGAACCTGATTGACGCGATGCGCCGCGACGGCCCTACTGCCACCGCCCGCCGGCCCGGCTCGCAGGCGGCCCTCGTCGTCGGTCAGGTTGCCCTGACGGTGATGCTGCTGGTGACCGCCGGGCTGTTCGGACGCAGCCTGCTGCGTGCCGTGAGCGCCGATCCCGGCTTCACGCCGGAGCGCGTCCTCGCCTTCGATCTGTCGCTGCCGGACACGACCTATCCGAACCCCGAGAGCCGGCTGGCGTTCTCGAAGGCCCTGATCGCACGGCTCCGGACGCTGCCTGGCGTTCGCGCCGCGGGGACCGCGATGGGGATCCCCTTCGCGGGCGGTGCCTTCGGTGAGTTCCTGAGCGCGGTGCCACAGCCGCAGCGCGGGGACCTGCTCCTCGGGCGCGTGGACTACGTCTCCGACGGGTTTTTCGAAGCGCTCGGCGCCCGCCTGCGCGCGGGACGCTTTTTCACCGCCGACGACAACCGCCGCGACGCCCGCCGTGTCGCGGTCGTGAACGAGGCGGTGGTCCGCCAGCTCTATCGAGGGGTCGACCCGGTCGGACGCACGATCTACTTCAACGGGCTGTACGAGATCGTCGGTGTCATCGACGACGTCGTCGATCGCCGGCTCGATCTGGCGCATGCGCCCCGCCTGTACACCGTCCAGGCGCGCAACCCGTCCAACTTCTCGATCGTGATCGGAGCCACCGGCGATCCAGGGCGGCTCGCACCGGCCGTGCAGCAGGCGGTGCGCGGCGTCGACGCGGGCGTCGCCGCGGTCAATGTCCGGACGCTCGACCAGGCCAGGGCGCAGTCGATGACCGATCGCCGGCTGGCGGTCTGGGTGGTCGTGCTGTTCGCACTGGCGGCACTGACGCTGGCGTCGCTCGGCGTCTACGGCGTCATGGCGGATGCGGTCAGCGTTCGTCGGCGTGAGCTGTGCCTGCGCATCGCCCTCGGCGCCAGCCGCGGTCAGGTCATCCGATCGGTCGTGGCCGGCGGGCTCGGGCTGGCGGCGGTCGGCCTGCTGACGGGCGGGCTCGCGGCCGCGGCGGCGAGCCGCTGGCTGCAGGATCTGCTGTTCGAGGTGCGGCCGTCCGATCCCCTCGTCTTCGCCGGCTCGATCGGCGCCATCGCCCTCGTGGCGTTGGCGGCGAGCTGCGGTCCGGCCCTCCGGGCGACGCGGCTCGACGCGATCGCCACGTTGCGCGAGTAACGATCGGATCAGCGGACGGTGAAGCGCTCCGTGTGCAGGAGACGTCCGTCGCGCGTCCGCAGCTCGACGCGCCACTCGTCCTCGCTGGCCGAGACGGTGGCGCGGCTGAAGGTGCGGAAGCCCTGGCGCCGGGCCGCCACGTCGAGCCGGACGGTCTGGCGCAACTCATTGCCGCGATACCAGCGGTGGACCACGCTGGTGTTCTGGAGGGCGATCAGCCGCGTGTAGAAGGAAAGGCGTCCCGGCCGGACGGTCGTTCCCGCCGCTTCGCACGCATAGGCCGCCGAGAGCGACGTGCACAGCTGCACGTCGCCGATCGACAAGCCGTCGGCGCCGGCCGCGGTCGTCTCGCGGGCAGCCGATGCGCGCGCCGCCGCCGGCGTCGCCGCGGGGGCGGGCGGCGGCGGG
>JANOIR010000462.1:0-3402 GCA_031407765.1 Vicinamibacteraceae bacterium
GTGATCGTCCCGGTCTTGTCGAGGAGCAGCGTGTGCACGTCGCCCGCGGCCTCGACCGCGCGGCCGGACATGGCCAGCACGTTGTGCTGGATCAGCCGATCCATGCCGGCGATGCCGATGGCCGAGAGCAGAAGACGCCGAACGAAATCGCTCTCAACATCCTGCTGGCCGGCCTGACGATCGTCTTCCTCATGGCAGTGGTCACGCTCCAGCCGTTCGCCGTCTACTCGAGCGCGCCGCAGTCCGTGTTCGTGCTGGTCTCGCTCCTGGTGTGCCTGATCCCGACCACGATTGGCGGCCTGCTCTCGGCCATCGGCATCGCCGGCATGGATCGGCTGATCCAGCACAACGTGCTGGCCATGTCCGGCCGCGCGGTCGAGGCCGCGGGCGACGTGCACACGCTGCTCCTCGACAAGACCGGGACGATCACGCTCGGTAACCGCCAGGCGGCCGAGTTCATCCCGGTCGACGGTGTGACCGACCGCGATCTCGCCGACGCGGCCCAGCTCGCCTCCCTGGCCGACGAGACGCCGGAAGGGCGCTCGATCGTCGTCCTGGCCAAGCAGAAGTACAACATCCGCGGCCGCGAGCTGGCGCCGCACGCCGCGACCTTCGTGGCGTTCACCGCGCAGACGCGGATGTCCGGTATCGATCTCGACGGACGCGAAATTCGCAAGGGAGCCGCCGACTCGGTGATCGCCTACGTCAAGGCCAACGGTGGCACCATTCCGGCGGGGCTGACCGACGTGGTCCAGCGAATCTCGCGCGCCGGCGGCACGCCGCTGGTCGTCGCCGAGCGGAAGCGACCGCTCGGCGTGATTCACCTCAAGGACGTCATCAAGGGCGGCATGCGCGAGCGTTTCGCTGCGCTGCGGGCAATGGGTATCAAGACCGTGATGATCACGGGTGACAATCCGTTGACCGCGGCGGCGATCGCCCATGAAGCCGGCGTCGACGACTTCCTCGCCGAGGCGACGCCCGAAGACAAGATGGCACTCATCAAGAAGGAGCAGCTCGCCGGCAAGCTGGTGGCGATGACCGGCGACGGCACCAACGACGCCCCGGCGTTGGCCCAGGCCGATGTCGGCGTGGCCATGAATACCGGCACCCAGGCGGCCAAGGAAGCCGGCAACATGGTCGATCTGGATTCGAATCCGACCAAGCTGATCGAGATCGTCGAAATCGGTAAGCAGCTCCTGATGACGCGCGGCACGCTGACGACGTTCTCGATCGCCAACGACGTCGCCAAGTACTTCGCCATCATCCCGGCCATGTTCCTCGGCGCCTTCCCGGTGCTGGGCGCGCTCAACATCATGCAGTTGGCGACGCCGGAGTCGGCGATCCTGTCCGCCGTGATCTTCAACGCCGTCATCATCGTGGCCCTGGTGCCCTTGGCGCTGCGCGGCGTCCAGTTCAAGGCGATGAGCGCCGCGGCCCTCCTGCGACGCAACCTGCTGATCTATGGCCTCGGTGGCATCGTCGCGCCCTTCGTCGGCATCAAGGCGATCGACTTGCTGATTACCGCCATCGGGCTCGCCTGAAGGAGCAATGACCATGGGACTGCTGACCCACCTCAAGACCGCGGTACTGATGACCGTCGTGACCACGCTGTTGCTCGGCCTGGGGTATCCCCTCGTCGTCACCGGGCTCGCGCAGGTGCTGTTCCGCGACAAAGCCAACGGTCAGCTCATCGAGCGGAACGGCCGGCTGATTGGCTCCCGCATCATCGGCCAGCCGTTCACCTCGGCCGGCTACTTCTACTCCCGGCCGTCGGCGGCGGGCGCCGGCTACGACGCCGGAGCCTCGTCCGGCTCGAACCTGGGGCCCACCAACAAGAAGCTGATCGAGCGCGTGGCCACCGACGTGGCGCGGCTGCGCGCCGGCAATCCTGGCGTGCCCGTCCCCATCGATCTCGTGACCACGTCGGGGTCGGGCCTCGACCCGCACATCAGCCCGGCCGCGGCGACGTTCCAAGTGCCGCGTGTGGCGCGTGAGCGCAGCCTGTCGCAAGACGCCGTACGCCAGCTCGTCGCCACCCACACCGAAGGCCGGCAGTTCGGCGTCCTGGGCGAGCCCGTGGTGAACGTCCTGATGCTGAACCTCGCGCTCGACGAGCGTGCGCCGATGAAGCCGTAGCCTTCGTGGACCGACAGGCCTCGAACCGCATGTCCGACAGCCGGCCGACGGCCGACGCCCTGCTCGCGCGCATCAGCGAGTCGGAACGAGCCCGCCTGCGCATCTACATCGGCGCGGCGCCTGGCGTCGGCAAAACCAACGAGATGCTGCAGGAGGCGAACACCCTCCGCGCCCACGGCCGGGACGTGGTCATCGGCTACGTGGAAACGCACGGTCGCATCGACACCGAGGCGCAATTGAAGGCGCTCGAGGTGATTCCGCGGCGCAGCCTCGACTACCGCGGCGTCGTCCTGCAGGAGATGGACGTGGACGCCATCCTCCTGCGCAAGCCCGAGGTCTGTGTCGTCGACGAGCTGGCGCACTCGAACGTCGAGGGTAGCCGGCACGAGAAGCGCTATCACGACGTGCTCGACATCCTGGACGCCGGCATCGATGTGCTGACCGCCGTGAACATTCAGCATCTCGAGACGTTGAACGACGCCGTCGCACGGGCCACGGGCGTCCGCGTTCGCGAGACGGTGCCCGATACGTTCCTCGATCGCGCCGACGAGGTGATCAACGTCGACGTCACGGTGGAGGAGCTGCGCAAGCGGCTGCGTGAAGGGAAGATCTACCGGCCCGAGAAGGTCGAGCAGGCGCTCGCCAACTTCTTTCGCATGGGCAACCTCTCGACGCTGCGCGAGCTGGCGCTGCGGGCCGTGGCCGACGAGGTCGGCGACAAGGCGGCCAGCTACCGGGCGCGCGAGGGGCTCGAGCCGGCGCTCATCCCCGAGCGCGTGATGGTCTGCATGAGCTCGAACGCGATGGCACCACGCGTGATCCGCACCGGCGCCCGCATCGCCGGTCGGCTCGGCGCGCGCTGGTACGCCGTCTACGTCGAGACCCCGCGCGAGACGCCGGGGCGCATCCGCGCCGACGCCTTCGACGCCCTGCAGGAGAACATCCGCCTCGCCGAGAGCCTGGGCGCGACCGTCGTACGTGTCCGGGCCGAGCGGCCGGCCGAAGGCCTCATCGCCTTCGCCCAGCGCGAGGGTGTCACGCACGTGATCTTCGGGCAGAGCGCCCGCTCACGCTGGGAGCTGCTGTGGCGCGGCTCGACCCTGGACCGCTTCCTCGGCGCCGTGCCCGACGCGGCGGTGCAGGTCGTTCCGGGAGGCCCGCCCTGAGGGGGACGTACGGCTTGTCAGCGCCTGACGTTATGAGTGGGTGAACGCGCAGGGAGCCAAAGGAGGCGCAGTGGCGACAAAGGAAACGTTCACGAGTGGC
>JANOIR010000471.1:0-9995 GCA_031407765.1 Vicinamibacteraceae bacterium
GTCGAGAACGAAGTTCTGCCCCTTCTTCAGGTTGATCATGCCGTTCTTGAATTTGCCGACGCGGATCTTCGGCCCCTGCAGGTCGCACATGATCGCGACCGTTCGACCGGTCTTGCTGCCGATTTCTCTTACCATCGAAGCGCGCGCCAGATGGTCCTCGGCGGTGCCGTGCGAGAAATTGAGGCGCACCACGTCCACGCCGGCGCGGATCATGGACTCGAGAACGGCGGGGTCGGAAGAGGCGGGTCCGAGGGTCGCGACAATCTTGGTGCTGCGGAGCATTTGCCCAAGTGTAGCATCGCGTCATAACCGGTCGAGAGTGCTACAACGGCTCCCTCATGCCACGACGCAAGAAGACGGTGACCGGCGCAAGCAGGTAGTCGAACGCGTTGCGGCTGTCGGTGCGCACATATATCTCCGCAGGCATGCCGGCGCTCAGTTGCAGGTCGCCCGCGGCCGCGAGTGCAGCGGCCGGCACGTTGACGTGCACCGCGTAGTAGGCCTGGGCAGCCGCGCCCGATCCCTCGACCAGACGATCCCCCGAAACGTAGGTGACCTTGCCCTGCACCAGCGGCGTGCTGCGCTGCTTGTAGGCCGTGAGACGCACGTCTGCCGCGGAACCCGGCCTGACATGATTGACGTCTTCGGGGCGAATGCGCGCCTCGATGATAAGGATCTTGTTCTCCGGAACAACTTCGAGCAGCACGTCGCGCGGCCCGACTACCGCACCCGGGGAGAACACCCTCATGCCGACTACCTCCCCCGAGGCGGGTGCGCGGACGGTCTGGCGCTCGGCGGCATCCTTTGAGGGCCGCAGGCGTTCCTCCAGATCGAAGATGCGCGCGGTGGATTCCTTCAGTTCGTCGGTCGCTGTCTGCATGTAGGCATTGCGCATCGAAAGAACACGCAGCTCGAGTTCGGAGGTGCGCTGCCGCGTCTTGGCGAGCTCGGCGCGATGCTCGCCCCAGCGCGCTTCGTATTCGGCCACGCCCCGCTCCAGCGCCATGAGGCGCGTCTTCTGCACGAACTTTTCCTTGAGCAACTTTTCGTTGATGGCGAGTTCTTCCTTCTGCAGCCGGATCGCGCGCTCCTCGGCGGCGATCTGGTCGCCGAGCGCCTTGACCTCTTCCAGCGTCTCGCCGATCTGCTTGCGCAGTACCGCGACCTGCCCCTCGAGCGCATCGCGCCGCGCCGTGAACAGCGACATTTCCCGTTCGATCGTTTCGACGGTCTTCGGATTGCCGCGGCGTGCTTCAAGCTGCGCCGGAAATACGACCCTGGGCGCGAACATGCGCTCGGATTCCAGCCGCGCCGACTTGGAGCGCTCGCCGTCCAGCTGCTGGTGCAGCATTTCCACCGCGGCGTCCACGCGCAGGTCCTCGAGCACCAGCAGCGCCTGGCCGAGCGTTACCTTGTCGCCGTCGCGCACCTTGACCTCCTTGACGATTCCGCCTTCCTGGTGCTGCACCACCTTGCGGTTCATGTCCACCTTGACGAACCCTGGCGCGATGACGGCGCCGCTCAAGGGCGCAAGCGAGGACCAGAGGGCGAAGGCGGCGGCCCCGGAAGCGATGACGACGAGACCCGAGCGCACGATACGGCGCATGCCGGTGTCGGCGTCCAGTTCCTCCGAAGGCACCAGGAGATCACGCATCCTTGACAGCACGCGGGCGGTCATCAGGCGACCCCGATCTGCTGCGTCGCCGCTCGCGTGACGCGGGCCATGATTTCAGCGCGCGGCCCGAACAACTCCACGGCGCCCTCGCGCAGGACCAGCAGCTTGTCCACGCCGCCGAGCAGGGAGGGTCGGTGCGCAACGACCACTACGGTAATGCCCGTCTGCTTGAGATCGCGCAGGGTGCGCAGCAACGCCTCTTCGCCCTCGGCATCAAGGTTCGCGTTGGGTTCGTCCAGTACCAGCAGCTTCGGATCGCCATATAGCGCGCGCGCGAGTCCGATGCGTTGACGCTGGCCCGGGGACAGGGCCGCGCCGCCTTCGCCGACTTCGGTGTCGTAGCCATTGGGCAGCCGCAGGACCAGATCGTGCACGCCCGCGCGTTGCGCGGCGCGGATCGTCGCCCGCGAATCGACTTCGCCCAGCCTGGCGATGTTCTCCGCCACCGTGCCGGCGAAGAGTTCCACGTCCTGCGGCAGGTAACCGATCTGCGGCCCGAGGCGCTCGCGCGTCCAGGTCGCGACATCCGCGCCGTCCAGGCGCACATGGCCGGCCTGTGCCCGCCACACGCCGACGATGAGCCGCGCGAGCGTTGACTTGCCCGCGCCGCTGGGCCCGATCAGGCCGAGCGACTCTCCGGCCTCGAGGGCGAAGGACACGCCGCGCAAGATGGGCTTGTCGCCGGACTTCAGGCTGAACACGACGCGCTCGACCGAAAGCGCGCCCTTGGGCGCCGGCAGTTCAGTACCGGGCTCGGCGCGCGGATTACCCGAAAGAAGCGCATCGAGGCGCTCCCAGGCGGTGCGCACCTCGGCCAGCACGCGCCAGCTGCCGACCAGCATTTCCACCGGCGCCAGGGCGCGGCCCAGGATGATGCTTGAAGCCATCATCACGCCGGGCGTGACCTGCTGCTCGACCACGAGCCAGGCGCCCGCGGCAAGCATCGCCACCTGCACCAGCTGCCGCGTGAGCTTGGTCGAAGCGGAAAATGAGCTGCCCAGCCCGCTGGCGATCGCCTGCTCGCGCAGCACTCGCTCGTTCATGTCGGACCAGCGCCGGGTAAGCGCCGGCAGCATGCCCAATGCGGTGACCACCTCGGCGTTGCGCACTCCCGCCTCCACGAATCGGCTCGCGCGGCGCGCCTCGGCCTGCACGCGCTCCAGCGGCAGGCGCGTGAAGCGTTCGTTGAAGAAGGCCAGCGCTATCATCGCCGCGGCGCCGAGCAGGCCGACGATGCCGAGCAAGGGGTGCATGAGAAACACGATCAGGAGGAAGAAAGGCAGCCACGGCGCATCGAGGATCCCCAGGATGCCTGCGCCGAGCAGGAAGCCGCGCAGGGTGGTCACGTCGCGCAGGCCGTTTACGTACTCTGCGCCGCTCATGCGCGCGGTCTGCGCCACGACGCCCTCGAGCACCTTCGGCCCGAGGTGCCGGTCAAGGCCACCGGCCGCGGCCGCGAGCAAGCGCGCGCGCAGCGCGTCCAGCGCCGCCATCGTCGCGAGCGCGATCACCGCCGCGAGCGTCAGCAGGACCAAGGTTTCCTCGCTGCGGCTGGTGATGACGCGGTCGAACAACTGCAACATGTACAGCGCCGGCACCAGCAGGAGCAGGTTGACGACGACGCTGAACAGCCCTGCCCAGACCAGGCAGGGCCGGAAGCGTTGCATCAGCTCACGCATTTCAGGGTCAGTTGAAGTAGTCGATGTTGCCGCCGGCGAGCAGCGTATTGAGATCGAGCGCGCTTCCCCCCAGAATGTTGGCCAGCGTCTGCCAGGAGCCCGCGCCCATTCCGTCCGTGTCGATCTGCAGCAGGCCATTGGCGCCGGCAGTGGCAACCCGGACGTAATCGGAGAGCGCACCCCCGGCGCCGTCGGCATAGCTCGTCGATGCATCCAGCAGATCGGCTATGTCGAAAACATCGCCCCCCGCGCCGGCGCTGAACTGTTCGACGATATCTCCCGACTCGCCGATCTGGTTGTAGTCGAATGTGTCCGTGCCGCTGCCGCTGGAGCGCAGGATGTCGATACCGATGCCGCCCGTAAGCATGTCGATTCCGTCTCCGGCTTCGAGCAAGTCGTTTCCGTTGCCGCCAGAAAGCACGTCGTTGCCAGCGCCGCCCAGCAGCGAGTCGTTGCCGATTGAACCGATCAGCGTGTCGTCGAAATTGGAGCCGCGCGCGGCGTTGACGCCCGTGAACAAGTCCGTCCCGACGGAGGCGCCACCCGTCGCGGTGCCGGTGGCGAGGTTCACGTTCACCGCTTCGCGGGCGGACGAATAGGTAACCCGAGTGTTGCCGTTGCCCGTGATCAGGTCGTTGCCGGCCATGCCTTCGAATTCGTTGAAGGTGCCATTCGAACCCGCGTTGGCGCTCGATCCGGAGAATCCGATCGCGCTGTAGGAATCGCCCAGGTACGAGCCGCGCACCGATTCGATGCTCAGGAGCGTGTCCGTGCCGGTAAGCGCCGCGTCGCCGCTGACCGTGCCTGCCGCCAGGTTCACCGTTATGCCGGTGCTGACCGCGCCGTCGAATGTGTAGTCGGCGCGGTCGAAACCGGCACCGCCGGAAATCACGTCATTGCCGCCACGGCCCTCGAAGCTCTCGAAATTGTTGTTGGCCGCCAGGCCGCCGGTGAGCGTGTCGGCGAAACTCGAACCGCGGACCTGATTGACCCCGGTGAAGCTGTCGGTGCCGACCGATGCGCCCCCGACCGCGACGCCCGCGACCAGGTTGACGTTCACCGCTTCGAGCGCGTTCTGGTAGCTGATGCGCGTGCCGCCGTTGCCGCTGATGGAGTCATTGCCGCCCGCACCTTCGAACTCGTTGAAATTGCTGCTCACGCCGCCCGGCGCACTCGGACTCAGGTAGCCAAGGGCCGTGTACGTATCGGCGAAATCAGTCCCGTTCACCTGCTCGACTCCGATCAACGTGTCGGTTCCCACCGAGGCATCGCCGGTAACCGTTCCGCTGGCAGCGCCGAGCGCGGTCATGTTGACCGTGATGCCTGCAGTCGCGCCGCCGTACTCAGCCCGGTCGTTGAACAGGCCGCCGTCGATCGTGTCGTTGCCCGCGCCGCCGAAGTAGCGCTCTACGAATGCGCCTGAACCGGTGAAGACATCGTCGAAGGCCGAGCCGACGATCCTCTCGATGCCGATCAGCGTATCGCTGCCGCCCTGGCCGTCCGTGGCCGTGCCGGCGGCCAGATTGACGTTCACCGCGCCTGCGGCCGCGCCGTAATCCACGGTATCAACGTCGATAAATCCCGCAGTGGACTGAAAATCGGCAATGACTCCGCCATCCAGAACGTCGTTGCCCGCGCCGCCGATCAGGCGGTCGGCGCCCGCGCCGCCCTGAAGCTGGTTGTTGTCCGCGCTGCCGCCCAGCGTGTCGTTGAATGCCGAGCCAATCGCGTTCTCGATGCTGATCAGGGTGTCGCTGCCACCCATGCCGTCGCTTGCCGTGCCCGCGGCCAGGTCCACCGTGACGCCGGCGGTCGCGCCGGCATAACTGACCACGTCCGTACCGGCTCCGCCATTCAGCGTGTCGTTGCCGCCTCCGCCGGCCATGGAGTCGTCCCCGTTCAGGGCTTCGAACTGGATTCCGCCCGCGTAGGCCGAAGCATCAAGCGTATCGGCAAAATTAGTGGCGCGGATGGCTTCGATGTTGCTCAGCGTATCGACGCCCTGGTTCACCACCGTCGCGGTAATGACGCCGGCCGAATTCTGGATGAAGGTTCCAGGGCCGGTGGGATCGCGCTCGTAGCGCACCAGGTCGATACCGCCGAGACCGTCGATTGTGTCGTTGCCGCCGCGACCCTCAAAGGATTCGGCATTACCCGAGCCGATCATGGAATCGCTGAAATTCGAGCCGCGCACGGCGTTCACGCCGCTCAAGGTATCGTTGCCGGTCGTTGCGCCGCTTGCCGTGCCGGCGCCCAGGTCCACGCTCACCCCCGAGCCCGCGTTGACGAAAGTAATGCGCGTATTGCCGTTGCCGGTAATCGAATCGTTGCCGCCGCCACCTTCGAACTCGTTGAAGGTACCAAGGCCACTCGCGACGCTGTTGTATCCGGTCGCCACGTAGCTGTCCGCGAAACCGGTGCCACGTACCGAAACCACGTCGATGAGGGTATCGGTACCGATCGTCACATCGCCGCTGACCGTGCCGGTGAAGGCGTTGACCGCCGCCATGTTCACCGAAATCCCGGCAGTGGCCGGATCGCTGGCGTAGCTCGCCAGGTCGAACCCGCCGCCGCCGTCGATCGTGTCGTCGCCGGCTCGGGCTTCGAAGACCTCCGCCGTCGCCACACCGTTGTTCGAGCCGGTCAGCGTGTCGTCGAAATTGGAGCCGCGCGCGGCGTTGACGCCGGTGAAGCTGTCGGTGCCGACCGAGGCGCCGCCCGTGGCGATCCCGCTGCCGAGGTTCACGTTCACCGCCTCGCGGGCACTGACGTAGCTCAAGCGCGTGTTGCCGTTGCCAGTGAACGAGTCGTTGCCGGCCATGCCTTCGAATTCATTGAAGCTGCCGTTCGAGCCCGCGTTGGCACTGGCGCCCGAGAAGCCAACCGCGTTGTAGCTGTCGTCCCGGAACGAGCCGCGCACCGATTCAATACTCTGAAGCGTGTCGGTGCCGGTCAGGACCGGATCCCCGCTGACCGTGCCCGCCGCCAGGTTCACCGTGATGCCGGTGCTGGTCGCGCCGTCGAAGGCGTAATCGGCGCGGTCGAAGCCGAAGCCGCCGTTAATGGTGTCGTTGCCGCCCAGGCCCTCGAAACTCTCGAAATTGTTGTTGGCGGCGAGTCCACCAGCCAGCGTGTCGGAGAACGCCGAGCCGCGAACCATGTTGACCCCCGTGAAGGTATCGGTACCCACGGACGCGCCGCCCACGGCGATGCCGGTGGCCAGATTCACGTTCACCGCTTCGAACGCACCCTGGAAGCTGAGCCGCGTGCCGCCATTGCCAGTGATCGTGTCGTTGCCGCCGCGGCCTTCGAACTCATTGAAGTTGCTCATCACGCCGCCGGGCGAGCTCGGGCTCAGGTAGCCGGTGGCGACATAGGTATCGGCGTGGCTCGTGCCCAGGATTTGCTCGACCCCGACCAGCGTATCCGTGCCGACCGAGACATCGCCGGTCACGGTGCCGCTGCCTGCGCCGAGCGCGGTCATGTTGGCCGTGATGCCGGCTGTGGCGTTCGCGTACTCGGCGCGATCGTTGAAGAGGCCGCCGTCGATCGTGTCGTTGCCCGCGCCGCCGACGTAGCGCTCGGAGAACGCTCCCGAGCCCGTGAGGACATCGTCGAAGGCCGAGCCGACGACGCGCTCGATCCCGGTCAGCGTGTCCGTGCCCCCGTCGCCGTCTGCTGCCGTGCCCGTTGCAAGATTGACACTTACCGCCGATCCGGCGGCGCTGTAGTCGGCGGTGTCTGTGTCGGCGAACCCGGCCTGGGACTGGAAATCCGCGAGAACCCCGCCGTCGAGCAGGTCGTCGCCGGCGCCTCCGCGCAGCGTGTCGTTCCCCTCGCTGCCGAAGAGCACGTCGTTGCCGCCCAGGCCGACGATCAAATCGTTGCCTGCGAGCGCATCGATCACGTCATCGCCGGGTCCGCCGACAAGGACATCGTTACCCGGCGTCCCATTGGCCACGCTGACGGTGAGGATACCGCTGCTGCTCGCGCTATCGCCGTTGCTCGCCTCGGTGGCCCGGGCGGTGATCGTCAAGGCGATTGAGTCGATCGTGCCCGGCGGCGGCGTCAGAGTCAAACCGCCGAGGTCCGAGGCGGTCAACAGGTAGGCCCCAGTATCCGGATCCACCGTGCCGGCAGAGAGCGTCCAGCCGGCCGGCACGCCCGAAATCTCGATGGCGAGACTTTCCGAACCGTCGAGGTCGCCAAGCGCCGCCGCGACAGAAAGCGCGATCGCGGCATCGCCGGTGCTGCTCGCATCCGCGACCACCAGGGTCGGCGCGTCCGCCGCTGCGGCCACGTTCAGGCTGACCGTGGCAGTGCTGGTGAGCGCGCCGTCGCTCATGGTGTAGGTAAAGCTCGCCGGACCGCTGTAGTCGTCGGCCGGGACGAATACAACGTCGCCATCGCCATTGAGCGACACCGCACCATGTGTCGCGCCGCCGACCGCGACGATCGATTGGGTCGCGCCGGCGTCGGGATCGGTATCGTTGGCGAGCAGGCTCGACGCCAGAATGACAAGCTCGAAATCTTCGGTCGCCTCGACCGCGAGCGTGTCGCTCCCTGCGACAGGCGCCTCGTTGATGTCGGTTACCGAAATCGTGACGACGGCGGTGTCGGTAAGCGCGCCGGTGCCGCTGTCGGTCACCTTCACCGTCAGTGCATACCCATTGAGCGACGGATTCTCGAAATCGAGCTTGCTTGGATCCGCCACGCTAACCGCGCCGGTGACCGCGTCGATCGCGAACGCGCCATTGGCGTTGCCGCCGATGATGGCGTAGCTCAGGGACTGGCCCGCGTCGGGGTCGCTCGCCGCGACCTGGCCCACCACGGCGCCGGCGGCGGAGTTCTCCGCGATGCTGAAAACCTGGTCGTCCACGACGGGCGGCTGGTTTACGGGACCGACCGTCTGCACATCGATGACGAGGTCGTTGAAGTCGCGATCGCTGTGGCGGACCAGGTCTTCGAACGCGATCCGCCCGGTGATGCCATCGGCCTGGTCGGCGTTGACGGCCGCGCCATTCGCGCCGGAGCCGTCGCTGGTGTAGTCGACGTTGTGCTTGTTCAGGACTTTGTCGGTGAAGATGATCTCGCCCTGCTCGCCCGCCAGCTTGTGGCCGGCGGCATCTCGAATCACGCCGTCGCCGTTGGGCTTGGTGGAAAAGCTTAGCGGGCCCGCGAGGACGCTCGAAGATCCGGTACCGTAGATCGCCGCGCCGTTCGCGATAACGAAAAAGCCGACATTCCCCGCATCGATATCGCTCTGGGCGACGTCCACCGTTGCCGCGGTGCCCGCGGAGATCGCCGCATGCGGGCCGTCATCGTTTGCATTGCGGAAGACAATGCCGGCTTCGCCGGTGCGCTTGTTGTACCAGCCCAGGGTGTTCTGGTAGCCGGCGCTTTCCGATACGAACGTGATTTGCAGTGTGGCCATGACATCCTCCGCTTGAGTCGAGTGGCGGGGATTCTGTCCAGCACCGCAAGAGCAAAGTTGTGCTTATTACCAAACGGGAATATTCACCATTGCAGTGCACAAGGATGTGCGACAAAAAGATAAATTGCCGCCGCTCGGCTAGGCGCGAGCCTCGAGCGCGGCGACGGCGGGAAGCGTCTTGCCCTCGAGGAATTCGAGAAACGCGCCGCCGGCGGTCGAAATGTAGCCGATGCGATCGGCCACGCCGAACTTGTTGATCGCGGCGATGGTGTCGCCGCCGCCAGCGATGGAGAACGCTTTCGAGTCCGCGACCGCCTGGGCCACCGCTTGCGTCCCCCTGGCGAACTGCTCTACCTCGAACACGCCCACCGGCCCGTTCCAGACGATGGTGCCGGCCGCCCTGAGGATCGCCGCCAGCTTGGCAGCGCTTTTCGGCCCGATGTCCAGGATCATCTCGTCGCCTTCGACCTCTCCCGCCGCCTTCGTCAGGGGCCGCACGCGCGCGGAGATCTCCGTCGCGACCACGACGTCCTCCGGCATCGGCACGTCGGTAGCCGCCATGATTCTCGTCGCCTCGCCGACGAGACCCTTTTCCGCCAGCGATTTACCGATCTCGAGCCCCGAGGCGAGCAGGAAGGTGTTGAGGATGCCGCCGCCGACAATCAGTCGGTCCACTCTTTTCGCCAACGCCTCCAGCATCGGCAATTTGGTGGACACCTTGGCGCCCGCGACGATCGCCACCAAGGGACGTGCTGGTTGCGCGAGTGCCTTGCCGAGCGCGTCCAGCTCGGCGGACATCAGCGGCCCGGCGCAGGCCACCTTGGCGAATCGCGCAGCGCCATGCGTGGTCGCCTCCGCGCGGTGCGCGGTACCGAAGGCGTCATTGACGTAGATGTCGCAGAGCGCGGCAATCTTTTTCGACAGGCCCTCGTCGTCCGCCTTTTCGCCGACATTGAAGCGGCAATTCTCGAGCAGGACGACCTCGCCTGGCTTGACGCTGACGCCGTTCACCCAGTCCCTGACCAGGAGAACCTTGATCTTCAGGTATTCAGACAGCTTTTCCGCGATCGGGGCGAGGGAATCCTTTTCATCGAAGGTCCCTTCCTTCGGCCGTCCCAGGTGCGACGTCACCATCACCGCCGCTCCCTTGTCGAGCGCGAGCCGGATCCCCGGGACGGAGGCCCGGATGCGCGTGTCGTCGGTGATA
>JANOIR010000475.1:0-14335 GCA_031407765.1 Vicinamibacteraceae bacterium
ACGGACCTCGTCGGCGCGGGCACCTATCATTTCGTGCGACACCCGATCTACCTCGGCTGGGTGCTCCTGGTCTGGGCGACGCCGGACATGACGACCGGGCGGCTCGTCTTCGCCCTCATCAGCACGGCCTACCTCGTGATCGCCGTTCCCTTCGAGGAGCGGTCGCTGCGGCGCCGCTTCGGCCCGTCCTACGACACCTACCGCGGCGCGGTCCGCTGGCGCATCGTCCCATGGCTGTATTGACCCCTGGCGCGGCGGCCGGCAACTGACGTGGCCACCGTCGTCTTCTACGTCACCGGCCACGGCTTCGGCCACGCCGTCCGCCAGACGGCCATCATCAACGCGCTCGCCACGCGGCGCCCCGACGTGACGATCGCCGTACGCACCTCGGTGGCGCCGTGGCTCTTCGCCCGCAGCGTGAGCCGGTCCGTACGGGTCGAACCCGGCGCCGTCGACACCGGAGCGATCCAGCGCGGCAGCCTGGACGTCGACGTCCCGGCGACGCTCGCGGCCGCGGAGGCCTTCTACGCCGCCGGCGAATCCTGGGTCGCGGCCGAAGTCGCCTTCCTGGAGCGCGTCGCGGCCAGCCTCGTCGTCGCCGATATCCCGCCGCTCGCGTTCGCCGCGGCGGTCCGGGCCGGGGTTCCGGCCATCGGCATCTCGAACTTCACCTGGGAGTGGATCTACGAGGACTACGACGCCCGCCGCCTCGCGCCCGGGCTGGTCGAGGCCATCGGCGCGCACTACGCCACCGCGGCCGAGGGCTGGCGGCTGCCGATGCACGGCGGCTTCGCGACGTTCGGGACGCTGCGCGATCTGCCGCTCGTCGCGCGGACCGCGCGCCAGCCGCGCGCCGACGTGCGGCGCGCCCTCGGCCTTCCCCTGGATCGGCCGCTCATCCTCGTCTCGCTCGGCGGCTACGGGGCACGGGGCATCGACCTCCACGCGGCAGCGACGTCGCTCCACGGCCTCGCCGACGTCGTCGCGACGTCCTACGACGCGTTCACGCCTGGCGCCGGCGTCCACCGGGTCGACGAGACGGCGATGTACGGGCAGGGCATCCGCTACGAGGATCTGGTCGGTGCCGTCGACATCGTGGCCAGCAAGCCGGGCTACGGCATCATCTCGGAGTGCGCCGCCAACGGCACCGCGCTGCTCTACACGGATCGCGGGCGCTTCTGCGAGTACGACGTGCTGGTACGGGAGATGCCCCGGTATCTCGACGGGGCGTTCATCGGGCAGGCCGACTTGCTCGCCGGTCGCTGGCGCGAACCGGTGGCGGATCTGCTCGGCCGTCCGCCACGACCGGCGGTGACGGCCGATGGCGCCGCGACCGCCGCGGACTGGTTGTCAGCGGCGCTCGATGCCCGGCGCCCCTCCGCCGCCAAGTCCTGACCCGCCCGCCGCCGCCAAACCCTGGCGCACCGGCCGTGACTTCAGTCCTTGACGCAGGTGATGAGCGACCAGATCCGCGGGACGTTCACCTTCTCGATCGACTTCGGCTGGAGCTCGGCCTGGGCGAGGAAGGCCGGCAGGTCGAGATCGGACTTGAAGCCGATGTGGATGGTGGCCGGCGACAGCCAGCGCTCGATGCGCGAGACGACAGGGTTGGCGCTGAGGAAGTGGTTCAGGATGATGACGCGGCCGCCGGGGCGGCAGACGCGGTACATCTCGCGCGCGACCTTGACCGGGTCCGGGACGACGCTGATCACGTAGGGCGCGTAGACGATGTCGAAGGACCCGTCGTCGAACTTGAGGTCCGTTGCGTCCATCTGGAGCAGCCGCGCGTTGCGCACGCCCTTGCGGGCCACCCGCTCCCGCGCCTTCTCCAGCATCTCGGCCGAGAAGTCGATGCCCGTAACGGTCGCTTCCTTCGGGTAGAGGGACAGGTTGATACCCGTACCGACCCCGACCTCGAGGACCCGGTCGCCCGGCTTGATGGCCATCCGCTGGATGGCCTGGAGGCGACCCGGATGGAGCGTCGGCCCGAAGGTGAAGTCGTAGACCGAGGAAATCTTGGCGTAGACCGCTTCGACGAAATCGTTCTCGACGACGGTGACCGAGAGAGCCCGCGTCGCCACGTCGGAGCCGCTCAGCTCGTCGGCTTCGCGTGTCGATCGATTGTCGAACAGCGCCATCGTGACTCTCCCTCTCGGACTGCCCACGTGACCGTAAATGGCGGGGCGACTATATCTTGCCATGGTTCCCGCGACAAGCACCGTCTTCGGACCTGCGCCGCGGCCACCCCGGCAAGGCCCCAGGTTAGCGGATTAGGCTAGCGGATCTGGGCCGAGCTGAGTGTACGGTCGATTACCGGAAAGACGAGGTCGGGACGGGCCCCGGACACCACGATGCCCTGGGCCAGGGGACGCACCGCCTCGACCAGTTCCTGCGCGATGGCGATGCCCTCGGCCGTCTCCGTTCCGGTGGCAGCGGCCTGGCGCATGCGCTCGACCAGCGCCTGCGGTACCCGCTGACCTGGTATTTCGTTGGCCAGCCGTTCCGCTTCGCGCAGGCTGCCGAGGGTGCGGATGGTCACGACCAGCGGCAGGTCGATCTCTCGCGTCCGGCTGCGAAAGTGCGCAACGTCGGCGACGTCGAACACCGGCTCGGTCATGGCGAACTCGGCACCGGCCTCGGCCTTGTACCGGTAGCGGCGCACCTCCTCGTCCAGATCGAGAGACGACGGGCTGACCCGCACGCCGGTGTGGAACGCCGTCGGCTCGCCGATCGCCTGACCGCCGAGATCGGTACCGTGATTGAGACGGCTGACGGCGTTGGTGACGCCGATCGAGTCGGCCTCGACCAGCACCGTGGCATCCGTATAGTCGGCGCGGCGCGCCGGCTCGCCGGTCACGACCAGGACGTTGCGCAGGCCGAGCGCGTGCGCGCCCAGCAGCTCGGCCTGCATGCCGGCCAGCCGGCGCTCGCGGCAGCGGAACTGGAGCACCGTCTCGACGCCGGCCTGACGTTCGAGCAGCAAGGCGGCGGCGAGCGGCGACATCCGCGCACGGCTGGCCGGCCGGTCGGTGACGAGCAGCGCATCGACGCCGCGGATGCGCAGCTGCCGGCCGAGCTCGACGAACTCGTGGCTGGCATGGCCGCGCGGCGGATCGAGCTCCACGGCCAGCACGAACTGGCCGCGCGCGAGCGCGCCCGCCAGCCGCGACTTCTCGGCCCGCGGCACGGGTTCGACAGCCGGCGCCGGGGCCGGCGCTGACACCGTCGCGCGCGCCGCAGCAGCGCGCCCGGCCGCCGCCGCGGTCGCGGCGACGCGCATCTGACGGGTGTGATCCGGCGTCGTGCCGCAGCACCCGCCCACGAGGCGCACGCCGGCGGTGACGATGCGCCGCGCGTACGACGCCATGTACTCCGGCGACGAGAGGTAGATATTGCGGCCCTCGACGTCGCGCGGCCGGCCGGCATTGGGCTGCACCGCCAGGCGCGCCGTCGTGCGCTCGGCGATGCGCTCGATCGTCTCGAGCATCGCCGCCGGGCCGACGCTGCAATTGAGGCCGATGACGTCGGCGCCGAGCGCCACGAGCTCCGCCGTGAACTGCTCCGGCGGTGCGCCGTCGGCGGTGACGCCGTCCTCACCGGTCGTCAGCTGCGCCACCACCGGCTTGTCGGACACGGCGCGGACGCCGCGCACCGCGGCACCGAGCTCTGAGACGTCGCCGAAGGTCTCGAGCATGAACAGGTCGACCCCGGCTTCCGCCAGCGCCTCGGCCTGTTCGCGGAAGGCCGCTTCGGCCTCGTCGAGGCCGGTCTTACCCCACGGCTCGACGCGGACGCCGAGCGGACCGATCGCCCCGGCGACATAGGCCTGGCCGCGCGCCGCCTGGCGCGCGATGCGCACCCCGGCGGCGTTGATCTCGCGCAGGCGCTCGCTCAGGCCGAACGGCGCCAGCTTCAGCCGATTGGCCCCGAAGGTGTTGGTCTCGAGGACGTCGGCGCCGGCGCGGACGTAGGCCTGATGGATCTCGGCGACGAGATCCGGCTGGGTGAGATTCAGCTCGTCGAACGAGCGGTTGAGGAAGATGCCCTTGCCGTAGAGCATCGTCCCCATCGCGCCGTCGCAGATGAGGACACGCGCGTCGAGCGCGTCGAGGAAGGGGGTCACGCCTTCGCGGGCGCCGCCGCCAGACCTGACCCGGCCAGGCCGGCCCCGGGCAAACCCGCTGCCGACATGACGCCGCCCGGCGCGGGGACGAGCAGATCCTGCTTGTCCCAGATGAAGTCCTTGTTGCTGTAGACGGCGAGCTCGTAGTCCTTGCCCATGAAGATCGCCGACACCGGGCAGGCCTCTTCGCAGTAGCCGCAGAAGATGCAGCGCGTCTTGTGGATCTGGTAGATCTTGGCGTAGCGGGGGCCGGCGGCGACGCTGCCGTCGTTCTCCTCCGCTTCGAGATAGATCGCGTCGGCCGGGCAGGCGACCGCGCAAAGGCCGCAGGCGACGCACTTCTCGAGCCCGTTCTCATCGCGCATCAGCACCTGTTTGCCCCGCCATTTGGGGAACATCGGCACCTTCTGGTCGGGGTAATTGACACTGACCGGCTTCATGAACATGTGCCGGAGCGTGGTCGCAAACCCGATGAGAAACGGCTTGATCATGCGGGGCTCAGTCTATCATTCAGAGGCTGCCGCCGCCCGCGCTGCCCGATGGCCCGCCCACGGCCGGAGGCACAGCAGCGCGGATCGACCGGCGGCCCGCGAACGGCGCTGAGGGCGCCGTTCGCCACCAAGATGCCGCCACTCGACATCAAGTTCCTCTCGAACGAGCAGTTCCTGGTCTTCACGATGCTGGCGCAGCTGGCCGTGGTGGCCTCGCTCGCCACGATGTTCGCCCGCTTCCGGAGCTTCCGCCGGCTGCTGCTGACCGAGAAGCGCGACTGGCCGGAACGGCTGGCCTTCGGCGGGGCGCTCGGCGTCCCGCTGTTCGCCGGGGCGGTGTCCCGCATCCTGCTCGGCTACAACGCCGCCGACCTGACTCTGGCCGGCCCGTTCCTGGCCGGCCTCCTGGCCGGGCCCTACACCGGCGCCCTCGTCGGCCTGGTGGTCGGCCTGCCCGGGGCGCTGGCCGGCGAGTACGGCGCGGTGCCGTTCGCGGTCGGCTGCGGCTTCGCCGGCGGCGGCCTCCGCGAGCTCTGTCCGAAGGACGCCATCTGGCACTTCTCGCCGTTCGTGTTCACGGACCTCCACCGCTACGCGTGGCGGCTGCTGCGGCGCTTCCAGATCGACTGGCAGATCATCCTGATCACGCCGCCGATCCTCCTCGAGCTGCTGCGCCAGGCGATCGGCCACCGCTGGCCGGGGCGCATCTTCGTGTTCCTGGCCAACGATCCGTTGATGACAGCGCTCGCCGTCCTCGAGACGACGCTGTGCGTGGCGATCCCGATCAAGATCTGGAACAGCGCCCGTATCGAGCACAAGCTGCAGGAGCAGGAGAAGCTGCTGATGACGGCGCGGATCGAAGCCCTCGCCAGCCAAATCAACCCCCACTTCCTGTTCAACACCCTGCAGTCGATCTCGTCGCTGATCCGCTCCAAGCCGGAGACGGCGCGGATGTTGATCGTCAAACTGTCGGCGCTGCTGCGGCGGCTGTTGCGCAGCCAGGATCACTTCGTGACGCTGCGCGAGGAGCTGGAGGCGGTCGACGAGTATCTCGACATCGAGCAGGTCCGCTTCGGCCGTCAGCTCGTCGTGGAAAAGGACATCGCGCCCGAGACCCTCGATCGGGTCGTGCCCAGCATGCTCCTGCAGCCCCTGGTCGAGAACTCGATCAAGCACGGGCTCGCCGACAAGGTGGATCCGGGACGCATCCTCCTGCGGAGCACCCGCCAGGTCGGGGCCGTGGTGATCGAGGTGGTCGACAACGGGGTCGGCATCGCCGCCGACCGGCTGTCGGGTGTCATGGACCACGGCATCGGCCTGCGCAACGTCAACGAGCGCCTGCGGGTCATTTACGGGGCCTCCTGCCAGCTGCGCCTGCACAGCGTGGCGGGGGTTGGCACGTCGGTCCGCCTCGAAGTCCCGGACATGGCCGCCCCCGAGCGGATCTCGGCATAAAATGGACATCAAGGCCCTCGTCGTCGACGACGAGCAGCTGGCCCGCGACGAGCTCTGCTACCTGCTGGAGCAGGCGGGCGGCGTGACAGTGGTGGCGCAGGCGGCCAACGGCGTGGATGCCCTGGCGCTGATCGGCGAGCACGCGCCGGACATCGTGTTTCTGGATGTCCAGATGCCCGGGTTGAACGGGTTCGAAGTAGCCCGTCAGGTGCTCGAGCGGCAGGACGGCAACCCGATGGAGGATCCGGACCGCGAGGACGCCGCGGCAGGCGCGGAAATCGTGTTCGTGACGGCCTACGACCAGTACGCGATCGACGCGTTCCAGGTCGACGCCGTCGACTACCTGCTGAAGCCGGTCGATCCCGAGCGGCTCGACCAGGCGGTGCAGCGGGCCCGGCGACGGATCATGGCCCGCGTCGCCGGGCGGGTCGGGGGCGCGCACGTCGGGGGCGCACGGGCCGGGGACGAAGCCGGCCACGGCGAGCGGTCGCTGGCGAACGCCGAGCTGGAGCGACTCGTCAAACGGATCGCCCAGGGCGCCGCCGGCCTGGAGCGTCGGGGTCGACGCGAGCGGCTCGCGGTCAAGGTCGGGGAACGGTTCTTCCTCGTCGACGCCGGCGACGTGATTTTCGCGACGTTGGCGGACGAGGTGGTGACGGTGGCGGCCACGGGGTTCACGGGTACGTCCAATTACCGGACGCTCGACGATCTCCAGGCCCAGCTCGATCCGGAGACGTTCTGGCGGGTGCATCGCGCATACTTGGTAAACATCAACAAGATCAAGGAGATCGTCCCCTGGTTCAGCCGGAACTACATCCTGAAGATGAGCGACGGGAAGTCGACGGAGATTCCCGTCAGCCGTTCGCAGACCAAGCGACTGCGGGAGTACCTGCGCCTCTGACCGGCGTGGAGCCGAGCCTGGTCGAGCCGAGCTTCGTCGATCCGCGGCCCGGCCCGGCCGAGCTGGAATCGACGTCGCTGCCCGACCACGCGCCGTTGGTGCTGGCCCCGGCCGAGGGGCTGGTGCCCGAGACGCTGGTCCCGGTCCACGTCGCACCGGCCGTGCTGCGCCTCGAGCCGGCCCCGCCGTCGGCCTGGGAGCGCCTCGGCGAGGAGGTCCTGACGTGGTTCAAGACGCTGGCCTCGGCCGCCGTCTACGCCACGCTCATCGTGACCTTCATCTGCCAGGTGGCTCGCGTCGAGGGCCACAGCATGTCGCCGACGCTCGAAGACGAGGACCGCCTCATCGTCAACAAGCTGATTTACCGGCTGAGCGTGCCGCAGCGCGACGACATCGTCATGCTCTATTACCCGGTGAACCCGGACAAGTCGTTCGTCAAGCGGGTCATCGCCAAGGAAGGCGACGTCGTGCGCATCGTCGACGGGCGCGTCTACGTCAACGGCGAGGCACGCGAGGACCTGTTCGTGCCGCCGACCTACCGCAGCCACGAGGACTCGCCCTCGCAGACGATCAGGCCTGGCTACTACTTCGTCATGGGCGACCACCGCAACAACAGCTCGGACAGCCGTGAGTGGGGCGAAGTGCCCCGCAAGTACATCATCGGCAAAGTCCAGCTGAGGTGGTGGCCTCTCTCGACCGCGCGCATCTTTTACTGAGCGCGCGCGTCAACGTCCAACTCCCAACGACCAACTTCCAAGGCACGCCCAACCACCAACTCCCAAGCCATCCGCCGAGGCGCTCGACGGCCGCTTGGGAGTTGGGCGTTGGGAGTGCCGTGGGAGTTGGAAGTTGGCAGTTGGAAGTTGCTGCCTCACTTCCCCGTGATCAGGCCGATCACCCAGGAGACCACGCTGACCACGATGCCGGCGAGGATGCCTGTCCACAGATCCCGGACGTCGAAGCCGGGCACCAGGGCGGCGGCCAGGTTGAAGGCGATGCCGTTGACGACGAAGTAAAACAGCCCCAACGTGACGATCGTCAGCGGCAGCGTGAGCAGGACCAGGATCGGCCTGATGATCGCGTTCACGAGACCGAGCACGACGGCCATGATCAGCAGCGGGATCGGTCCGGAGAAGGACACGCCCGACACCACCTGCGTCGCCACCCACACCGCGATCGCCACCACGACGGTGTGAATCAGGAATCCGCCACTCTTCGCTTCGCTGGCCATCGGCTCTCCTCATCTCGCTGCACCAATTTACCTGCGCCGCCCGCGTGCGGGCGCCGCGGCGCGCCCAGCGCCGCAAATAGCAGCCCGCACGGTCAACGGGCGGCCCGCGGCCGCGCGTGAGAGCGCGGCCGCAGACCTATTGATACATCTGCTCGATCGTGTCGTGCCACTGGGTCTCGACGACCCGCCTGCGCACTTTCAGCGTCGGCGTCAGCTCGCCGCCGGCAATGGAGAACTCCGCTGGCAGGAGCGCAATCCGCTTGACCTGCTCGAACTGTGCCAGGTCGCGATTGAGGCCGTCGACGATCTCGCGGTAGAGCCCGAGCACGTCGGGCCGCGTCACGAGCGCGGCGCGCTCGCCGCCGGCCAGGCCCAGCGCGGTCATGCGCTCGGCGAGCACGTCGAACGCGGGCACGATCAGGGCGGCCGGGAAGCGGCGGCGATCACCGATCACGACCGCTTCGGCGACGAGCGGATGGCGCTTGAGCTTCTCTTCGATCGGCTGCGGCGCGACCTTCTTGCCACCGGAGGTGACGAGCAGGTCCTTCTTGCGATCGGTGATGCGCAGGAATCCGTCCGGGCTCAGCTCGCCGATGTCGCCGGTGTGGAACCAGCCGTCCCGCAGGACGGCGGCGGTGTCGTCGGGCCGGTTCCAGTAGCCGCGCATGACGTTGGGGCCGCGCGCCAGGATCTCGCCGTCATCGGCGATGCGCAGCTCGACGCCCGGGATCGCCGGCCCGACGGTGCCCAGCCGCGAGCGGCCGGGACGGTTCACGGCCAGCACCGGCGCCGTCTCGGTCAGGCCATAGCCTTCGTAGATCGGCAGGCCCGCGGCGAGGAAGAACTCGCCGGTCTCGCGCGACAGCGGCGCGCTGCCGGTGGCGATCAGCCGCAGGCGCCCGCCCAGACGGGCGCGCACCTTGCCGAACACCAGCCGATCGCCGAGACGCTCGCGCCAGCCCTGCGGCGCGAGGGCATCGTCACCGCCGTCGCTGCGGCGCACGCGGTCGATGGCCCAGGCGAGCGCCTGCCGGAACAGCCAGCGTCGCGGCGCCGAGGCCTCCGCCACCGTCGCCAGCACACGTGCCTGCAGCTTCTCGCAGACCCGCGGCACCAATGTCATCAGCGTCGGCGCGGTCGCACGCAGATCGCGGGCGATGGTGTCGAGGTTCTCGGCGAAGACGATGGTCAGCCCGGACCGCAGGTAGGCGTAGACGACGGTCCGCTCGAACGAGTGGCTGAGCGGCAGGAACGTGAGCCCGACGTCGGCCGGCGTCAGCTGGAAGATCGGGATCACCGCCTCGACGTTCGAGACGATATTGCGCTGCGTGAGCATCACGCCCTTGGGCTCGCCGGTCGTGCCCGAGGTGTAGATGATCGTGGCCAGCGAATCGTCGCCCACGGCGGCGCGCCGTGCCTCGATGGCGGGCCCGACCGACGGGTCGGTCGCCAGGCGATCGCGGCCGCGCGTCAAGAGCGCGCTCAAGGACATCACCGACGCCCCCAGGCCGAGCTCCCCGCCCTGGAGATCCGCCGGGGCCGCAGGCGCCCCGGGATCGATGATCACGACGAGCTCGAGCGCCGGCAGCTGGTGTCGCACCTCCTGCAGCTTGGCCGCCTGCACCCGGTCGGAGACGACCGCGACGCGGGCGCCCGCGTCGGCGACGATGTAGCGGACCTGGGCGGCGGCGAGCGTCGGATAGACCGGCACGGTGACCACGCCGATCGTCTGCGCCGCCAGGTCGACCAGCAGCCACTCGGGCCGGCTCTCCGCCACGATCGCCAGGCGATCGCCGGCGGCGAGCCCGGACGCCAGAAGCGCCGCGGCGCCGCGCTGGATCGTTTCGATGACCTCGGTCGTCGACCAGTCCCGGAAACCGCCGGCGCCGCACCGCCGGATCATCGCCGGGCGCGGGCCGCGGGCCGCGACGCCCGCGGGCAGATCCGCGAGGGTCGCCATCAGGCTTTTCCCCCGGCCCGGCGCCGGCCGGCCGCGCCGGCGCGACCGCGGCGATAGTCCCCCGATTGCCCGCCTCGTTTCGAAACGAGCTCGATGTCGGTGATCGTCATCGTCTTGTCGACCGCCTTGACCATGTCGTAGAGCGTGAGGGCGGCCACACTGACCGCGGTGAGCGCTTCCATCTCGACGCCGGTCTGCGCGACCGTGCGGACCCGGCTCTCGATGGCGAAGCCGTCGCGCGCCGGGACGATCGTGACGTCGATGCCGGCGAGGGGCAGCGGGTGACAGAGCGGAATCAGCGTGGCCGTGGTCTTGGCCGCCATGATCCCGGCCAGGCGCGCCGTCTGCACGGCGTCGCCCTTCGCGAGCGCCCCGTCCCGCACCAGGCGGCGTGCCGCCGCCGACATCCGGACGCGGCCGCGCGCCACCGCCTCGCGCGCGGTGACCGGCTTGCCGCCGACGTCGACCATGCGGGCCTGACCGTCGGGGCCGATGTGCGTCAGACGATCAGGAGACTTCCGGGACATCAACGCCTCGCGCCAGGAAGAACGACAGGCTTTCGAGCGACACGGTCAGGTCGACGTTCTTCAGCTTGACGCCTTTCGGTACCCGCAGCGAGCCCGGAGTGAAATTGAGGATCGCCTTCACCCCGGCGCCGACCACCGCGTCCACCACCTCCTGCGCCGATTCGGCCGGCACCGCCAGCACGGCGATGTCGAGCCGCTCGCGCTCGGCCAGCCGCTCGAGCTCGCGGGCGTGGCGGATGGGCACGCCGCTCCGCGAATACTGCCCCACTTTGTCCCGGGCCGTATCGAGGAGGGCGACGACGTCGAAGCCGTCGTGGCGGAAGCCGGGATAGTCGGCGAGCGCCAACCCGAGGTTGCCGGCGCCCAGGATGACCACTTTCAGTTGGCGATCGAGGCCGAGGATCTCGCGCAGATGGCGCCGCAGATCCTTGACGTAGTAGCCGACGCCGCGCACGCCGAACTCGCCGAAATGCGCCAGGTCCTTGCGAATCTGGGCCGCGTTCAGGCGAAACTGCTCGGCCAGACCCCGGGAGGAGACGGTGTTGACGCCGGCGGCCTCGAGCGCCTCGAGCGAGCGGAGGTAGACCGACAGCCGCGCCGTCGTCAGCTCGGAGACCGAGTCGCCGTCGGCGCGCTCTCGGGACGACCGTTTCACGCCGCTATCTTAGCGTGCGGCCGCGCGACCCACGCGCCGCCGCTCCAGCCGGCACTATGGAAATGACCGTGGCATTCCACTAGTATCCCGGGACATGGCCCACCACCCGTCGGCATCGGCTTCGCCTGAGGCCCCGGCTACGCCCGCCTTCCAGCCCTACGTGCCGGCGAGTCAGTCGCCGGCCGAGTTCACGTTCAAAGCGGTCGTCATCGGAGTGCTTTTCGGCCTGCTGTTCGGGGCCTCGACCGTCTACCTGGGCCTGCGCGCCGGGCTGACCGTCAGCGCCTCGATTCCCATCGCGGTGCTGGCCATCTCGATCCTGAAACGCCTGGGCGGCTCGACGATCCTCGAGAACAACATCGTCCAGACCATCGGGTCCGCCGGCGAATCGATTGCCTCTGGCGTCGTCTTCACCCTCCCCGCCCTCCTCTTCCTCCTCCCTTACGGTCCCGCCTACTTCGCCTACCTGCAGATCACGCTCTGCGCGTTTGCCGGCGGCGTGCTCGGGGTGCTGATGATGGTGCCGTTGCGGCGGGCCCTGATCGTCAAGGAGCACGGCACCCTGCCCTACCCGGAAGGCGCCGCCTGCGCCGACGTCCTGGTCGCGGGCGAGCAGGGCGGCAACATGGCCAAGGCCGTCTTCATGGGCCTCGGCGTCGGGGCGGCCTGGAAGGCCTTGTCCTGGATCGTCCAGCTGACGCGCACGGCCATCGGCTACACCATGGCGCGCGGATCGTTCTTCCCGAACGCGACGCTGAACGTCGACATCTCGCCCGAGTACATGGGCGTCGGCTACGTCATCGGGCCGCGCATCGCCGGCGTCATGTTCGCCGGCGGCGTGCTGTCGTGGCTGGTGCTGCTGCCGCTGTTCACGATGATGGGCGAGTTCATGACCGCGCCGTTTCCGCCCGTGCCGGCCAGCGGCAAGATGCTCAGCGCGATGACCGCCGGCGAGATCTGGCGCGCCTACATCCGCTACACCGGCGCCGGCGCCGTGCTCGCCTCCGGCATCATCACCCTGGCCCGCACCCTCCCGACCATCGTCTCGTCCTTCCGCGACAGCGTGAAGGATCTGCGCGGCGGCAGCGGCGCGACCGCCACCCAACTCCGCACCGAGCAGGACACGCCGATGCTGTTCGTGGTGGGCGGCACGCTGGCGCTGGCGCTCTTCCTCCTCGCCATGCCGCAGCTGCCGACTTACGGCAACGTCCTGGCGACGATCCTGATCATCGTCTTCGGCTTCTTCTTCGTCACCGTCTCGTCGCGCATCACCGGGCTGATCGGCAACTCGTCGAACCCGATCTCGGGCATGACGATCGCCACGCTGATCCTGACCTGCACGATCTTCGTCGCGCTGGGCTGGACCGGCGACGTGTACGCCCCGATCGCGCTGTCGGTCGGCGCGATGGTCTGCATCGCGGCGGCCAACGCCGGCGCAACGTCACAGGATCTCAAGACGGGGTTCCTGATCGGCGCCACCCCACGCCACCAGCAGACCGGCCTGATGATCGGGGCGATGACCTCGTCGCTGGTCATCGGCGTGACCACGCTCTACCTGCATGAGACGATGCAGATCGGCTCGCAGGCGCTGCCGGCACCGCAGGCGACGCTGATGGCGACGCTGATCAAGGGGCTGCTGGCGCAGGATCTGCCGTGGGGCCTGGTCCTCGCCGGCGTGTTCATCACCGTCACGCTCGAGCTGTGCGGCATCCACAGCCTCTCCTTCGCGGTCGGTTCCTACCTCCCGATCTCGACGACCGCTCCCATCTTCGCCGGCGGCGTCGTGCACGCGTTGGTCGGGCGCTCGACGGGCACGGCCACCGGATCAGAAATCAGCTCGGGCACGCTCTTCAGCTCGGGCCTGATTGCCGGCGGCTCGCTGGCCGGCATCCTCTACGCGATCCTCTACGGCCGCGGCATCATCCACGATGCCGAGGAATCGCTCGGCCTGTCGGCGTTCCTCCACGAAGGAGCGAGCGGCCAGATCGCGGGCGTCGTCGTATTCCTGCTGCTGGGTGTGGTGCTCTGGCGGGTCGGCCGGCGTAAGATCGACTAGCCACCCCCGGGGCCTATGCGTGCGCGTTCCCTGCTGACGTCCGGCGCGATCGGGCTGGCCCTCGTGGCCGCCGTTGCCGTCGTGGGCCTGTCGCCTGCGGCGGCGCAGATCGCCCGGGCCGGCCCCGGCACGACCCGCAAAGCCGCAACCGTCACAGGGCTCGCCCGCTTTCCGTTCTTCTTCCACACCCAGCCGGTCCGCGTCCGCGGCCTGGCGAGCGAGAAGGACGGACTGTTCCAGCTCGAACTCGAGGCGGCGCGGGTCTGGCTGGTCCCGGGGGGCACCGGCAAGCTGCCCGATCCCGGCAAGGCAGCCGAGATCACGGGCGTCTTCGTTGACGTGGGCCGTCTGGAGCGCACCGACGCGCGCGTCACGACTGATTTCGCCACGCTCAGCCAGCGGGTGCTGCGCCGCGACTGGCCGGCGCCCGGCGAGCTGCTGGTCGTGATCGTCGATTCGGCTATCGCGGCCGAGCCGTTGAACGCGGCTTCGGTCCGCCACCTCGCACTCGATCCCAGTCACTTCGTCGATCAGGAGGTGACGGTGGTCGGCCGCTTCCGAGGCAAGAACCTCTATGGCGATCTGCCCGAGGCCGCCGGCAAGGGACGCTACGACTTCGTGCTGCAGTCGGCCGACGGCTCCATCTGGATCACCGGACGACGGCCCAAGGGCGACGGCTTCGACCTGAACGTCGAGAACCGCGTCGACACCGGACGCGGGCTCGAGGTGGTCGGCGTGGTCACGGAAGAGCGCGGCAGGGCCGTGCTCGACGCGACCGCGGTGCGCGTCGGCCGACCGCCGGCGGAGAGCGCGCCCGAAGCCGTGGTCAAGGTGCCGATCGCGCTGCCGCCGGTGGAGGTCGTCTTCAGCGCCCCGACCCAGGGCGAGACCGAGGTCGCCCCCGACGCGAAGATCCGCGTGCAGTTCTCGCGCGAT
>JANOIR010000375.1:0-4758 GCA_031407765.1 Vicinamibacteraceae bacterium
ATGACGGCGCCCGGCTTCCGCTACGAGATCAAGCACGCCAACCACTACAGCTTCACCGACGCGCCGTTCTTCTTCGCGCCGCCAGGCCGCTGGCTGCTGGCGCAGGTGATGGGCGGCGGACGCGGTCCGGCGGCCACCCAGCAGGCGGCGGCCGATATCCTGGCGGCCTTCCTCACCGGCCCGCTCACGGGCGCGGCCTCCGACCTGGCCGCGACGGCCGCCCGCTACCCGGAGGTGCTGGGCGGCGCAGTGGAGCACAAGCCGGCTGGCGTGGCGTCGGCCGCGAACAACTGATATCCCGCGGATGCCGACCGCGGGGACCGGCAGTCGGCTGGTTTCGTCGTGGATGGTCGCCGCGAACGCATCAAGCCCAGCCGACAATGTGTTTGACATCGCCACTCCCCCCTGTCACGGTAGGCATAGGTAAACTATGCCTCGTGACGATGGCGTGCCGCCGGGGACCTTGGTCATGCTCGTGCTGCGGGTGCTGTCGACGGAGCCGCTGCACGGCTACGCCATCGCGCAACGCATCCACACGCTGTCGCGCGAGGAACTGAGCGTCGAGGAAGGCTCGCTGTATCCGGCGCTGCAAAAACTGCTGCTGAAAGGCTGGGTCGGCGCCTCGTCGGCGACTTCCGATACGGGCCGCGTGGTCCGGGAGTATCGGATCACACTGACCGGCAAGAGACAGCTGGAATCCGAGCGCGCGAACTACCGGCGTCTGAGCAAGGCGATCGACCTCGTGCTGGACGGGGCATGACTTAGAACCTGAACCGGAGGCCCTACATGAGTTTCGTGGGCGAATGGATGCGGCGAATCTGGTTCCTGCTCAATCGGGCTCGTCTCGAGGCGGCGCTCGAGCATGAGATGGATTCGCATCGCGCGATGATGCGCGACCCCGTCCAGTTCGGCAACAGGCTCCGGCTTCGTGAACGATCGCGTGATGTCTGGGGCTGGGGATGGCTCGACGATATCAGCCGCGACGTTCGGTTGGCCGCTCGAGGGCTGCGACGCGCTCCCGGCTTCACCCTCGTGGCCGTGTTGTCGCTCGCACTGGGACTCGCGGTCACCGCCTCGACGCTGACCGTCGTCAATGCGTATCTCATCCGATCACTGCCCTACCCCGCATCGGATCGGCTGTATGCAGTGATGTACGAGCCCCCTGGTCCGCACGAGCCGCGCGGCATGACGGCGCTCGACTGGTCCTCGCTCAGCGAGGTCGTGGAGTTCGCCGCGACATCGGCGGGTGAGACGTTCCATCTCGCGGATCGCGGCAACGCGGAGACGGCCAGAGGCCTGCGCGTGTCCGACGGGTTCATTCACAGTCTGGGGATGCAGCCCGCGATGGGCCGCGGCTTCCGCGAGGAGGAGTTCCGCCAAGGGGCCGAGCAGGTCGCCATGATTTCGTACGGGTTGTGGCGCAATCGTTTCGGCTCCGATCCCGGCATCGTCGGCCGTCAGGTTCGCACCTACACGGAGAGCGAGACGGGACCGATCGAGACGAGTCTCCGTATCGTCGGCGTGCTCAAGCCGGTGTTCTGGTACCAGCCGAGTCGCGAGGGACCGGAGATCGTGGCGCCCCTGCGCACGAAGGCTCGTACGTACATGGTTCAGCTGCGTGAAGGTGTGCCGGTCGCGGATGCCGAGCGCCGGATCACACAGGCGGCGCGGCACATTGGGTCCGACTTTCCTGCGAATTGGACGGGCGTTCACCTGGAACCCATGCACGACCGGTACGTCACCGGACTGCGTTCGGTGCTGCTCGGTATCACCGTGCCTGCGGCGCTCCTGCTGCTGATCGTCTGCGCGAACGTCGCCGTGCTGGTGCTCCTGCGCACGGTGCGGCGCCAAAAGGAAATGGGCGTGCGGGTGGCCCTCGGCGCCGGGCGCGTCCACATCGTCCGCATGCTGACGGTGGAGACCTGCCTCCTGTGCGGCGCCGGGCTGGTCGTGGGGCTCGCGTTGACCGAGCTCGCGCTGAGCACGTTGGCGCCGTTCATCGAGACGTATTTCGACCGCCCCGCGCCGGGCGGCCTCTCCGTCAGAGCTCTCGATGCCACGATGCTGCTCGCGATCGGCGGCATCGGCCTCCTGATGGCCGTGTCGCTGGCGTTCATTCCGCTGCTCCCGGCATGGCAGCGCCGGCTCGCCGACGCCTTGCGCCGGGACGGGCGGGGCGGCACGGAAGGTCCGTCGATGCGGCGGCTGCAGTCGACGCTGATCGCGTTCGAAGTGGCCGGATCGTTGGCGCTGCTCGTGGGCTCCGGCCTCATGGTGCGAAGCATCGTGAACCTGGTCCGCACGGATCTGGGGTTCGAGGTGACGCAGGTGGGCTACGCGCACCTGGTTCTGCCGAGTCGCGTGTATACGTCGCCGCCACCGCTCATCGGCTTCTACGATCCGCTGGTGGAACGCGTGTCCACCTCCTCACGGTCGCCGATCGCACTGGGAGACTTCGTGCCGTTCTCCGAGGCGCAACCACAGCCCGTCCAGGCCGACGGCGGACGTGCAGGTACTACGGCGGGTGTGCGCGCGGTGAACGCTGGATACTTCACGACGCTCGGCATCGACATTCGGCAGGGTCGCACCTTCAGCCCGTCCGACACGCTCGGCGGCGAACCAGTGGCCCTCGTCAGCGAGACGCTCGCGCGCCAGCTGTGGCCCAACGCGAGCCCACTGGGCCGCCGCCTGCTCGCCGGCAATCCACCGCGCGGAGACGCCACTCCCAGCCCCTGGCGGACGGTCGTCGGCGTCGTGCGGGATGTGCGACAGACCTACACGGACGATGACCTGCGCGATGTGTATCTGTCGTTCTCGCAGGCCCCCAGCCGGTTTGCGTCGATGTATCTGCGGACCGATCAAGCCGTGTCTTCGTGGCTGCCGGCCGTGCGTGGAGCGATCGCCCAGCTCGATCCCTACGTGATCGTCAACGCCTCCGGGTCGCTGGCGGCCGAGGACCGGCAGTTGGCGGGGACGACGTTTCTGACATCGGTGCTGACGGGCTTTGCGGCGTTCACGGTGTTCCTCGCGCTGCTCGGGATCTACGGTGTCACGGCGTACGCCGTCCAGCAGCGGGAGCGTGAAATCGCCATCCGCTTGGCCCTCGGCGCGACCGGCGAGACCATTGTCCGCATGTTCTTGCAAGAGGTAGGCGTCGTGCTCGCCGCCGGCGTGGCAGCCGGCCTGTTCGGCGCGGTCGTGGTGGCGCGCATGCTCGAGCAGCAGATTCACGGGGTGAAGCCGCTCGATCCGTCGACGTTCGCCGCCACGTGCGCGTTGATGATCACCACTGGCGTACTGGCGACCTGGTGGCCCGCGAGGCGCGCGGCGACCAGGAGTCCGAACGGCATGCTCAATGAGAGTTGACGCACGTCAACCACGATTGCAAGGAGGCGCTATGTCACGTCGTGTCCTTGGTTGGTGCATCGGCATCGTCTCGATGTTGTCGGCCGTTGCCGCTCCGGCGCCGGCGCTCGCGGGGCATTGCGCGCCGCTGTGCCGGTCGTTTGCCATCGGCGACGCGCGGTCGCTCCCCTGGGGCACCGCCTGGTGGCAAGGCCGGCCCGACTACGACCTGGCGAACCTCGTGTCCGACACCGAAGCGCTGCTCGTGCCGTCGATGCCGGTCGTCGTCCGCATGGAAACCATCCGCCGGGCCTCACTCTACGCGAGCCGCGATCGCACCGTGGCGGAGCGGTTGCTCTCCACGCTGATGACGCGCGCCCGCAACGCCGAACAGGCCGGCCGTCCCGACGCGCTAGCGTTTTTCGACACCGCGTACGCCGCGAACACCCTCTATCAGATCGGCGCCTATGACGACCTGCCGGAGGTGCGCGACTTGGTGCCGCGGGCCAAGGGGCTCGTCCGGGAAGGCGATCCGTACGAGCTCGTGAAGAAGAGCCTGGCGCTGCGTCCGGACGACGCCGGGCTGCAGTTCGGCGCGGCACTGATCGCGAGCCTCAGGCCGGAAGATCACCCGGCATACCGCGACCATTCGCAGAAGGCGCGCGCCGGTGCCCACGATGACCCGCTTCTCGTGCTGAACCTCCGCTACATTTCCTAGTTTGCTCACACGGGCCTCAGAGGTCCGAGGGTTGCCCGGCCCAGGTCGTGGTGAGTGAGTCCGAATGGGATACCTGGGCCTCCCGCCAGTTGGGGAACCGCTTGAGGCTCAGGCACTCGTCGCGGAACTGGCGTTGGACGATCGTCGGTGCCATTCTGCCAAGGCTTGCCCGGATCGATGAAGACCGTGTCGATCTACGCGGTCGGGAGCAGTTGCATCGGGTCAAGCGTCCCGTTCGGCCCGGTGTCGGGCGCCTGCGATCAGGCTGTCGATTCGATCCATAGGCTCGCCGGCGGATAACAGCATCGCCTTCAGCTCGGCTTCGGTGAAGGACACTGTCTCAACACTGCGTCGGATGGCGCCAGACTCGCGCGCCCGTTCGATAACGGTGAAGCGTTCCCCCTCAGCGGCTCTCGTGCAGTAGACGACGCGTTGTCACGTGGTCGGCTGGAGTTGTGTGTATAGTGTTGCACTCCCACATATGAGTGCCCCACACCTAGACAGCGAGTTGAAAAAGGGCTCGGCCGAGTTTCTCATCCTGTCGCTCGTGGAGGACCGCGCGCTCCATGGGTACGACATCGCCCGCTTGATCGACGTGCGCTCACAGGGCGCCCTGACCTTCTACGCCGCGTCGCTCTATCCCCTGCTCTATCGACTCGAGAAGCGCGGCTGGATCACCGGACGATGGCTGGAAC
>JANOIR010000544.1:0-1632 GCA_031407765.1 Vicinamibacteraceae bacterium
GCGCTGCAGCCGGCGCATCGCATCCGGCGCGTGCTGATCATCGGCCCGGGGCTGGACCTGGCGCCACGAACGGCGTTGGACGAGGCCATCCCGCCGGAGAGCTATCAGCCGTGGGCGGTGATGGACGCGGTGCTCTCGCTCGGCCTCGGCAGCCTGCCGGACCTGGAGGTGGTCGCCGCCGACATCAACCCTCGGGTCGTCGATCACCTGCGGAGGGCCCGCAGCCGTCCGCCAAGCCTGCGCTTCGCCACCAGCCTGCGGGAGAGCCCGACGCTGTCGCTGTCCGCCGAGTACGTGGACTACGTCGACCGCTTCGGCACCGCGCTGACCGAGGGCCCCGTCGGGCGTGCCCGCGACCTCGACCGCGGTCACCGTGGCAAGACGGTGGCCGTCTCGCCGGCGGCAGCGCGCGCGCTTCGCATCGACGCGCTCGACATCGTCACGGAACGGCTCACGGACGAGCGTTTCGACCTGATCGTAGCCACCAACATCCTGCCGTATTTCGACGATCCGCAGCTCGCCCTGGCTCTCGCCAACGTCGCCGCCATGCTGGCCCCCGGCGGCGCCTTCGTGCACAACGAACAGCGTCCGGTCCTCGGCGAGCTCGCCATGGCGCTGGCCATGCCACTGCAGCAGTCGCGACACGCCGTCATCGCCACGGTGACGGGCGCCAAGGCGCCGCTCTACGACAGCGTCTTCCTGCACGTGCGCGGCGCCGACCCGCGCTGATCCGCGCGTCAGTCGCGGGCCGAGCCTTCGGTCAACGTGACGATGCGATCGGCCGCGACGTCGCGCCAGGTCTCCTCCCGCCCGTTCGGCCAGCGGACGTCGATGCGATCGACCTTCGCCGCCGTGCCCAGCCCGAAGTGGACGCGGAGATCGTTCTGCGAGAAATAGCTCCCGCCGCCGCGCACCTCACCCACCTGGGTGACGGCGCCGATCGCGACCCGGATGCGGGCGCCGATCGCGCTGCGGTTCGACTCCACACCGCGCAGGCGGAGGCTCAGCCAGTGTCCCGGCCCGGTCCGGTCGAGGCGATACAGCTCCGGCACGTCGTGCATGTTGTTGACGACGACGTCGACGTCGCCGTCGTTGTCGAAGTCGGCGAACGCCGCGCCGCGCGACGCCCGCGGCACCGTGACCGGTGCGCCCAATCGCTCGCTGACGTCCTCGAAGCGGCCGCCGCCGCGATTGCGATAGACCACCTTGGGCTGTCGGTAGCCGGCTTCCGTCTTGACCTGATCGACTTCCGGGTAGACGTGGCCGTTGACGAGGAACAGGTCGAGTAGCCCGTCGAGATCGAGATCGACGAAGGCGACGCCCCACCCGAGCCAGCGCGTGTTGCGGCCGAGGCCGGCGGCGTAGGTCCGATCGTCGCAGAGGATGGTGCTGGCCCCGGTGCTCACATTGGCATAGAGCGTCGAGGTGTCGCCGGCGAAGTTGGTCTTGAAGATGTCGACGCGGCTGTCGCGATCGTAGTCGCCGACGGCGACGCCCATGCCGGCCTGCGGCCGGCCGTCCTGGCTGTAGGCGCACCCGGCCTGGATGCCGATGTCGGTCAGCGTGCCGTCGCGGTTGTTGCGATAGAGGGCGCTCGGGCTCGAGTCGTTGGCCACGTAGAGATCGACCCAG
>JANOIR010000552.1:0-30580 GCA_031407765.1 Vicinamibacteraceae bacterium
GGCACGTAGAGGTACATGTGCAGGCTGGTGCGGCCGCCCAGTGCGGACGGGTGCATCGCCGACACGCCGCGGAACTCGAAGTTCTCGGCCAGCATGATCGGCGAATCGCCGATCCGGACGTCGGCGTGGCGCACCTTGCCGGTGTCGTCGACGCTGAGCGAGGTCTGCACCGCGCCGAACGCGCGAGTGTAGAAGTCGATGGCCGCGCGGGCATCAGGGACGATGACGTAGGGCGTCACGGTGTAGTGCCCGGTGGGCGCGTGAGGGGTGGCTGCTGCGGTCTGGGTCATGAATGTTCTCCTGGGACCCAGCGTAGAGACCACCCGGGCGGTGCGTCTTGGAGATTTGTTCGTTGGCGACAAACCCCCTTTGGAACGGTCGCGGCCAACCCTTCAGTCCTCGGGAACGTTGACGCCGGTCTCGTAGCCGGGTGTCGCGGCGAAGGCGGCCGGCGTCAGGCCGCTCAGCTCGCGGAACTCGGCGTTCAGGTGCGGCTGGTCGTAGTAGCCGGCCTCGAGCGCGACGTCGATCGGGGACTGGCCGTCGCGGAGCCGTGTCGCGGCGTGGCGGAAGCGGTGAATGCGCGCATACGTCTTCGGCGTCACGCCGATCTGCTCGCGGAAGCCGGCGGCGAGGCGGGCGGCGCTGAAGCCGGCGGCCGCGCGGAGCGCGCCGATGGCGACGTTGCCGTTCCGCTGACGGATGCGGCTGGCGATCCAGGCGATGGGGGCGTCGACGAGCCGGCCTGGCTCGAGCCGCGCCTCGATCCACGCCGCGGCTGCCGACAGGCAGGCGCGGGCTCCAGCGGCGCCATCGCAGCGATCGACGAGCTGTGCCGCCGCCGATCCAACGAGGTCACCGAGATCGACGTCGAGGCCGGCGAGGTCGTGCAGCGGCCGGCCCAGGAGGCGATAGGCGCCTTCCGGCGTCAGCTCGATGCCGAGGACAGTGGCCGCAACGTCAGGCGCCTGGATGACCACCGGCCGCGTCTGCTGGCCGCTGATGACCAGCGCGGAGCAGGCATCGATGCCGGTCTCGCGCACGACGCCGTAGCGCGCATCGAGGTGGATGACCAGCTGGATCAGCCCGCTCGGCAGGACCCGCTCGCGGGGATGCGCGGCGCGGCCGGTGAAGTGCCAGAGCCGATCGACCGTCCCGCGCAGGTGGGCCGGCCGCCACTCGACCGCCGTCCAGCAGCCCAGATCGCCGTCGACGCGGTGGGTCACGTGGGACACAGCTTCCATGCTACCTGTCCCGGCTGCTGCGGGTGCGCGCGGGTGCGCAAGCCGCGCGCCGGCCGGTATGGTATCGGCACTCTAAGCCGGTAATCGGGCGGGTCACACGGGGGAGACGGGCTGATGTCGCATGCGCACGCGACCACGGTGTCACGCGGGTTCGGACAGACCGAACGGCGCGACGCGTGGTGGGCCACACCGCTGGCGGTATTCCTGGGGTTCTCGAGCTTCATCGTCTATGCGACGTGGGCCGCGTTCCAGGGCAACCACTACACGTTCGGCCCGTACCTGTCGCCGTTCTATTCGCCCGAGATCTTCGGGACCTCGCCGCACGCCTGGCTGGGACCGTTCCCGAGCTGGTGGCCGGCCTTCCTGCCCGCCTCGCCGGCGCTGCTGATCCTGCCGATTCCCGGCGGGTTCCGCTTCACCTGCTACTACTACCGCGGCGCCTACTACAAGGCGTTCTGGGCCGATCCGCCGGCCTGCACCGTCGGCGAGCCGCGCAAGGGCTATCGCGGCGAGGCCAGCTTCCCGCTGATCCTGCAGAACGTCCACCGCTACGTGCTGTTCCTCACGCTGGCGGTGCTGGTCGTCCTGGCGTGGGACGCCTGGAAGGCGCTGTGGTTCACCGGGGCCGACGGCGTCACCCGGTTTGGCGTCGGGCTGGGCTCGCTCGTGCTCCTCGCCAACACCGTGCTCCTCGGCAGCTACGTCCTGGGCTGCCACTCGCTGCGCCACGTGGTCGGCGGCGGCTGCGACGTGCTGTCGAACAAGCCGATCCGCCAGAGCGCCCATCGCTGCTCGACGGTCCTCAATCGCAAGCACATGATGTGGGCCTGGCTGAGCCTGTTCTCGGTCGGCTTCTCGGATCTCTACGTCCGGCTCTGTTCGATGGGCGTGTGGACCGACTGGAGGCTGTTCTGATGCGGGCCTCGTCGACGCAGGCCTTCGACGTGCTCGTCGTGGGGGCCGGCGGCGCGGGCCTGCGGGCGGTGATCGAGGCGGCGGATGCCGGCGTCTCGGTCGGCGTGATCTGCAAGTCGCTCCTCGGCAAGGCCCACACCGTGATGGCCGAGGGCGGCATGGCCGCCGCGCTCGGCAACGTCGACGATCGCGACAGCTGGCGCGTCCACTTCGCCGACACGATGCGCGGCGGCCAGTACGTCAACAACTGGCGGATGGCGGAGCTGCATGCCCGCGAAGCGCCGGATCGGGTGCGCGAGCTGGAGCGCTACGGCGCCGTCTTCGATCGCACGCCGGACGGCCGCATCCTGCAGCGCAACTTCGGCGGCCATCGCTATCCGCGCCTCGCCCACGTCGGCGATCGCACCGGTCTCGAGCTGATCCGAACGCTGCAGGATCACGCCATCCACAAGGGTGCGACGGTGCTGATGGAGCACACCGTCGTGTCGCTGCTGCTCGATGAGGGCCGTATCAGTGGCGTCGTCGCCTACGACCGCGAGCGCGGCCGCTTCCACGTCGTCCAGTGCAAGGCGCTGATCCTCGCGTGCGGCGGCCTCGGCCGCGCCTTCGCCGTCACCAGCAACAGTTGGGAAGGCACCGGCGACGGCCATGCCCTCGCCTATGCGGCGGGCGCCGAGCTGATCGACATGGAGTTCGTCCAGTTCCATCCGACCGGGATGGTCTGGCCGCCGTCGGTGAAGGGCATCCTCGTCACCGAAGGCGTCCGCGGCGAGGGCGGCATCCTGAAGAACAGTCAGGGCCGCCGCTTCATGTTCGACGACATCCCGGACAACTACAAGCCGCAGACCGCGACCGATCCGGAGGAGGGCTGGCGCTACACCCAGGGCGACAAGAACGCGCGCCGGCCGCCCGAGCTGCTCACCCGCGACCACGTCGCGCGCTGCATCATGCGCGAGGTCAAGGCCGGACGCGGCTCCCCGCATGGCGGCGTCTTCCTCGACATCGCCTGGATCAAGGAGAAGCTGCCCAGCGCGGCCGAGCACATCCGCAAGAAGCTGCCGAGCATGTACCACCAGTTCAAGGAGCTGGCGGACCTCGACATCACGACGACGCCGATGGAAGTCGGTCCGACCACGCATTACGTGATGGGCGGCATTCGCGTGAACGGCGACTCGCAGATGTCGACGATCCCCGGTCTGTTCGCCGCCGGTGAGTGCGCCGCCGGCATCAACGGCGCCAATCGGCTGGGCGGCAACTCGCTCTCCGACCTGCTGGTATTCGGCAAGCGCGCCGGCGAGTACGCGGCGACGCACGCGCGCGAGGTGACACCGGCGAAGGTCGACGATGGCGCCGTCGAGCGCGCCATCGCCGACGTGCTGGCGCCCTTCGATCGGCCGACCGGCGAGAACCCGTTCGTCGTCCAGCACGAGCTGCAAGGCATGATGCAGGAACTGGTCGGCATCGTCCGGACCGAGGGCGAGATGGAGCAGGCGCTGGTCCGGCTCGAGGCGCTCAAGGCGCGGGCGTCCGCGGTCGGCGTCGTCGGCCACCGCGAATACAACACCGGCTGGCACACCGCCATCGACCTGCGCAATCTGCTGATCGTCTCGGAGGCGATCACGCGCGCGGCGATCGAGCGCAAGGAGAGCCGCGGCGGCCACTTCCGCGAGGACTACCCGGACAAGGACAAGACCTTCGGCGCCTGCAACATCGTGCTGAAGGACACCGCTTCGGGCATGCAGGTCCAGCGCGTGCCGATCCCCGAGATGCCGGGGGAGTTGAAGCAGATCATCGAGGAAATGGTCGGCTAGTGGACGCGACAGTCGACTAGTATCCAGGGACCCGACGTATGGCCGCAGCAACGTTTCGTATCTGGCGCGGGCAGGGCAATCCGGCTGGGGACGGCAGCACCGCGCCGCCAATAGGCTCGTTCACCACCTACAACACCGAGGTGTCCGAGGGCATGGTCGTGCTCGACGCCGTGCATCGCATCCAGGCCGAATCGGCGAGCGATCTCGCGGTGCGCTGGAACTGCAAGGCCGGCAAATGCGGATCGTGTTCTGCCGAGATCAACGGCAACCCGCGGCTGATGTGCATGACCCGCCTGAACACGCTCGACCTGACCGAGCCGGTCACCGTCGAGCCGATGCGCGCCTTCCCACTGATCAAGGACCTGGTCACCGACGTGTCGTGGAACTTCCGCGTCAAGCAGAAGATCCAGCCGTTCAAGCCGCGCAAGCCGGACGCGCCCGACGGCACCTGGCGGATGCAGCAGTCGGACATCGATCGCGTCCAGACGTTCCGCAAGTGCATCGAGTGCTTCTTGTGCCAGGACGTCTGTCATGTCCTGCGCGACCACCAGAAGCACGAGGAGTTCGTCGGCCCGCGCTTTCTGACCTACGTCGCCGCGCTCGAGATGCACCCGCTCGACACCGCCGATCGCATCCGCGAGGTCAAGGAGGCGATGGGGTCGGGCTACTGCAACATCACCAAGTGCTGCACCAAGGTGTGCCCCGAGCACATCCCGATCACCGACGACGCCATCATCCCGCTCAAGGAGCGCATCGTCGACGAGCTCTACGATCCGATCACCCGGCTGCTGAAGATGTTCAAGCGGCCCAGCGCAGGCTGACGCCGAATTCGACTCCCGAGTCGAGCTCCACCCCGGAGTCGTATGCTGATTCGACTCCGGAGTCGAGTTTCACTCCGGAGTCGCATGGGGAGAATGTCATGTTCGAGCTGAAGCCGCTCTCGAAGAACGCGGTTCCCGCGGCGCTGGCCAAGGCGGAGCGCTACCGGCTGCTCAACGAGCCGATGCAGGCGGCCAGCATCTGCGAGGACGTCCTGCGCGTCGAGCCGGACAACGCCGCGGCGCGGGTCGCGCTGATCCTGGCCTTGTCGGACGAGTTCGCCGGCGCCGAGCAGACGGCCGCGATGACCCGCGCGCGGACGCTCCTGCCCGGCCTGCCGACCGAGTACGAGCGCGCCTACTACACCGGCATCCTCGCCGAACGGCGCGCGCTGGCCCAGCTGGAACAGGGCGGCGTCAGCGCCGGGTTTTCGGCCTACGAGGGCCTGCGCGAGGCGATGGACTGGTTCGAGAAGGCCGAGACGTTACGGCCGCCCGACAACGACGACGCCATCCTCCGCTGGAACGCCTGCGCGCGCGTGCTGATGCGCAACCCGCACCTGCAGGCGCGGGCGGAAGAGAGGGACATGCCAATCGCCCTCGAGTAGCGCGGCGAGGGCCGGCTGACGAGCCTGTCACCCGTTCGCACTATTTTCATCCGCTCGCAGCAGAGCTGGGGCGTAGACCGCATCGCGCCCCACCCGGACCGCGCCTCAATGAACGCTTCCCGAGAGCAATCGCGCGCTGAAGAAATTGCCAACAGTCTCAGCCACGGTCTTGGGCTGGTCGCCGCCCTGGCTGGAGCTCCTGTGCTGCTTGTGCATGCCGCACATCGCGGCGACGGGGCGCTCATCACCGGCACTGCTCTGTTCTGTGCCACTGTCGTGCTCACATACCTGGCGTCCACGCTCTATCACGCACTTCCGCCAGGCAGGGCCAAGCGCGTCTTCCGGGTTCTGGATCACTCGTCCATCTACCTGCTCATTGCCGGCACTTACACCCCATTCACACTTGGCGTGCTCCGTGGAGCTTGGGGTTGGTCGCTGTTCGGCGCGATTTGGGGCTTGGCGACAGTCGGGATCGTACTCAAGTCACTGCGCAGGGCGGCCCATCCAGTCGTCTCCACTGGGCTGTATCTCGTCATGGGGTGGGTCGTCGTCATTGCCGCGGACCCGATGTTCTCCAGGGTCCCAAGGGCAGGTCTGCTTTGGCTCCTGGCAGGTGGTCTCTTCTACACCCTGGGCGTCGTGTTCTTTGCCGCCGACTCCAGGCTGCGGTACGGGCACCTGATCTGGCACGTCTTTGTGCTCGGCGGCACGGTCTGCCACTACTTCGCGGTGCTGTGGTATGCGGTCTAACCCCTCGTTCAACCTGACGCGGCTCCGCGCGCAAGTCGACTAGAACGTCAAGCCGGCTATTGGGGACGACGATGTACGCATTGCTCTTGTTGGCGCAGTTGGGTGCACCCGCGGACGATTGGATCCACATCACCGAGGTCCAGGTCGAACCAGCCAGCGTCGTCAGACTCCCGGCGACGCAACGGCTCGAACTGGACACGTGCCGGGAAGCGCTATTCGAATCGACCGGCTTGGACGTCGTCACGGAATCATCCTTCACCGCGATCGTCATGGCGGTTGTTGACAGATCCGGTAGGGTTCAGCGGTTTCGCATTGCGCGGAAACCATCGATTCCGGTGGACGCATCTAAGCCCATTCGGAAGGCGTTGGAGGAGTGGCGCTACAACGTTGCGGCAGCGAGTCATTCTGGCGAGGCATTCGAGATCGCCATTTCATTGCCGAAGCCATTAGGGGCGACGAAGACCTCGGTGTGCCCGAAGCGGTAGCGGCCCAACGTGCCGCTCCGGACCACCCAGGAGTTCCTGGGCCATCGCGACGTGACCACGACCATGGCCTATACCCACGTCCTCAACCGCGGAAGTCAAGAGCGACTCTCCAGGTATCTCGCAGTCGCTGTTGCAGGCGTCTATATTGCCCTTGGTGTCGCTGCCGCTGTAGCACCCGATACCGTCATTGCCAGCAGTCGATATATGGTTTCACCCGTTGGAATCTACGCCGCCGCTGCCTTGCGAAGTGGAATGGGTGTCGCATTGCTGCTTGTCGCACGGCGGTCCCAGGCGCGGACGATACTTCGCATCATGGGAGTGGCGTTGCTAATTGCTGGGCTCACGATGCCAATCTTGGGCGTAGACAGTGCAAAGGCACGAATTGAGTGGGAGGCAGAGCACGCGATGTTTCTACGCGTGGAAGGCGTGCTATTCGTGTGGGCGGGACTCATCGTCTACAAGTTTTCCGAGCCGCCTCACCACCGTGCCTAGGGAGTCGACCCTCGATAGGCGCCAACAGCGTTCTATCGCAATGGAAGCTCGAAAAGAGGAGTGCTCGACCACGCCGCCTGATAAATCGCTGGAGCGGACGCGCGTGAAGAATGAAGTGCCACGTTCGTGCTTGGCCGCCTGACACTTGAAGCCATGACACTGCTGCGACATGTCATCACCATTGGTTGCATCACCGTCTCTTTCATCGCCCACACAGGCGAGCAACTCACCGCCAACGCCAAACGCGCTGCGAATCAACTAACCGCTGTAGAACTGCAGCTTCTCCAAGGAACATGGGAGGGAGTTCTAGTGGGCGATAGGGCGCATCAAAGAATCACCATCACGATCACCGGCGATTCGCTCCATTTTTACCGCGACGCGAACTTTTGGTTCGAGGCGGCAATTTCACTGCCTGCCGGCAAGGACCCAAAGCAGTTGCACGCCACCATAAAAGGTTGTCCACCATCACAGGCTGATAGCATCGGCCAAGTTGTCCGAGCTTTCTTCAAGATTGAGGACGGGACGTTGACCCTGGCCACGATAGGTGACGATGCCGAAGAGACGCCGAAGAGCTTTGAAGCCGCTGGGACTCGCTACGACCTCCGAAAAGTTCAACCTCAAAAACGGAATACCCAGCCACCCAAAACCAGATGAACCGGTGCGGGCGAACCGGCCGGTGCAGACGGACGGGCGTGTCGGTCGCTTCGCTCCCTCTCGCGCCCGCCGCTGAATGCCAGTATCGTTGGGCCGCAAAGTGCACCTCCTGCTACGATTTGTCCTCGCTCTGTTGACGGCTTCAGCGTATGGCATGGAGGATAGTCCGTCGTTGTCGCAGTACGTCCAGAGTGTCTCTCCGATACAAAACGGAAGGCCCAGAATTACCTATGCCCGTCGCCAAGTCGAGGACGGATCCCTAGTCGTCGGCTTCATCGAACCCGATTCAACGGTCGAAACGATCGAGTCCCAGGCGGTCGTCTTCGTCGCGCTGGAACGGCCAGACGGGAGGGTGATTGAGATCGCGAAGTCGGCACCCTTCGCGTACTACACCGCAAGTGGTCGACTACTCGTTACAGACATCTCGATATCATCCTCCCGACGCTTCTCCGTTCAGTTCAATCACCTAGGCGCATGTACGTCCGGTTTCGAAATCTATAGATTCGCTCTGGTCGCCAAGCTTTGGCGCGTGGCAGGCCGGGATGGCAATCAGTTTCACTGCAACCCAGCGGACGAATCGAGCGGGGATACTCGATCCGAGTGGTCTGGGAACTTTGTGACCGGTCGTGTCCTTGCCAAGGAGTATCGACAGAACAAGCTTGTTTCTTCAACATCCACGCAGAGGGCATTTCCAATTTTCCCGCTCAGTAGCTTTGTGGCATTTGAAGAGAGGCATGGCCCGAGATGAAAGTGCGGCCTGAGCCGCCGCATCGCTATGGGACGACAAATTCATTTTCATATGCTCGGCGAGGACTGCAGCAGGTTCTTCGCAGATGTGCTGCGGTTCGATCCGTGCGTCGTCACAATTCGTGACGCGACGTTGCCGTCGGTCGAGCCATGTGAGCAGCCGTGCCATGCTGTCACGGCGCTGGTGCTGTGGGATCGAAACATGGGCCCGTCCGTTGAGCGACAATACGTGTCCCACACAGCCATCGGATCGCACTATAGATTTCCGTACGATGTGTCGGCGCTCGAGTTCTCGCCAACTCAACAGGTCGCGGACTGGGATGGTCGACCGGCAATGTGTGCGGGTCGTATCTATGCGTCGCGCTATCAGGATGATGCGCGCCACGCGAAGCGGTTCGAGCGGATTGCTCGATGGCTGCGTCGACACTTCCGTGCGCACCGGATTGCCGGTTCCGTAACCCACGTCGGTGAGGATGCTTGGAGATGGCACCAGGACGGCGGGCTCCTATTGCCGATGGTCCGGCCGCTTGTCACGTCAACGTGGCGAGATTTGCTTGGAGTGTCGGGTCCTGCTCGTTCATCATCGGTGCCCGACGCCTAACCTCCGCTTGCAGCCGACGGCGGCCGGCGTGATCATGAGCCGTCGCGGCTGAAGCGCGGCCGTTGGACGGACAGTAGCCACGCACCATGTCTAGAACGACGCTCACCAGCGCGGCATTCGTTCTCTTCACCGCCGCGGCGTGCGCGGTGGAGTGCCGACAGAATGGAAGCTCCTTGACGCCCCGTTGGCGTCGGCTGAACGCCATGGAGTTCAGTTTCGTCGCCCCGCAACCTGGCCCGCATCAGGTCATGACCCCTTAGGCAACCGACCGGAGTTTGGGTCTGTCCGACTCTGTCGCACGAGGACCACGAGCCCCGCTTGATTCACGGCGAAGACAGTCTTAAGGGCTTTGTGCCCTGGCCTGTCATTCGTTCTACTCAGGCTCGAAGGCTTTCTTGAAAGGGGCGGCCAACTAAACGTTAGTCCCGAGCGGGACCTACACTCTGGTACCAAGAGTCAGTGGCGAGGCACTGGAGGCCGACGTGCGCTCCAACGCGCTGACGGTCCAGGCGCCGTAGCGGTGCACGGCCAAACCCGCCGCCTGGAGCCGACGAGCGCGCAGGCACGGCTGCGCTGGCGAGCTCGCAGGCAGTCAGGGCGTCGACGGACGTGAACCCGCGGGCGGCCCGCACGCCGCGCCGTCGAGACGCTCCCACAGTGTCCGTGCGCCGTCGTCCGTGCGGACCAGAAGCGGTAGCTCGTAAAAGGCGTCGAGCGTCGCGGCCGCCGTGGGCGGCCCGCTGATGTCCCACACGATCCGATCGCCTTGTCGGCTGACCTCGAAGCGAACTCCGTCGCAACACCGCGCCTCGAGCGCGGCGAGCCGCCCGCTCTCCGCTTCGGTCGTGTCCCCAGCGCGCAGCGTCCACCGGACCCCAGAGACCAGGCGCGCCCGATCGACGAACGCACCGTCGAAGAGGGCGCGGAAATCCGCCGTCCGCTGTGCACGATCCGCCGGCGGCAGTCTGCAGGTGTCGCCGCGACCCTCCGGCGCCGCGGCATCGGCCTCCGCCTCTCGATTCTCGTCGAGCTCCAGATGGAAGCGATGCAGGAAGTGCTGGACCGCCGGAGCGAGCAGCACCGCGACCATCGTCAGGAAGAAGACCGCACTGAAGAGCGAGTAGACGATCGCGAACAGCTTCGCCTGCGGGCTGACGACGCGATCGACTGGCCCCATGCCGGTCAGGATCATCGCGGCGTTCAGCGTGGCGTCGAGCCACGGGAGCCCGTCGAGGTAGTGGTAGCCGGCCGCGCCGATGGCCAGGGCCACGGCGATCAGCCCGCCGACGATCGCGGCGTTCTTCGCCAGCCTGCGCACCAGCACTCTGGTCGAGAGCTGCCGTGGGAGGGTTTCCACGCCATCACGCTATCGCAGATGCCCGGTCGAGGTGGCGCAGGAGCAGCCTGGCGGACAATGGCAGGACCATGGACCTCCAGCTTCGCGACAAGCTCGCCATCGTCACCGGATCCAGCGAGGGTATCGGCCACGAGGCCGAGCAGGAGTTCTTCAAGACCGCGCGGCCCACCTCGCTGCTGCGCCGGTGCGCGACGACCGCGGAGGTCGCGAACATGGTCACCTGCGTCTGCAGCCCGCGGTCGTCGGCGACCAACGGCGCCGCGCTCCGCGTCGACGGCGGCGTCCTGATGTCGGCAGTATGATGCGCTCGCGTCCGCCTGCTATGACGCGCACACTCCGGGCCAGGGCCGCACTGCGATGAGTCGATCACCACGTGTGTTTCGGTATCTGTGGCGGGTGAACGCCGTGCTGATCTTTGTCGCCGCCGGCACGGTCACACTGGGCGCCGGGGCGTTGTTGATCGACTATCTCCGGAGCCTGGTGACCACGAAGGAGGAAGCGCCGTCCGGCCTTCTCGTGGCAGGCCCTCATGCCGACCCGGGATTGTTCCTGACCCAGGCCACTCTCTTGCCGGGAACGCGGGTGATGCGCGCGTCGCTCATGGTCGATCGAGCCGCGAGCGGCTTCAGTAGCGGTGGACACAGCGACACACGCAACCTCCTCTTCGTCGAGACTGGAGACAAGACGGCGCGCTGGCTGCTGCCGGACAACCAGCATGTGATCGAGGACACCACGGACATCGTGGCTGACGAGGAGGACGCGAAGCCGAAGCGCATCGTCGCCGTCGCGGCTCTCGTCAAGCCCTCGGTCGACCCGCGTGACGTGGCCAAGGGACGGCTCCTCCTCTGTGATCCAGCAGGCCGACGAATCGTGGAGGTGGCCGAAGGCGTCCGGAGGCTTCATGTCGCGTCCCTCCTCAACGGTGAGGTGTCGCTCCTCTACGAGCGGGATCGTCACCTCAGGGTGGCGAGGTTCGACGCCGTGTCGTTGGCGAAGCGCGGCGAGGAACAGGTCGACGTTCCTCAGCTCAGATAGCGAGCGCCACCTAGCCGCGGAGGATGCCACTGTATGAGGTTGAATTGACACTCTCACGACCGATCAAGGTCCTTATCGGGGCCCTGACGATCTGGCCGATCGTGTACGTGTTCTTCTTCGTGGGCTTCATCGCTCTGTCGATATTCGCCATCAGCGACGGCGTTTCCACGCGCCTTCCGGCGACGAACGACGGTCCGCCGATCTGGTTCGCGGTGCTGATGGTGCTACACCTGGGCACGATGGCGATTGGCCTTGCGGTGATGGCGTTCTACATCGTGTACCTCTTCAAGACCGACCGGGTAGAGGAGGGCCGCAAGGCGCTGTGGGCCGTCGTCCTCTTCATGGGCGGCCCGATCGCGCAGCCGATCTTCTTCTGGTTGTACATTTGGCCGGAGCGCTGGCCCGCAACCGAACCGCCGTCGTTGCCGCGGCCTGTCAGCGACCCGCGGCCGATGTGACCTCGCAAGACACTCGATGACCAAGTATTCCGAAGCCCTCGACCAAGCCTGCGACGATCGCGCAGCCGAGCTCCGCCGTGCCCTCGATGCCGACGAAACAGAGGAAGTCGAGAACCGGCTCTTCAAGGCCTGGATCGATGCCGGGCGGTTCCAGGAACTCATCGACTACGCCCACGACGAATTCGAGCTCCAGGACGGCGAGGCCTTCTGTGCCTCGCTCGGCCAGGCACTGTGCAAGGCGAAGAACCCGGCTCTCGCTGAGCAGCTCTTCGCCGGGCTCGCGCGAAGCCGGGAAGACGCCTTCTGGCGGGTCTGGCCACAGGCGCAGCGCGGGCACATCGGCGCCATGAAAGAGGCCGCGATTCACCAGGCGAACACGATGAAGGCGCTCGCCGAGCTCTACCGCTGCTCCTCGGCGCTCGAAGACGAAGCCGGCAAGAGTCGCGTGAAGCGCGAGATGCTTCGCATACAAGAGCGAGGCAAACCCCTCGAGCCTGCCCGGCGTCGCAAGTGACGCTGGCGGAGAACACCGTGCGCCGTGGCCTGCCCCCCTCACGCAGGGCGCATCCCGAGGCTCAAGCTTGACGGCCCCGGCCGCGTCCACGGACCATGCCGCATGGACTACGTGAAACTGGGGCGCACCGGCACAGACGTCTCGCGCCTATGCCTGGGGTGCATGACCTTCGGCGTGCCCGACCGCGGCACGCATCCGTGGACGCTCGACGAGGAGCAGAGCCGGCCGATCGTGAGACGCGCCGTCGACCTCGGCATCAATTTCTTCGATACGGCGAACACCTACTCGGACGGCACCAGCGAAGAGATCATCGGCCGCCTGTTGCGCGAGATGACGCGCCGCGACGAGACCGTCGTGGCCACCAAGGTGTTCTTCCCGGTCCGGCCGGGCCCGAACGGCCGCGGGCTGGGACGCAAGGCGATCTTCCAGGCCATCGACGACAGCCTGCGCCGGCTCGGCATGGACTACGTCGACCTCTACCAGATCCACCGCTGGGACGACCGCACGCCGCTCGAGGAGACGCTCGAGGCGCTGCACGACGTCGTGAAGGCAGGCAAGGCGCGCTACATCGGCGCGTCGTCGATGTTCGCGTGGCAGTTCGCGACGGCGCTGCAGGTGGCGATGCGCCACGGCTGGACGCGGTTCGTGACGATGCAGAACCACGTCAACCTGCTCTATCGCGAAGAGGAGCGCGAGATGCTGCCGCTGTGCCGCGCCGAAGGGATCGGCGTGCTGCCGTGGAGCCCGCTGGCGCGCGGGCGGCTGACCCGCGACTGGCGCGAGACGTCGGCCCGCGAGGAGACCGACGAGGTCGGCAAGAAGCTCTACACGGCTGCGGTCGACGCGGATCGCGCGGTCATCGATGCCGTCGCCGCGGTGGCGACAACGCGCGGCGTGCCGCGGGCCCAGGTGGCGCTCGCCTGGCTCCTGCAGCAGCGCGGCATCACCGCCCCGATCATCGGCGCCTCACGGCTCGGGCATCTCGAGGACGCGATGGCCGCGCTCGCGCTGCGCCTGACGGCCGAGGAACTCGCGTCACTGGAATCGCCGTACGTGCCGCATCCCGTCTCCGGGATCTGACCGGACGTGAACAGGCGGTCTGATGTGAAGCGGTCAGTCGCCCGAGCCCCGATCGTCAGCTAGACAACGAAGGAGAACTCAATGCGCGCGATGATCCTGGCGATGACGGTGATGACTCTTGCGCTCGTGCACGCCCAATCCAAGCCGCCGAAGTCAATGCCCGCGGACGTCGGGCCAGGGCGCATCGCCTGGTTCGACCTCACGACGACGGACCTGTCGAAGTCGAGGGCGTTCTACGGCCCGCTCTTCGCCTGGACGTTCAACCCCGTTCAGGGCACCGACATGGCGGTCGAGATCGTGTCTGGTGGAACGGCCATCGGGACGATTCGCGTTGCGGAGGGACAGATCAGTCCCTTCAACGGTGTCGCCTACGTTCAGGTGCAGGACATCCAGGCCAGCTGCAAGAGGGCGGGAGAGCTTGGTGGCAAACTCGTTCCCGGGTTCCCTTTCGACCTTCCAGACGGCGCGGGAGCCGTCGGGCTTGTCAGTGATCCAGCCGGTCATCCCATCGGGATGTACTCCAGGGCGTCGCTCGCGTCTCAGAAGCCGGTGGCCAGGTGACCGGATGTGCCAGACGTCGCCTCGCCGCCGCTTTCGCTGCGACCGTGTTGGCTGCGTGCAGTGGGCCGAAGGGCTTCGATCAAATGAACCTCCGCGTCGAGCAGGTCGGCGAAGTGCCGCCCGACTTCGTCGTCAAGCTACCGGCGCAGGTCGGGGACATCACCACGTGGCGCACGACCTTTCCAGGGCAGGTCTTTGCCGCGGTCAAGACCGAAGCGCCGTGCCCACGGGACCAGCACACGTTGGCCGGCGTGCAGTTCAAGAAGGACAGAATCGAACTGTGTTTCACCGCAACACCGCGCGCCGAGTCCTCCGGATTCGCGTGCTCGCCAGAGGTATACGTCAAATACGAAATGATGGGAGTGCCCGCCGACGTTGAGCCGAAGTTTGCCTTTGTCGGGACCTGCTTGCCAGCTCCCGCCAGTCAGGCTGTGCCGCCCTGACGGAGCGCCGCTAGCTCACGATGCGGAACCGGTGGGCGTCGCTGCGGGAAGCGGGACCTTGACCGGGTAGGCCTTCTCGCCGGCCAGCACCTTGAGCGGCAGGTTGTTCTCGCGCAGCGGGATCGGGCACGTCGTGTAGGGATTGAACGCGCACGGCGGATTGTAGGCCTGGTTGAAGTCCAGGACCACGGTGCCGTCGTCAGCCAGATCGGCGTAGAGGAAGCGCGCCGCTTCGTAGGTCTCCGACCCGCTCGAGGCGTCCTTGAAGACGATGTAGAAGCGCTTCGGACGCGTCGTGAACGGGCGCAGGCGGAGCGTACGGCCCTGGAGCGTGAACTCGACGACGCCCTCGGTCGTGTACTCGTCGATGTCGCCGTAGGTGTTCGCCACGGACACCCGCCGCGGCGCGGCGTCCTTGATGAATCGCCCGACCACCCGATACTGCAGGTCGATTGGGAACCAGGTGAAGCCGAGGAAGCCCTTGGCGAGCGGGCCATCCGGATCGCGGACGCGCAACGAGCGCTCCTCACCGCTGACGTGCACGACCAGGCGGACCGTGCCGACCGTCAGCTCGTCGGCCCCCGGTGCGCTGTCGTCGCGCAGGTCGGTCGGCGCAGTCACCGGCTGATCCTTCTTGAGGACCGTCGCGCCGCGTGCGGGCTCGAACCGCACCGTCTTGCCGTTCAGGACGAACGTCCCCACCCGCGCCGGCGCCGACCCCGGCAGAACGATGTCGTTGCCGGCGGCGCTACCGGCGGTGTTGGCGCCGGGCTTCAGCGGGAACAGGCCGGCGATGCTGGCCCAGTCGCGGCGGTAGTCCGCTTCGTGTTTGGCTCGCCAGGCCTCGATCGCGGGGATTGGCGATTCCGCTGGCGCGGGCGCGGGCGACGGGCCGCCACAGGCGCCCGCCAGGGCGATGGCGCCGACGGCGGCGAGCAGGCGACGGCGCGGGGGGAGCATCGTCAAGGGTACTTCCATGCGACGGAGGCTGGATAGGGCGACGAGGCGCGCCCGCCCGAGCGGCACTCGGGACGTCCGCTCGACTGCTGTTTGTATCTTGATTAAACAAACGGCGTCGGCTAGTATCGCCGCCATTCACCAGAGGCGCGCAGAACGGCTGTCAACAGCAGGTTGACCGCGTGTGTTTAGTTGCGCTGTTTGACAAATGCGCCGCATCAACCCAACCCGCTTCCGGGTCGCCAACCGGGGCACCAGCCGCGAGATCAACAGCCGGATTGTCTTGAGCCTCGTCCGCACGCATCAGCCGATTTCCCGCGCCGACCTCGCCCGGACGATGAGCGTCAGCCGGGCCGCGGTGACGTTGATCGTCAACGACCTCCTGGGGCGCAAGCTGATTTTCGAAGGCGCGACCGGCGAGACGGTTCGCGGCCGCAAGCCGACGTTCCTCTACATCGACTCCCGCCGCCGCGCCGTCGTGGCTGCCGACATCCGTGCCAGCCAGACCTTCGTGATGCTCGCCGATCTGCTCGGCAGGCCGCTGGCGGGCATCGTCTCGATTCCAACCCCACGTGAGCCCAGCGCGGTGATTCAGGCGCTCGCGGCGCGTATCAAGAAGCTCCTCGCCGAGCATCCGGAGGTCGATACCTGTGTCGGCGTCGGCGTCGTGGTGCCGGGCATGGTCGAGCGCGCGACGATGCGGGTGCTGCACGCGCCGACCCTGGGGTGGCGTGACGTGCAGCTGCGCGAGGGGCTGGCGGCGGCGACGAACCTGCCCGTCCAGATCGAGAACTCCGGCCGGGCCTGCGCGTTGGCGCAGATGTGGTCGTCGCGCGCGGATGCCGTCTCGATGCCGAGCGACCTCGTGTTCGTCAGCGTGTCGGACGGCATCGGCGTCGGCGTGATCGTCAACGGCGAGCTGCTGCGCGGCCGACACAACATCGCCGGCGAGTTCGGACACGTGCCGCTCTCGCTCGACGGGCCTCGCTGCTCATGCGGGGCCACCGGCTGTTGGGAGGCGTACATCTCGAACCGGGCGACGCTGGCGCGATATTTCGGACGCGCGGCGAAGGCCGACGGTCCGGCGCATGCCGCTCGCCGTACCTTCACCGTCGACGATCTCGTCGCACGCGCGCGCGGCGGCGACGCCAAGGCGATCGCCGCGCTGCAGGCGACAGCCCGCTATCTGGGGCTCGGTCTCGCCTCGATCGTCAACGCCGTCGATCCGGCGTGCGTCTACGTCGGCGGCGAGATCACCGCGGCCTGGGACCTCATCGAAGGGACGGTTCGCGCCGCCCTCAGCGAGCGCGCGCTCACTGCCGCCGCGGCGCGGACCGAGCTGCGCCCCGTCCCGGTACACGAACACTCGCGGCTCCACGGCGCGGCGGCGCTGGTCGCAGCGCCGGCTTTCGCCGCTCCGATTGTCGCGTGACCCCCGACGGAGAGATCCGATGACCACCGAGACACTGACGCCGACGACCTGCATCGTGCGCAACACCGCGGGCCGCAAGGGCCGGACGCAGGCCGTGGCTGCCGGCCCGGTGATGCAGCACCTGCACTACGGACGGATCATCCTCGACGCGGGTGACGCGCCGGTCCGCTTCGAGACCGGGCCACGCGAGACCGCGTTGATCTGCCTCCGCGGCGCGGCGGCAATTGGCGCGGGCGAGACCCGCGTCACGCTGAATCGCTACGACGCGATCTACGTGCCTCGCGACGGCACCATCGAGGTGAGTGCCGGACCAGACGGCTGTGACCTGGCTGAGATCGCGGCGCCCGTGAGCCGCCAGCATCCGATCCAGATCGTCCGCTTCGCCGACGTGCGGCAGGATCCCACGCTCCACATCTCGGCCGGAGGCCCGACCACCAAGCGCGACCTCAACGTGCTCGTCGGCAAGAACGTCCAGGCGGGCCGCATCATGGCGGGCGTCACCTTCAGCGAGCCGGGCAACTGGACGTCGTGGCCGCCCCACGAACACGCGGCGATGCTCGAGGAGGCCTATCTCTACATCGACATGCCGGCGCCGGCGTTCGGCATCCAACTGGTCTACACCGACGCGAACGAGCCCGAGGTGGCGACCATCGTGCGCGAGGGCGACATCGTCCTCATGCCCAAGGGCTATCACCCGAATGTCGCGGCGCCGGGCGGTTCCATCAGCTTCCTGTGGATGATGGCGGCCCACACCGAGGACACCGACCGTCAGTTCGGTGTCGTCAACGTCCACCCCGACTTCGCGGTGACGCCGTCGGGTCTCGACGCCGCCAAGGCGACGCGATGAGCGCATCGGTGCCGGCCCTGGATCGCTTTCGGCTCGACGGCAAGGTGGCCCTCGTGACCGGCGCGTCGCGCGGGCTCGGCGCCGGCATGGCGGTTGCGCTCGCCGGTGCGGGTGCCGACGTCGTGCTGCACGCGAGCGAACGGCCGGCCTCGGCCACCGCCGCCGCGATCGCGTCGGCCACTGGACGAGAGTCGCTGACGCTGATCGCCGACCTCGCCGACCGCTCCGCCGCCGATCGTCTGATGACGGATGCCCTCGCGAGGTTCGGCCGGATCGACATCCTGGTCAACAACGCCGGCCTGGTCCGCCGGCATCCGGCCGCCGGGCACTCCGACGACGACTGGGACCTCGTCGTCGCCGTCAATCTCTCCAGCGTCTTCCGCCTGTGCCGGGCCGCGGGCCGTCACATGATCGACCGCCGCCAGGGCGGCAAGATCATCAACATCGCGTCGTTGCTCTCGTTCCAGGGCGGCATCACCGTGCCTGGCTATGCCGCCGCCAAGGGCGGCGTCATGCAGCTCACCAAGGCGCTGGCCAACGAGTGGGCGGCGCAGGGCATCAACGTCAACGCCATCGCCCCGGGCTACATGGAGACGGACAACACCGCCGCGCTGCGGGCGGACACCACGCGCAATCGGCAGATCACCGAGCGCATCCCCGCCGGGCGTTGGGGCACGCCGGAGGATCTCGCCGGCGCCGCGATCTTCCTCGCATCGCCGGCATCGGATTACGTCAACGGGCACGTTCTCGTCGTCGACGGCGGCTGGATGGGCCGCTGAAGGAGCAGGTCATGAGATTCCTCGCACTGATTGCCGTCGTCGCCGGTCTGGGGCTTCCCGCCGTACCGGCGCACGCGCAGGACTACCGCGCGCGCGTGCAAGGCCGGATCGTCGACTCGAGCCAGGCCGCGTTGCCCGGCGTGAACGTCAAGCTGACAAACACGGCCACCGGCGTGACGGTCGATCGGGAGAGCAACGGCGAGGGCCGCTATCTCTTCGACTTCGTCGAGCCCGGGACGTACACCGTCAGCGGCGAGCTGCAAGGCTTCAAGAAGACCGAGGTGACGAACATCCGCGTCCAGCAGCGCGGCGACGTCACCGCCGACATCACCATGTCGATCGGCCTCATCGAGGAGTCGGTGACGGTCGAACCGACCGCCGCCACCGGCGTCCGGTTCAACTCGAGCAGCGCCGAGCTGAACGTCGATCGGCAGCTGATCGATCAAGCGCCGATCGGCGGCCGCAACCCCTACAACCTGGCGGCGCTCGATCCCACCGTGCTGGTCTCGCCCGCGACCAACGAGAACCGGCCCTACCACCACGCCTACGCCAACGACTACGACGCCGGTGGCGGCACCCGGCGTGCCAACGATGTCCTGCTCGATGGCGTGCCGCTGGGCGCCAGCTTCAAGACCTCCTACACGCCGGCGGTCGACGCCGTCGAGGAGATCACGATCACCAAGAACAGCGTCGACGCCGAGAACGGCAACAGCCTGGGCGGCATCATCAGCCTCAACATGAAGTCGGGCACCAACACCTATCGGGGATCGGGCTACGCCTACTTCCGCGATCCCGGCCTGAACGCCCGCACCGATCCGACGCTCGTGACCAGCGCGAGCGTGACGCCGATCCGCGGGAGCACGCTGCAGATGATGGGAGCGACGCTCGGCGGTCCGGTCCGGCGCAACCGGATCTTCTCCTTCACGTCCTACGAGACGTGGAACGATGAGCGTCCGCTCTCCATCGTCCGCACGGTCCCGACCGAGCTCGAGCGCCGCGGCGACTTCAGCCAGTCGCAGCTGAGCGGCCGGGTTCGCACCATCTACGACCCGTTCACGTCGACGCGCGATGCCGCGGGCCTGGTCGTGCGCCAGCCGTTCGCCGGCAACGTGATTCCGAGCGCGATGCTCGACCCGGTGGCGCGGCGCATGCTCGAGAACATTCCCCTCCCGAACCTGCCCGGCAACGTCGACAACCTGCAGACCAGCGTGGCGGAGAAGGTGAATTACTGGAACTTCTCGCAGCGCGTCGACCTGAACATCAGCAACAACCTGAAGGTGTTCGCCCGCGCCGGCGTCTTCAAGGCCGATCTCTACCAGGACAACCCGCTCGCGAGCGGCGGCGGGTTCTTCCCGCTGTCGGGCAGCAACCGCGACGGCCTCAGCGTCGCCGGCGACGCCGTGTGGGTCATGTCGGACCGGACGACCCTCAACGTCCGCGGCAGCTTCTACAACATGATCGACGAATTCTACAACCCGGCGCTGCTGCTCGGTTCGGAAGGCCTCGCGTCGTACTGGCCGAACGACTGGTACGGATCGCTGTACAACAGCGTCTACGTCTACTATCCGGCGCTCGACGTCATTTCGGGCACCGGCACCAACGCCAACAACCGGCTCGGGCGACAGGGGCGAGAGTGGTACCAGCACCCCGACGCATGGACCCTCTCGGCGCGCATGAACCGCTACCAGGGCGGGCACAGTTTGAAGTGGGGCGGCGAGACGCGCGCCTACTACGGCGAGGCGGCGCGGTTCGAGCCGATCAACCTCGTCTTCAACTCGACGCTGACGGCCAACAGCTCCGACAGTCCCCAGGTCGCCACCACCGGCAACCAGTGGGCGACCTTCCTCCTCGGCGCGCTGGACAACCAGACCTCGGCGCGGCTCGTGCCGCTGCAGACGACCAACCTGCGCGGCTACTCGGCCTACTTCCAGGACGACTGGAAGGTCGGCGAGCGGCTGACCCTGAACCTCGGCCTGCGCTGGGAGTACGAACCCGGCGCCGTGGATCCGGAGAACCGGCTGTCGCAGGGCCTCGACCTGACCGCGCCGATCCCAGAGATGCAGTCGACGCCGCCCGCCATGCCGGCCCAGGCCGCGCAGTTGATGGCCGCCAAGGGCAACACCTGGATCTACAACGGCGCCTGGCAGTTCGCGTCCGCCGACAGCCGCAGCTCCTGGAACACCAGCTGGAAGAACATCATGCCGCGCTTCGGCGTGAACTACCGGCTGGGCGACGACGCGGTCGTGCGCTTCGCCTACGCCCGCTACATGATGCCGATCAGCAACGTCCGCGACACGCTCGGCGATTTCGTCAACCAGTACGCCGGCTACGCCCAGACGACGACCACGCTCGGCCTTGCCAACGGCCGGCCGCAGCAGGGGCTCTCGGATCCGTTCCCGGCCAACAACCCCGTCCAGCAGCCGACCGGGCAGGCGCTCGGACGCTACACCGGCCTCGGCGGCGCGGTCAGCTTCGACGAATACCAGCTGCGCCCGCAGATCAACGATCGCTACTATCTGTCCGTCCAGAAGGACCTGTGGAAGGGGCTCATCTTCGACGCCGCGTACTTCTACAACAAGGGAACGCGTGTCCCCTACACGCTCAACCTCAACATGCGCGACCCGGCCTACACCTACGAGTACGGCGCGTTGCTCAACACGCAGGTGGCGAACCCGTTCCGCAACTACCTGTCGCCGTCGGTGTTCCCCGGCCCGCTGCGGAACAACGCCACGGTGACGCTCGGCAGCCTGCTGGTGCCGTACCCGCAGTACGGGGCCATCAGCCAGACGAACACGGGCATCGGCCGCGACCTGAAGACCCACAGCATCGACCTCAAGCTGCAGCGTCCTTTCCGGTCGGGCATCAGTTTCCTCGTGGCCTACGCATTCCAGCGCGATCGCATCGAGAACTGGCTGGGCGACGATCAGCAGTATCAGGTGCTGCAGAGCGGCGGCCAGGAAGGCTGGGAGTGGCAGCCGACCAACCCCTCGCTGCCCGAGCACCGGATGACGTCGGCCGTGACCTGGCAGATCCCGATCGGCCGCGACCGGGCGTTCCTTGCCAACATGCCGGCCGCGCTCGAGTACCTGGCCGGCGGCTGGCAGTACACGTCGGCGATCCGCGTCTACTCGGGACGCCCCGTGCTGTTCACCAACGCCCTCGCCGTCAGCGGCAACCCGAAGATCGATTCGCCGACCTTCGATCGATGGTTCGACACCAGCATGTTCGCCGCCCAGCCGGCGTTCACGCCGCGCACCAATCCGGTGTTCTATGAAGGCCTCAATGGGCCCGGAGCCTGGTTCGCGGACATGACGCTGACCAAGTCCGTTCCGATCGGACGCTACCGCCTGGAGGCGCGCATCGAGGCCTACAACGCCTTCAATCACCTCGTGTGGGATCAGCCCGACATCACTTTCGGCGGCGGCAACTTCGGCAAGGTCACCCGCAAGCGCGTCGACAGCTACGGGCGCGAGATCCAGATCGGTTTGCGATTCGTGTTTTGAGGCAGGATTGCTAGTCCCCTGGAACCGTGATGGCTGGGACAAGTCCCGGAGCGCGGCGCCCGGATCGCAAGGCGCGAGGAGTGAGCATATTGGCGATATGTGAGCGACGAGTAACGCCGCGAGGCGGGATGCCCCGCCCGGGAGTTGTCCTAGAAATCACGGTTCCAGGGGACTAGGTGCAGTCCTCGCCTGACGACGGTATCGGGCGGCGAGTCGTGCTTCGCACGCTCGCCGCCGGCGCCGGGGCGCTCGTCGCGACCGGCTGGTCGCGTGTCATCGGCGCACGCTACGCCGACGCGCCGGTTGCCACGACCACGGCCGGGCGGATCCGTGGCTTGTCGGACGGCGACATCAGGGTCTTCAAGGGCGTCCGCTACGGCGCGGACACGGCGGCGCGGCGGTTCAAGCCTGCGCTGCCGCCGGCGCCGTGGACGGGCGTCCGCGATGCCGTCGAGTTCGGTCCGGTCGCCCCGCAGTCGGGACTACGCGATCGGCCGCAGAGCGAAGACTGCCTGCACCTGAACGTCTGGACGCCCGGGCTCCGGGACGGCGGCAAGCGCCCCGTGCTCGTCTGGTTCCACCCCGGCGGCTACTCGGGCGGCACCAGCAACGAAGTCGAATCCGACGGCGCCCGCCTGAGCCAGAGCGGCAACGTGACGGTGGTGACCGTCAACCACCGCCTGAACGTCTTCGGTCACCTGTTCCTCAGCGAGATCGCGGGCGAGCCGTTCGCCGATTCGGGCAACGTCGGCATTCTCGACCTGATCCTCGCCCTGCAATGGGTGCGGGACAACATCGAGGAGTTCGGCGGCGATCCACGGAACGTCACGATTTTCGGCCAGTCGGGCGGCGGCGCGAAGTGCGCCACGCTGATGGCGATGCCTGCCGCCGCCGGCCTGTTCCACCGCGTCCTGACGATGAGCGGCCAGCAAATCACGGCCAGCCGCGTCACCACGGCCACGCGGCACGCCGAACAGTTGCTCGCCGCGTTGAAGCTTCCACGGGATCGGGCGCATCTGCTGCAATCGCTGCCGATGGCGGATCTCGTGGCGGCGAGCCGCGCCCCGGCCTACATGGGGCCGGTCAAGGACGGCCGGTCTCTGACCCGCGATCCGTTCGATCCCGATGCGCCGCCGCTGTCAGCCGCGCTTCCCATGATCCTCGGCAACACGGCGGGCGAGACGCGCACCCTGATCGGGCGGGGCGATCCGTCCATCTTCGATCTCACCTGGGACACGCTGCCGGTCAAGCTCGAGGCGCTTTCGCCGTTCATGGGCGACCTCGATCGGCGCGAGGTGATCGCCAGCTACCGGCGCTGGTCCCCCGACTACTCGCCGGCCGACGTCTTCTTTGCCTCGACCACGGCCTCGCGATCGTGGCGTGGTCAGGTGATCGAAGCGGATCGCCGCGCCGCGCAGGCCGCCGCCGCGGCGCACACGTGGGTCTACCAGTTCGACTGGCGGACGCCCATCGACGGCGGCCGCTGGGGCGCGCATCACGGCCTCGACGTGCCGTTCATCTTCGACAACGTGTCGCTCGTGCCGGAGAAGGTCGGCATCGGCGGCGATGCGGGGCGGTTGGCCGCGCGGATGAGCGCGATGTGTCTCGCCTTCGCGAAGACCGGGCATCCCGATACGCCGGGCCTTCCCGCCTGGCCGGTCTACGACCTCACGCGACGCGCGACGATGGTCTTCGACACGACGACGCGGGTCGTCGACGATCCGCGCGGCCGGGAACGCCAGCTGTTCGCACCAGTGCCGTATGTCCAGCCCGGCACGTAGCCTCTCTCTGGCGGCCGCGCTGCTGGCCGGCGCGGGATCCGTGACGGCGACGCTCCATCAATCGACGGCGTCGCCGCCGCGGAATCAGGTTCTCGAGGTGATGAAGCGCGCGACCCGCTTCATGGTCGAGGAGGTCAGCACCAACGGCGGCTACCTCTGGAACTATTTGCCCGATCGATCGCGGCGCTGGGGCGAGCTGGAGGCGCGGCCCACCCAGATCTGGCTCCAGCCGCCGGGCACCCCGACGATGGGCCATCTGTTCCTGGATGCCTATCACGCCACCGGCGACGAGTACTACTACCGCGCTGCCGAAGCCGTGGGCGGTGCGCTCATCTGGGCTCAGCATCCGTCGGGCGGCTGGAACTACCTCGCGGATTCCGCCGGCGAGCGATCGCTGCGCGAGTGGTACGACACCATCGGCCGGAACGCCTGGCGGATGGAGGAGTTCCAGCACCTCTGGGACAACGCCACCTTCGACGACGCCGGCACCGCGACCTCGGCGACGTTCCTGCTGCGGCTCTACGTCGAGAAACGGGATCCGAAGTACAAGCCGGCGCTCGACAAGGCCATCGGCTTCGTGCTCGACAGCCAGTATCCGATCGGCGCGTGGCCGCAACGCTTTCCGCTGCGAGCCGAGTTCAGCCACCACGGCCAGCCGGACTACACGTCGTATCTGACCTTCAACGACGGCGTCGCCGCCGAGAACATCGATCTCCTGCTCATGTGCCACCAGGCGCTCGGCGATCGGCGAGTGCTCGATGCAATCACGCGCGGCATGGCCGCGGTGCTGGTCACGCAGCTCGGGCCGCCGCAGCCCGGATGGGCGCTCCAATACACGGCCGACCTCCAGCCGGCGGCCGCCCGCACCTACGAACCCAAGGCGCTCGCGACGCACACCACCGCGGCCAACATCGAGCTCAGCCTGCGGTTCTATCGGCTCACGGGCGACACCCGGTTCCTGGCGAGGATCCCCGAGGCGCTCGACTGGCTGCAGAAGCTGGCGCTGCCGGCCGGCGTTGGCCGGCCTGGCGACACCCATCCGACGTTCGTGGAGATCGGCACCAACAAGCCGCTCTACGTGCATCGGCAAGGCTCGAACGTCGTGAACGGGAAGTACTACGTGGACCACGACCCGGCGCGGACGCTGGCCCACTACAGCGCCTTTCGCCGTCTCGACGTGGCGGGGCTGCGGACGCGCTACGAGCAGCTGCGCACGATGTCCAGGGCCGAGGCGACGGCTGGGTCCCCCCTGCTCGCTGACACGGGCGCCATCCCGCTCGATCGGTTCTTCATTCCGCCGCGGGGGACGGAGCTGACGGTGGCGGACGCCGTCGCCGGCTTGAACGAGCAGGGCTACTGGCCGGCCCGGCTCGGACTCACGAGCCACCCGTTCACGCGCCAGGGCTCGGCGACGATCGCGCCCGGAGACTTCTCGCAGGCGCATGTCGGCGACGAGACCGATACGTCACCGTTCCCGGACGCCACGCTGATGGGCATCTCCACGAACGCCTACATCAGGCACATGGCGGTCCTGCTCCGGGCCGTCGATGTCGGGGCTGGTCGCTGAGGGAACCGCGCTCAGAGCGTGGTCAGGCCGCCGAGGTGCGATGATGGCGGCCATGCATGACGGGGTCCACCGGCGCGCGTTCCTGGCCTGTGCCGGCGGTCTGGCCGCCGTCGCGTTGGCGTTGGACTCGGCCCAGGGGCAGCGCGCGAAGACCCGCCTGATCCTGCTCGGGACCGGCGGCGGGCCCCGCCCGCGCAAGGCCAGCGCCGCGTCGGCGCAGGTCATCGTGATCGACGGCGCCGCCTACGTGGTCGACTGCGGCGACGGCGTCGCACGGCAGCTGGTGTCGGCGGATGTGCCGTTGTCGACCCTCCAGCACGTCTTCATCACCCACCAGCACTCGGATCACACCGCCGACTACGGCAACCTGATGTGGCTGGCGTGGACGGCCGGGCTGCGGACCCGCGTCGACACGTGGGGCCCGCCTCCGCTCGAGAAGATGACGCGGCTGTTCTTCGAGATGAACGCCGCGGACATCTCCACGCGCATCGCGGACGAAGGCCGCGTCCCGCTGGCGCCGCTGGTGAACGTCCACGAGCTCACCCGTGCAGGTCTGGTCTTCCAGGACGAGCACGTCAAGGTGACCGCGGCCCTCGTCCACCATCCGCCCGTGGTGCCGGCATTTGGCTATCGCTTCGATACTGCCGATCGATCCATCGTCATCTCCGGCGACACCGCGCCCTCGGACGCGCTGATTGCCCTTGCCCGCGGCGCGGACGTGCTCGTCCACGAGGCACTTGACGTGCGCGGTGTCGATCGCCTCGTCGCCAAAGTGCCCAACGCCGCGACGCTCAAACAGAGCATCCTCTCGCACCACACAACCGCTGAGGATGCAGGTCGAATCGCGGAGGCGGCCGGCGTCAAGACGCTGGTGCTCTCGCACTTGGTGCCGCCCGACGATCCGGCCATTACGGATCGGATGTGGATCGATGCCGCGCGGACGCACTTCCGCGGCACGGTCGTCGTCGGCAAGGATCTGCTGGAGATCTAGGAGCCCGTGGTGAAAGTGCCGCAGCGGTACTTTCACCACGGGCTCCTAAGGGCCCGGTGCCAGCGAGGCCTCGGCGATGCCGTCGATGAGCCCCGAGAACACCGGGCCGTGGAACGGCGCGACGCCATACCAATACAGCAGGCCCAGAAGACCGCGCGGCCGGAAACGCGCGGTCTGCACCACGGTGGAGCCGGGTCGCCCGTCGCGGCCGAGCGACGGCTCGATCCGGAACTCCAGCACCGCGTCGCCGGGCACGCGCATCTCGGCGCGCAGGGTGAGGCCGCTTGGCGGCTGGATCGCCGCGACCCGCCAGAAGCCCACCGCGTCACCCCAGGCCAGCTGCGTCGGGTGCCGGCGCATTCGCTGCCAGCCCGGGCCGCCGATCAGGCGATCGAGGATGCCGCGGGTCCGCCACAAGCGGTTGTAGCGATACCAGCCCCGGCGGCCGCCGAGCGTGGCGACCGCGGCGAAGACCGCGTCCGGCGCGGCCGCGATGAAGCGCTCGCGCCGATCCTCGAAGACCTTGCCGCCGGCCCAGTCCGGATCGCCCGGCACCGGTCCTGCCGCGGTCCACGTGCTTTCGACGTCGGAGCGGGCTTCGGCGGCGAGGGCCAGCGCGATGGCCTCCTTCACCGGCAGCAGCGGCTGCGGCATCAGCAGGGCCGCGGTCCCGTCGGTGACGACCACCGGGTTGCGCAGGCCTTCGGCGAGCGGTCGCGCGATCGCCGCATCGACCGGCGTCACGAGGTGGATCCACAGGCTGCTGAGGCTCGGCGTGAACAGCGGCACCGGCACGATCCGCCGGCGTGGCAGACCGCGCGCCTCGGCGGTGATCTGGATCAGGTCGGCGTACGACACCACGTCGGGGCCGCCGATGTCGAGCGTGCGGCCGATGGTGTCCGGCGCGGCGAGGCAGGCGACGAGATAGTGGAGGACGTTGCGCACCGCGATCGGCTGGCACGGCGTGCTCACCCACTTCGGCGTGATCATCACCGGCAGGCGTTCGGTGAGATAGCGCAGGATCTCGAACGACGCCGATCCCGAGCCGATGATCATCGCGGCGCGGAACGCCGTGAGCGGTGGACCGTGCTCGGCCAGTACGTTCTCGACTTCGCGGCGCGACGCGAGGTGCTCGCTCAGTCGCCCTTCGTGCCCGGACCCCAGGCCGCCGAGATAGACGATGCGGCCGACGCCGGCGGCCTTGGCGGCGACGGCGACGGTGCGGGCCATCGCGCGATCACGGTCGGCGTAGTCCTCGCCGGCCGATCGCATCGCGTGCACCAGGTAGTGCAGCACGTCGCAGCCGGCCAGGGCGCGCTGGACGACGGTCGCATCGTCGAGTTCGACCGCGACGACCTCGACCCGCGGATCGGATGCCCACGGCCGATTCGAGAGCTTGCGCGGCTCGCGCACCAGGCACCGCACGTGATGGCCGGCGGCCAGCAGCCGCGGCACCAGGCGGGCGCCGATGTAGCCAGTGGCACCCGAGACGGCGATGCGCGACATCGGCGACGGATCCCCGGCGGCCATGCCGCCATGTTACCGGTCACCGACGCCCGCGTGCGCTGTCGCAGGGTAGCTGGTCCGCCGTGCGCATGGCGGAGTCGGCTGGTGCGTCGCCGCGCGTGTCTCACTTCGTGGTCTTGATGCGAATCCGCCGGTATTCCATCTGGCCGCGGTCGCCCTCGACGCCGATCGGTCCGGTGGGCGGCACCTTCATGTCGATGTCGAGCTTCTCGCCGTTGACCGTCGCGGTGGCGACGCCACCCTGCACGGTCACGATCATCTCGTTCCAATCCTGCGGCTTGTACTTCGTCAGGTTGGTGAAGGGGCCGGCGAGCGCGTAGTCGCGGCACTGCAGCTGCGGCCCGCGCAGGTAGACACCGCTGTCGGCGTTCGGCGTCGCGCGGAACTCGAGCTTCAGCACGAAATCCTTCGGGAATTCGCGCCTGGTCCAAAGCTGCTGGATCTTGCGCCCTTCGGGCGGCGTCGTCACCACGAGCCGGCCGTGCATGACCTGGAATCGGTTGTCGGGCGACGCCGTCGTGCCGTCGAACCACGTCGCGCCGGGGACCACCGGCCACGCCGCTGCGTTGGGGTCTGAGGCCTGCCAGCGCTTGGCGCTCGCCTTGTCCGCCTCGGTGGTCGGCCGGTAGCCCCAGCCGGTGAGGTCCCTGCCGTTGAACAGGCTCTCGAAGCCGGGCTCCGGCGTGAAGTAGTCGGGGTCGGTCTCGGTGTACCCGAGCGTGGCGAACAGCGGCCGCAGCGCCGCTGCGAACTTGACGTAGCCGTAGTCGTTCGGGTGCAGGACGTCGGGGAACTCGTCCGGCTTGGGCTCGCCGGTCTTGTCGGCGAACAGCGTCCAGGTGTCGAGCGCGATGATCTGCGGATCGCCTTTGATCGTGGCCAGCCGCAGCGCGTTGATCTTCTTGATCTCGTCGGCCGGCCGCCGCATCGTCACCGAGCTCGGCATGACCAGGCAGGCGATGATCGGCATCTTCGGGTTGTGCGCCTTCAGCGCGGCGATGAGCAACCGGAAGTCGCTGTCGATCGTTTCAGGCGTGGCTTTCTCCTCGAGGTCGTTGGTCCCGATGAGGAGCACCACAGCGCGCGGGTTGAGGTCGAGGACGTCCTCCTTGAGCCGGATGAGGAGGCCGCGCGTGGTGTCACCGCTGATGCCGCGGTTGGCGACTTTGACGCCGGGGAACACCGCGCCGAGGCCGAGGCCCCAGCCCTGCGTGATCGAGTCGCCGAGGAAGACGACGGCGCCCTGATCGCGCTGGACCTGCGTGGCCCACAGCGAGCGGCGCTGCTTCCAGAGGTTCTGGAACCACTCCATCCGGCGGATCGGCCCCGTGCCCGGGAGCCCGTCGTCGGTCGCCGGGATCGCGAACCGATCCGAGGCCGAAGCCGGCACCGGGGCCGTCGCTGGCGTCGCCGGCGAGGTCGGCGCGCTCTGTGTGGGCGCGGCGGGGGCCGGCGCGGGGGGGGCCGTCACCTGGGCTGCGGCGGGCAGTCCGATCAGCAGCAGGCAGGCCGCGGCCACGCTCCCGCGGAGGTAAGACCAATAGAGATGCATGCGCGGAGGATACCCGAAAACGCGACGCAGTCGGCGCGGCAACGTTCCGCGGCGCCGGGACGTCTGACCCCGAAGAGCGCGGCGTCCCATCGGCGCTCCTGGAGGTCCGCCCATGGGCACTGTGCGCTCCGCGCTGCGTCATCTCGGCAACGCCCCCGGCTTCACCGTCGTCGCGATCCTGTCGCTGACGCTCGGCATCGGTCCGACGACCGCGATCTTCAGCCTGATCGACGAGCTGCTGCTGCGGACGCTGCCGGTGACCAGACCGGAGGAGCTCGTCCTGCTGCGCGTGCAGCACGGCGTCCGCGGTCGCATGAGCCATGCCGGCGAAGGGCAGGGGGGCGTCGATCCCGTGACCGGCCGCGAGACGGGGACGCCGTTCTCGCGGGCGATCTTCGAGCGCCTGCGGACAGTGCGGGCGCCCGTGACGGGCATCTTCGCTTCCGCGCCGTTCTCGCGCGTCATCGTGATCGCTGACGGCGTTCCCGAGACGAGCGCCTCCGCCCAGTACGTGTCGGGCGGCTACTACGAGGGTCTCGGGGTACGGCCGGCGCTCGGCCGACTGATCGCCCAGGCAGACGACACGGCGACGGCACCTGCGGTTGCGGTGATCTCGCACCGCTACTGGCTCCGCCGCTTCGATGGCCGCACCGATGCGCTCGGCGGCACGCTGCTCGTCAACAAGGTGCCCGTGACGATCGTTGGCGTCTCGGCCGCGGGCTTCGACGGCGCCCAGCAGGTCGGTGAGACGGCGGATGTGTCGGTGCCGCTTTCGCACCACCTGCTGCTGCAGCCGGACCGGCCGCGCCGCGCCGAGGCCGGCTACTGGTGGCTCACCCTGATGGCGCGGCTGGCGCCGGGGGCGGCCGCGGATCAGGCCCGGGCGGCGCTCGAGCCCACGTTCCAGGCCGCCGCCCGCGACGGCTGGGACCCGGCGAAGCAGGCCGCATCAAGGACCAGGCCGGCGAGCGCCCGCAGGAGCGTCAGCGGTGTCCGCTGGCCGCGGCGTGACTCGTTCTGGCCCTGGGCGCCCGGCTGGACGAGCAGACGCGGGTCGTCGCGGCGCGCAGC
>JANOIR010000560.1:0-1984 GCA_031407765.1 Vicinamibacteraceae bacterium
CAGCGAACTGCGCGAGTTCATCGACCAGCCGTTCCGCACCTACTCGAGCGGCATGAAGTGCCGCCTCACCTTCTCCGTCTCCATCGCCGTGGACCTGGAGATCCTCATCATCGATGAGGCGCTCGCGGTCGGCGACGCCAGCTTCCAGGCAAAATGCTTCCGCAAGATCGACGAATTCCGCCGCGCCGGCAAGACCATCCTGTTCGTGTCCCACGACGAAAACATCCTCACCAGCTTCTGCACGCGCGCCATCCTGCTCGAGAAGGGCCGCGTCGTCGTCGACGGCACGCCGGCCGTCGCCATGAAGCGCTACATGGAGGTGATCTACGGACCGAAGAATTACGAGCTGGCGGTGCAGGAACCCGCGCCGGGCGGCTTCGTGACGTCCAAGGACGAGCACCGCTTTGGCAGCCGCGAAGCCGAGGTGTACGACATCGGCATCCTCGACGCGCAGGGCCGGCGCGTCAGCGTGCTGCAGTCGGGCAAGCGCTACACGGCCTTCTACTACGTCCACGTCCACGCCGACGTGACGTCCCTGTCGGCTGGCTTCGTCATTCGCAACCCGCGCGGCATGGACCTGTTCGGGGTGGGCAACACCTCCGTGGGCGGCGCGCTGGGGCCTCAGGAAAAGGGAAAGGTGCTGCTGGTGAAGGCGGAGCTCTCCATGTGGCTCGCCGCAGGCGAGTACTTCCTGACGGTGGGCGCCGGCCGTACCGACGGCATGCAGTACGACTTGCGCAACGATGCGCTGCATTTCAGAGTCGTCGGCACGCCGCAGCTCTTCACCACCTCGAGCGTGAACCTCGATCCGCGCTTTTCCATCGAGCCCGCTTGAGCGCCAGAGCCCCCTTGCAGTGCCGGTAGGCTGACCGTCATGTGCGGGATCGCGGGATTCTTCAACGCGTCGCGTTCGTATGACAGGAACGCGCTGCTGCGCATGCTGGGAACGATGCCGCACCGCGGCCCCGACGACGAGGGCGTCTGGGCTGATCCGCAGGGACGCTGCCTGCTCGGGCATCGCCGGCTCAGCATCATCGACACGTCGGCGGCCGGCCACCAGCCCATGGCCGGCGCGGACGGGCGCTGGGTCATTAGCTTCAACGGCGAGCTCTACAATTACCTCGATCTGCGCCCGCGCCTGGAGGCCGAAGGCCTGCGCTTCCGCGGCCGCACCGACACCGAGGTGCTGCTCGCCGCCCTTGCGCACTGGGGCACGGCCGGGTTGGCGAAGCTGGACGGCATGTTCGCCTTCGCGGCCTACGATACGCAGTCGGGAGAATTGCTGCTCGCCCGAGACCCCTTTGGTGAGAAGCCACTGTACTACTGCGCGCTGCCCGGCGGCGGCCTGGCCTTCGCCTCCGAACTGCAGGCGCTGGAGACGCTGCCCGGCTTCGACGGGGAAGCGAGCCTCGACGCCATCGCCGAGCTGTTGATGTTCCAGTACATCGGCGCGCCGCGCACCATCTACCGCGGCGTGCAGAAGGTCCCGCCGGGCCACTGGCTGCGGATCCGGCCGGACGCCGCGCCCGAACTGCGCCGCTATTTCGAATTCGACGCGACGGCCGAGCCGCAAGATGCCCGGCCGCTGCAGGTCCTCGCCGACGAGGCCGAGGAGCTGCTTCTTCGCAGCCTGCGGCGGCGCCTGATCGCCGACGTGCCGCTCGGCGCCTTCCTGTCGGGCGGGGTCGATTCCTCGACCGTCTGCGCCTTGGTCCGGCACCGGCTGAAACAGCCGCTTAGCACTTTTTCCATCGGCTTTCAGGGCGAAGCCGACAGCGAGCACGGCGCGGCGCAGCGTATCGCCACTCACCTGGGTACCGTGCATCACGAGCAGGTCCTCAATCCGTCGGTTGGGGAGTTCCTGCTGGGCATCGGCGGCGTACTGGACGAGCCGAACGCCGACAGCTCGTGCCTGCCTACCTACCTGCTCGCGAAATTCGCCCGACAGCACGTCACCGTGGCGCTGTCGGGCGACGGCGGCGAC
>JANOIR010000598.1:0-36134 GCA_031407765.1 Vicinamibacteraceae bacterium
CGCGACGCCGACGAGCACGTCGCCCGCGAGGTCGCCAGCCGCGAGGCCGCCGAGCGCGCCGCACGCGAGGCGCAGGCCGCGCGCGAGGCGCAGGCCGCGGACGGCGAACCGCGCCGTCGCCGGCGCAAGAAGCGTCTCAGCGACCGCACGCCCGAGGAAGTGAGCGCGGTCCAGCCGCTGCCGTCGGTCACCGACGCCTCGGCGCCGGTGCCCGCGACGTTCAGCGTCGCGGTCGAGGTTCCGGCCGCACCGCTGGCCCAGTGGCAGCCGGGCCAGTCCGTCGAGGTGCTGCCGGCCTGGGCCCGCGGCTCCGCATCAGACGCCGCGGCGTCTGCCGACGTCGCCGAACCCGAAGCGGCCGCTTACACGCCGTCGTCGATCGTCAGCGACGCCTACGCGCCGATGCAGGCAGCGTCGCCCGAGCCGAGCTCGGCCTCGATCCTGCCGTTCAAACAGCAGCCGGACAACTGGATGCACCGCGCGCCGCAGCAGGTGGATCAGTCGACGGACGGGGAATCGCGGGCGGTGCCGCCCGGGTCGACCGAAGCGCCGCGCCGCCGCAGCTTCCGCATCAACTGGGCGCGGACGCTGGCCGCGTCGCTGCTCGTCGCGCTGCTCGAAGGCGTGGCGTTCGCGACGGCCTGGTGGTACGTGACGCCAGAGCAGCAGGGCTGGCTCGTGATCCATACCAAGCCGGCGGGGATCCAGGTATCGGTGGACGGGCTGGTACTCGGCCGGACGCCGTTCGCCAAGGCGCTCGCGCCAGGCCGCCACACGATCGAGCTGCGCTACGGCACTGGCACGCGTGTGGTCCCGGTCGAGATCTCGGCCGGGGTGCAGACCGAGCAGCGGCTGTCGTGGGGCAATGGCTTCACCACCGGACAGGCGTCGATCTCGGCGCCGGCCGGCTCGAAGGTCTCGATCGACGGACGCCTGATGGGCAAGACGCCCCTCACCGTGAGCGACCTGCTGCCAGGCAAGCACGAGGTCACGGTCGAAGGGGAGTCTGGGTCGGTCAGCACGATGCTGATGGTCGAAGCCGGGCAGACGACGGAACTGGACGTGCCGGTCTACGCCGGCTGGGCCTCGGTGCTGTCGCCGGTGCAGCTGGACATCCTGCTCGGCGGCAAACTGGTCGGGACGACGGAGATCGAGAAGCTGATGCTGCGGCCCGGGCGGCACACGCTCGAGCTCGTCAACGAGTCGCTCGGCTACCGCGGATCGGTGGAGATCCGGGTGCGGCCCGGCGCCACGACGTCGGTTTCGGTGGTGCCGAAGACGCCGGTGACCATCGAGGCGCCGGAGGGCACCGAGCTGTCGATCAACGGCGAGAACATGGGGACGCTGCCGAACCCCAAGCTCGAGGTCCCGCTCGGGACCGCCGAGTTCGTGATGCGCTACAAGGACGAAGAGCGCCGGCAGGTGGTGCCGGTGACGATGTCGGCGCCCGTGGTGGTGAAGTACGAGCTCGCCGGCGTCGTCATCCGCGAACCCGCCCGCTGACCCGATGGACGACGCCGGGAGTGACGGCTGACGTCACTCCCGACGGCGATCGCGGTCCACGTCAGTTGGCGTCGCCCTTCTTCGTGGACCGCTTGCGCGCTGGCGCAGCCTTCGCGGCGCGCGGCTTGGCCGCGGCCTTCTTCGGCGCCGCCGCCTTCTTGGTGGCGCCGGTCCGCTTCCTGGCGCGCGGAGCCGGCGCTTTGGCGGCCGGATCGCTCGTCGCGGCTGCCGCCTCGCTGGCTGCTGCCGCGTCGAAGCCCGTCTCGGCGGGGGGCAGCGCCGGCGCTGCCATCACTGGCTCGGCCTGCATCTGCGACGCGTCCGTGGTGGACGCCCCACCCTCGAGCCGCTGCAGCAACTGGCCCGGGTAGACCCGCAGCACGCCCTGCCGATCGCGATCGAGGCGGAACAGCCCCTCACGCTGACCGAAGCGGAGCGCCTCGACGAGCCCGGCGAAGCCGTACTTGCGTTCGTCGAAGCCTTCATCGCCGGCCCGCAGCACGGCCTTGGCCTGGCGCAGGTAGAGCGGCCAGCGGGTGACCGCCCCCGGCTTCAGGAACACGCGTTCCATCACCTTGTAGCCTTCGCCCTGCAGCGCCGGATCCGCCGGAGGTGCCGGCGTCGCGCCCGGACCCTGGCCTGAGGAGCCCTGACCCTGACCTGGGGCCTGACCCTGGCCGGGGCCCTGGCTGCGGCGTCCGTCACGGTCGCGCCCGTCGCGCCCCGGTCGTCCGTCGCGTCCGTCGCGTCCTTCGCGTCCGTCGCGACGCTCGCGGACGGGCGGCGGCATGCCGTGCGCCGCGGCGTAGGCGGCGGCATCGAGCTCGTCCAGGTCGGGCTCGCTCGGATGCGTCGGCGGCGGCAGCACGGCGAGCTGGCCGTCGGGCTCGATCGTCTCCTCAACCCGTTCGGCGACCCGTTCGCCGCGCGGCTCGGCCCGCGGCTCGACCCGCGGTTCGGACGGCGCGACGGCGGCGCGCTCGGGCATCGCCTCGGGCGCGCCTGCGATGGCCCCGGCCGGCTCGCCCTCGCGCACCGGCGGGTTGCCGTCGGTCCCTTCCCGCAGCTCGACGTAGAGGTTGCGGTCGGTGCCCTTCAAGGTCACGTAGCCGGCCCGATCGAGCCGTTGCACCAGGTCGCGGAAGGTGCTGGCGCCGTACTCGCGCTCGGAGAACGTCGGATCGAGCTGCAGCAGCGTGCTCTTGAGGACGCCGAGCTGCGGCGACACTTCGCGATCGGTGAGCACCTTCAGGGCCCGCCGCACGAGCGTGACGGCGCCGGTGAGCGGTGTGTCCTGCGCCGGCCGGCCGCGCGGCCCGGCGCGGCGTCCCACCAGGTTCTCGTAGGCGATGAACTCGTGGCAGTTCTTCTGCAGGATCTGGCTGGTGAAGGCGCGGCCACCGACGACGAGCACCTTGCGGTCGTACTGCTTCAGCTTCTCGACCAGCGCCATGAAGTCGCTGTCGCCGCTGACGATGACGAAGGTGTTGATGTGGCTGTGGGTGAACGCCATCTCCAGGGCGTCGAGGGCGAGGTTGATGTCCGCGCCGTTCTTGTCGCCACCCGGGGTGAGGTTGCGCTGCACCATGTGAATCGCGTGCTGGGTCAGCGACCGGCTGTAGTCGCCGGCGCGGGTCCAGTCGCCGTAGGCGATTTTGGTGACGACGTCGCCGCGTTCCTTGATGGCTTCGAGCACGGCTCCCGCGTCGAAGTGGGAGCCGAGGGTGGTCTTCACGCCGATTTCGATGTTGTCGAAGTCGATGAAGACCGCAATCTTCAGTTTGGTTTCGGCCAAGTGGATCTCTCAGTAAGGGGCAGGGCCCCGTGACGTGCGATCCGCGGGCGGCGCCGGCGGCGCGTCACGCGCCCGACCGACTTCTAGCCGCACACCCGGAGGACCGCCACGGCGGTGCAGAGGCTGCACGGCCGCAAGCAAGCTACGAGTGTAGTGCGAACCCGGTGGGGGCACAAGCACCGTCGACGGGCTGCAAGTCCAACGCCCGATTATGCTTGCAGGCCGCCGGCCTCTCACACATAATCGAGCTCCGCTTCTGGCTGAGCCGTCTCCGCCTGAATGGCCGAACGCACCACGTCCTCCGCCCGGCGGACTCCGCGAGCCACGGCAGGTGAAGAATCACTCGCCGAGCACGACCGTCTCTGTCGGATCATCGAGGATTACGAACGGGAAGTCGCCGGCCTGCGCGGCCAGCTCCGCGAGATCGTGCGGCAGAGCGACGAGCGCCTGGCCTTCTTCGGGCGGGCCACGCACGAGGCGGTCTGGGACTGGGATTTCACCACCGACACCGTGTGGTGGAACGACGGTCTCCGCACCCAGTTCGGCCACCCCATCAACGCCGACACGTCGCGCGTCGAGTGGTGGAAACAGACCATCCACCCCGACGACCAGGCCCGGATCTGGCGGACGCTCGACGATCGGCTGCGCCAGGAGCTGTGGTCCGACGAGTACCGCTTCCGTCGCGGTGACGGGACCTTCGCGCACGTTTACGCGCGGGGCTACGTCGTGCGCGGACAGGACAGCCGGCCCCGCCGGATGATCGGCGCGATGCTCGACATCACGGCGCGCAAGGAATCCGAGCAGGCCTTGCGCGACAGCGAGGAGCGCCTGCGTATGGCGCTCGACGGCGGCCAGATCGGCACCTGGGACTGGGATCTCAAGAACGACGCCGTGCGCTGGGGCGGCCACGCCGCGCGCGTGTTCAACGTCGTGCAGGGCAGCGCGCCGCTGCGCTTCGAGAGCTTCCTCGAGATGGTCCATCCCGAGGATCGCTCCGGCCTCAATGATGCCGTCCGCCACGCCATCGCCCAGGGCCTGCCGCTCGACATCGAGTTCCGCGCGCTCGGTGAAGGGGCGGCCGCCAACCCCCACACGTCGCATCACGAGACGCGCTGGGTGGCGGCGCAGGGGCAGGCCTACACCGACGATCGCGGCGAGCCCATCCGCATGCTCGGCGTGATGCAGGACATCACCGAGCGCAAGCGGCTCGAGTCGCAGTTCCTGCAGGCGCAGAAGATGGAGGGCATCGGCCGCCTCGCCGGCGGCGTCGCCCACGACTTCAACAACTTGCTGACGGCGGTGCTCGGCTATATCGAGATGGCCGGCACCAAGCTCGAACGCGACAACCCGGCGCACGACTACTTCGGCAGCATCCGCCACGCCGCCGAGCGCGGCGCGTCGCTGACCCGGCAGCTCCTCGGCTTCGCCCGCCGGCAGATTACGGAGCCGCGCGTCGTCGATCTCGACGCGCTGGTCGTGCAGATGCAGGACCTGCTGCGCCGCGTCATCGGCGAGGACGTCGAGCTGCGGATCGTCACGGCGCGCGATCTCGGCAGCGTCCGCCTCGACCCGGCCCAGTTCGAGCAGGTCCTGATGAACCTGGTCATCAATGCCCGCGACGCGATGCCCAACGGCGGCACCCTGACCATCGAGTCGCGCAACGTCGATCTCGACGAGCAGTACGCGCGGCAGCACCAGGGCGTGCAGCCCGGGCACTACGTGATGCTCGCCGTCAGCGACACCGGCATGGGCATGACCGAGGACGTCTCGCGGCACCTGTTCGAGCCGTTCTTCACGACCAAGCCGCCCGGGCGCGGCACCGGCCTCGGCCTCGCCACCTGCTACGGCATCGTCAAGCAGAACGGCGGCCACATCTGGGTCTACAGCGAGTACGGCCGCGGCTCGACGTTCAAGATCTTCCTGCCGCGTACGGGCGAGGCCGCGGTCAGCGATGCCCCGGCCGACCAGGCCGTCGGCAGCGGCGCCGGCCACGAGACGGTGCTCGTCGTCGAGGACGAGCCGATGGTCCGCGCCATCTCGGTCGAGTCGCTCGAGATGCTCGGCTACCGCGTGCTCCAGGCGTCGAACGGCGAGGAAGCGCTCGAGGTCGCCCGCGCCTACTCGGGCTCGATCGATATCGTCGTGAGCGACGTCGTGATGCCGGTCATGGGCGGCCCGGCGCTCGTGCAGCGCCTGCGCATCGAGCGGCCGAACGTCAAGGTGCTGTTCGTGTCGGGCTACACGGACGACGCGATCGTGCGCCAGGGCGTCCTCGAGCCCGGCGTCGAGTTCCTGCAGAAGCCGTTCGCCCTCGCCGCGCTCGCGCGCCGCATCCGCGAGATCCTCGGCGGCGCCGACGGCCACAACCTGCTGCTGCCGTTCGATAGCTAGTTTCGCCGGCGCGTCCGGCATCCACGATCTCGCTCGACGGTGGAGAGGTCGAGCCTGACCGGGGCCTGTCGCCGGTCACCCCGCCGGTGCTCGGCGCACAAACAGCGATACGGTGAGCGCCTGCGCGCCGTCGGGGGCCCCACCGGCGACACCCGCCCACAAGAGCGTGCTCGACGCGATTGAATGACGCGTCGAGTTCCTGCAGGAGCCGTTGGCGCTCGCCGCCTCGCGCGACGCGTCGGCGAGACCCTTCCGGCGACGAAGGGCCGGCGTCTCCTCCGCCGCTCACAGCACTCGCCGGCTACCGGCCTGCGCGCTGTTGACTCCAGAGGTCTGATTACTCACAATCGACCGGACCTCGGGGAGCCCTCGATGCTGCAAGCAACGTCCTACGGCAAGTCGCGCGTCCGGCTCGTGCAGCTCACGCGCCGGACGGACCGGCACGAGCTGTGCGACCTGACGATCGCGATCCGCTTCGAGGGCGACTACGACGACTCGTACACGGCGGGCGACAATAGCGCGGTGTTGCCGACCGACACGATGAAGAATACCGTCTACGCGGTCGCCGCGACCGCGCGCGTCCGTGATGCGGAGTCGTTCGGCCTCGTGCTGGCGCGGCACTTCCACGATCGCAACCCCCGCCTCGAGCGCGTCCGCATCGACATCACGGAACACGCGTGGGGACGCATCGCTTCTGGCGATCGCGAGTACGGCCAGGCGTTCGTGCGGCAGGGCCCGGAGACGCGGACGTCGACGATCGACGCCGATCGTCACGTGACGACCGTCGAAGCGGGCGTGGCCGATCTCGTGATCCTGAAGTCCTCGAACTCGGCGTTCGCCGGCTTCCCGCGCGACGAGTACACGACCCTGCCGGAGACGCACGATCGGATCTTCGCCACGTCGCTGACGGCCCGGTGGCGCTACCGCGACGTCGACGTGAGCTTCGACACCGTCTGGCGGGCGGTTCACAAGACGCTCTTGGAGTCGTTCGCGGAGCATCACAGTGCCTCCGTGCAGCACACGCTCCATGCCATGGGGCAGGCGGTGATCGACAGCGTCGAAGATGTCACGTCGATTCATCTCGTCATGCCCAACAAGCATCACCTGCCGGTCGATCTCGCGCGCTTCGGGCTCGAGAACCGCAACGAGATCTTCGTGCCGACCGATGAGCCGCACGGCCTCATCGAAGGAACGGTCACCCGGTAGGCGCTTCGACAGCCAGCCTCGACTGGTAGAGAGGTCGAGCCTGACCGGGGCCCGCCGCCGGCCACCCCGTCGGTGCTCGGCGCAACCACATCGATACGGGAGAGCGCTTGCCCGCCGTCGGGGGCCCCACCGGTCGGGCTCTACGTCCACTCAAGACGGACGTTGCGGGCGCCGATTCGCACGAAGCCGTTCAGCGACGACAGGAACAGCCAGCACACGAACCCATCCTCTGGTGCGCGCAGGTCCGGTTGCTCCCAGCCTGCTGGCTGGCCAGGACCCGCATCGATCATGCTTGCCGTGAGCCGCGGATGCGGCTGTTCTGGTGCGTCTGGCGGGTCTACAACCAGGCACGAGACACCTGTGAAGACGAGCCGAGCGTTTCGTGCCTGGCCTTCGCTGTCTGGATCGTCGGGATTCGAAAGGTCGACAGCCACGGATGCGGTGACCTCGGCGCGCGCGTAGTCGACGGCGAGCGCGGTCAGTTCTGCGTCGTGCAGGCCATTCGGCAGGGATCGGAGCACGTCGTCGAACGCAGAGAACGTCATCGAGGCAACGTCGACATGAACCCGCGGACTGCGGCGACGAACGCCTCCGGCGCGTCGATGTGGACCGAGTGCCCCGCGTCGATTGTCACCAGTTCGGTGTTCGGCCGACGTCGCGCCATCTCGGCCAGCCCGGTCCCGTCGACGGGCTTACTGTGGGCGCCGCGGATGACGAGCGCGGGGCAAGTGTGACCCAGCCAGACGTGCCAGTAGTCGCCGTTCAGGGCCACCGACGAGGCGAGGACCTCGCGGGGCTCGAAGGTCAGGCTCCAGCCGCCGTCGACCTGGTGCATCGACTTGCGGAGGTAGGGCGCCAGCCGCGCCCCGACGCGCTCCTCGAGCGCCTCACGGGTCGAGAACACGCCGGCCCACGGCAGGATGAAGTCGTGGTGATCGTCGCGGGCGACGTCGATGTCCTCGAGGATGATCGCTCGCGCCCGATCCGGGCGCGCAGCGGCGTAGTGGTTGGCCACCATGCCGCCGAAGCTGTGGCCGAGCAGCACGAACGGCCCGGTGTGGGCGATGGCCGCGAGCAACGCGTCGAGGTCCCCGATGTAGGCCTCGATACTGTGCGTGCCGCCGTGCTGCGTTTCGCCATGTCCGCGCTGGTCCAGGCCGACCACGCGCCAGCCGTCGGCGAGCGCGGGCACGACCTCATCGAAGTCGGAGGCGCCCATCCAGTGCGCGTGTAGAAGGACCAGCAGTGGGCTGGACCCGCCCGTGTCGAGGTAAGAAAAGCACAGGCCGTCGTGCTCGAAAGTCCGCCGATGCCAGGAGCTCATGTGTGGTGTCCCCTCAACCGCCGCCGGCTTCGTCACCGAGTTCCTCGAGCCATGCCGCCGTGGGCTCGCGCGCGACCTCGCTCTCCAGCTTGCGGCACCGCCGTTTTGTCGGGCAGCCTCTGCCGTCAGTCGACTGGGATGTCGACTTCGACGAAGCTTCCAGGACGTGCCGTAGTGACTGCCGTTGCGACGGCCTGCAGGCGAGCCAGGATGAACCTCCAACGGCCTTGACCGAGCACGACGATCGCAATACTCCGGCCAGTCAGATTCTGCTGATATCGGAGGTTTCGATCGGTTGTGACGAAAACCTCGAAGCCGGCCGCCTCTGCCGCGTCAAGAGATCGCCGTTGCGGAGAGTGTCCCACCGTACGCGCGAGCTTCCTCGACGACGTGACCCGTCAGGGCCGCCGCGAGGCCTCTGGGAGTGCCGTTGTCGAAGAGAACCCGCATCAGCGCGCAGGAACGGGCGCATCCAGACTTCGTGCGGCGAACCCCAGCACCGCCTTGATCTGATCGCGGGTCACCGGGAACTGCTCGATCACCTCGTCGATGCTCATGCCGTCTTCGAGGTTCTCGAAGACCACGGCAACCGGGGTGCGGGTGCCGGCGAAGACCCAGGCCCCGCTCACCTTGCCGGGCACGCTCTCCACGGCGGGGCACTGCGACCAATCGAGCGCTGGCATAATCGACCTCCGCTTTCAGCTTACGAGATGTTGGATTGCCCGTCGACCCGCGTTGAAGCGCTGCACCCCGTCGTGCCAGACACCGCGAGCGCGGAGCCGCGATGCTGAAGCGAGCGACGGCGAGTCGACCTGTTGACGGCGGGTGTCGACGGTGGGGCCCCCGGCGGCGCGCAGGCGCTCTCCCGTCTCGCCGCTTGTGCGCCGAGCACCGACGGGGTGACCGGCGACAGGCCCCGGGACAGCGACTCGCTGAAGGCGAGTCTGTGGGACTGCCTAGCCGCCGCCGGCTTCGTCGCCGACTTCCTCGAGCCACTCAACGGCCGGCTCGCGCGTCTCGAAGATCCGGAAATAGCCTTTGCGCGCTTCCTCGGCGACCATCTCGGGGAAGCGCGAGCTCGGCATGATCGAGCCGGGCGGCGCCAGCACCGCGACGCGGATCCGGTAGTTGCGCCACTTCTGCAGGTATTCGCCGGCGATCCCCGAGCTGAGGTCGAAGAACGCCGCCGGCAGGTTGGTCGGATGGAGCAGGGCGTCGGACGTGCGAGCCGAGGCGCAGGCCTCGACGACCTGCTTCCAGTCGGCAGCGGATGCCAGCCAGGGCTGGTCTTGGGGGCCCTCGATCATTTCGCGTCTCCAGGAGCGGGCAGAACGCCGAGGTCGGCGAGGATCGCGCGGCTCTTCGTGACCCGCTGATCGAAGACGGTGCCGAAATCCTTGTCGCCCATTTCCAGAGCGAAGTACCAGACCCCCGCCGGCTTCTCGACGTAACCGACATACCAGACCGTGACCTTCGGATCGTTCTCGGGCTGGCACGCGCCGGTCTTGGCGCGGAGCGTCCCGGCCGTCGTCTGCTCGGCGATCATGATCGCCTTCGTCAGGCTGTCGGTCCGGGCCGAGAGGCCGAGTTGGCCGTCGTGCAGGCGCTTCAGGAACGCGACCTGCTCGTTGGCCGAGATGCGCAGCGAGCCGTCGATCCAGAACGGTCGCGCTCCGTCCACGCCGCCGGTCGTGTCGGCGTTGCCGTAGCCGAACTGCTTCACGAGGCGCGCCTCGGCCGGCAGTCCGGCCTTCCGCGACAGCGCGTGGTAGTACCACAGCACCGACTCCTTGTAGGCCGAGCGCAGCGTGTGATCCTGGCGCCAGACCTCGCGGGAGGCCTTGAGCGCCGGGTCGTACTTCACGAGGAAATCGGCGTCCGCGGCGGCACCGGTCTCGAGCAGGATCGCGGTGTTCGGGATCTTGAAGGTCGAGCAGGGCGCGAAGCGCTGGTCGGCGCGCGCCGCGTTCCAGCGCGTATGCGCGCCGGTCTGGCCGTCGAGCAGCACGAACGTGCCGTCGATGCCCTGGAAGTGCTTCGAGAGGTCCTGCGCGGCTGCCGGGGCCGCTGCGAGCAGGGAGACAAGAGCGACGATCGCGCGCGAGAGCATCGCGCGGATCGTAGCAGAGCCGCGTTCGCTCACGAACCCGGCGTGGCGTCCATGGCAGGCGGCCGTCAGGGATGCGCCGGCGTGCCGGGCGTGTCGTAGCGCGGCAGCACGAGCATGAGTGGCGCGACGACCAGGATCGAGCCGGCGATCCACAGCAGCAGCGTGGCGTAGGAGCCGCTCGCGTCGAACGCCTTGCCCATCAGGACCGGGCCGATGGCCCCGGCGATGGCGTAGAACGTCCAGGTCAGGGCGTAGAGCACCGAGAACGATCGCAGCCCGAAGTAGCGCGCCACCAGGAACGGGATGACGTCTGCCTCGCCGCCCATGCTGAAGCCGATGAGGACGGCCGCCACTACGCCGGCTCCCAGCGAGGACGCGCTGGAAAGCAGGAACACGCCGAGCGCGGCCATCACCAGCAGCGCGAACGACACCCACGGCGCGAAGAAGCGGTCGAGGAGCCAGCCGGTCGCGAGCCGGCCGAACAGCGCGGCACCGCCCAAGGCCGAGACCGCGATCGCGGCGCGCTCGGGATGCAGGCCGCGATCCGTGAGCAGGGCCGACAGGTGGGTGATCGAGCCGTTCTGCGCGATCGAGATGCAGAAGAGCACCACGACGATGATCCAGAATCGGTAGTCGCGGAGGCCTTCACCCACGGTGGCGCCGGCCATGGCGCCGCGGCCAGCGGCGGTGCGCGAGCCGGGACGCTCGCGGACGAAGGCGAACACGGTCGGCAGGCCGATGGCGACGATGGCGATCCCGATGGTGACCGCTGCCTGCCGCCATCCCAAGCCGTCGATGAGCCGCTGTGCGATCGGCGGCAGGATCATGGCCCCGAGCGCGCTCCCGCACATGCCGAAGGCCAGCGCCGTCCCGAGGCGGGCATGGAACCACGTCGAGATCGCCCGCGAGTAGGCGACCTGCGAGGTGGCCATGGCGACCAGGCCGAACACCACGAACAGCGCGTAGAGGTGCCACAGGTGCGGCGTCAGCAGCGAGATCGAGGCGAAGGCCGCGCCGAACACCACCAGCGCCGGCAGGATGACGCTGCGCGGCCCGTAGCGGTCGAGCAGCATGCCGGTCAACGGCGCGCACACCGCCGCGGTCATGGCGGCGATGCCGAACGCGCCCGACACCGACTCGCGGCTCCAGCCGAAGGTCTCGCTGATCGGCTTGAGGAAGATGCCGAACGTGTAGACGAGCACCGATGCGAAGCTGACCAGGATGCCGAGCGCCGAGGCGGTGGCGACGCGCCACCCCTCGTAGCCCAAGGCGTGCTCGTCGAGTGCGGGCGCGCCCGAAGCGGAGCCCGAAGCAGAACCCGAATCGGCGGCCACTAGAAGACCAGCCGGGCCGCGAACTGCAGCAGCCGCGGCGACCCGGCGGCGAGGATCCGGCCGAAGTTGGCCGAGTTCAGGTCGGCCACCGGCAGGCCGAAGTTGGCGTGGTTGGCCAGGTTGAACGCCTCGGCGCGGATCTGCAGCCGGGTCCGATCGGCCAGCGCGAAGTTGCGGACCAGCGACAGATCGACGTTGGTGAAGGCGGGGCCGCGGGCGATGTTGCGGCCGGCGTCGCCGAACTGTCCCGCCTGCGTCTGCGGGTTGAGCCGCGAGAACGACGACCGGCTGATCCACTCGTCGACGGTGCGTGGACCGGCATTCGGATCGCCGACCAGGTTCGGCCGGCTGGCGGCGAAGCCCGAGATCGGCGGGCTGTTGGCCTGGAGCGCGACGTTGGCCGTGTCGGACACCGTGAACGGCGTGCCCGAGTTGTGGGTGGCGATCACGCTGACCTGCCAGCCGCCGGCGATCCGCTGCAGCGCGGCCGGCGTCGACGCCGGGAGCCGCGGCTCCCAGGTCGCGCTGGCGATGAAGCGGTGTCGCGCGTCGAACAGCGACGGCCCGTACTCGGCCTTCAGGTCGAGCGGGTTCTGCGCCAGGTCGTTCTCGCCGGCGAGCGGCTTGGCCGCCGCGCCGGACAGGTTCATCGCCGACAGCTCGTCGAGCGACTTCGAGTACCAGTAGGACACGTTCAGGCCGAGTCCGTCGCCGAAGCGCCGCGACAGGCTGGCCTGGCCAGCGTGATAGTTCGAACTCGTCACGTTGCGCAGCATCGCGATCGTCGAGAAGTCGCAGGTGCCGCCGTCGGCCGGGCAGTTGGCGTAGATGCGCCGGCGGTCGGCGTTCTGAGCCGTCGCGCCGGGGCCGTACATGGCCGGGTTGGCCTCGACGTTGCGCGGCAGGTTGCGGCCCGTTGCCCCGACGTAGCGCACCTCGGCCAGGTACGTGCCGCCGAGTGCCCGCTGCACGCCCAGGTTCCAGTTCTGCGAGTACGGCGCCTTGGCGTCCGGATCGATGGCGAACACGGTCGATGGCCGCACGAACGTGTTCGGTTCCGGATAGACCCGGCCCTGGTAGGGATTCTGGAAGTTCAGCCCCTGGCCGCTGTACTGGTTGAACTGGGCCCACGGAATCGCGCTGACCGGCCCCTGCGAGGCCGTGCCCGAGCCGTTCTGGAACTGGTCGTAGAACAGCCCATAGCTCGATCGCACCGACCACAGCCCGTCGCCGGTCGGATCCCAGACCACGCCGACGCGAGGCATGAACCCGTTGGCGCTGTCGACGATGCCGTCGCCGATCCCGGGGTCGCCGGGGAACACCAGGCCGCGCGGCGCATCCGGCCGCACCTGCGACTGGACGCCGGGGATGAAGCCGGTGAGCTGATCGTCGACCTCGGTGATCGGGTTCAGCCGCTCGTAGCGCACCCCGTAGTTGACGGTCAGGCGCGGGTTGACCCGCCACTCGTCCTGGGCGTAGACGCCGCCGTTCCAGATGCGCAGGCCACGGCTGAAGTCGCCGAGGCCCTGGTAGAACGTCACCGGCGACCCGAGCAGCAGGTTGGCGATGGCGTTGTTGGTCGGGAACGTCGAGGCGAAGACGAAGAACGCGTTCGGCGCGATGGCCTGGAACATGTCGATGCTGTGGCGGCGGTACTCGCCGCCGACCTTGATCAGATGGGCGCCGCGCGTCCAGGTGACGGCATCCTGCAGCTCGAACGTCGTCTGCGTCGACTGGCGCGGCCCGGTGATGGCGCCGCCGATCGGGGCGTAGCCGGCGACGTTGAAGAACGGCGGCCCCTGGCCTTCGGCGTTCGATGACTCGTAGCCGAAGCCGAGCGCGCTCGGCGGCGTCTGGTTGAGGCGCTGGTCGAAGAAGAACTTGTGCCGCAGGACCTGAACGCGGACGGCGTGCGTCATCGTCGGCGACAGCACCCGCGTCGCCGAGGCGAGCACCGAGTGGGTGGCCAGGTCGTCGCGGGTGGGGTAGCCGGGCAGGTCGGTGCCGCGCACCGAAACCGGGTTCAGGTTGTGGCCGCCCGAGTACGAGTAGCGGGCGAAGATCTGGTCGTTCGACGACGCGGTGAAGTCGACCCGCGCGCCGGCCTGATCGAGCTTGTTCTCGCCGACCAGCGTTTCGCGATAGATCGACGGCGAGACGTTGCCGAGCGGATAGAGGTTGACCACGTTGCGCGCGACCGGGTTGATGGCCGCGGCCGGCAGGCGGTCGCCGGGGAACGGTGTGCCGCCGGCGGCGAGGTTGAGCAGCGGCCGGCCGAGGCCGGAGAAGTCGCCCGCGCGTTCGGCCGGCGTCGGCACCGTCGCGGTCGTGGTGATGCCCTGCTCGTTGCGGAAGCCCTCGTAGTAGCCGAAGAAGAACAGCCGGTTCGACTGGATCGGGCCGCCGATGGTGCCGCCGAACTGGTGCTGCTTGAGCGGCTCGACCTCGCGCGAGAAGAAGTTGCGCGCGTCGAAGGCGTCGTTGCGCAGGAACTCGTAGAGGCTGCCGTGGAACCGGTTGCCGCCCGACCGGGTGACGACCGCGGTGGTGGCCCCACCGGTGCCGCCGTATTCCGGCGGCGCACTCTGGGTCAGGATGCGGAACTCGACGATGGCGTCGACGGGCAGCTTCAGCGCGTAGCCGCCGTCCATGCGGTTGGTGTTCTGGGCGCCGTCGACGAGGTACATGTTCTGCTCGGGCCGCATGCCGTTGACGGCGTAGGCCTGGCCCTGGCGCAGGGTGCCGCCGGCGGTGGCGACGCCGGCCGGCAGCGGCGCGACACCGGTCTGGAGCAGCCCGAGCTGGGTGAAGTTGCGCCCGTTCAGCGGCAGGTCGACGATCTCGCGCCCGGTGACGACGCGGCCGAGGGCGTTGGTCGAGGTGTCCACCAGTTGGCTGGTGCCGCTGACCGTGACCGCTTCCTTCACCGATGACAGCGCCAGTTGCGGGTTGACCCGCAGCGTCTGGCTGACGTTCACCTGGACCGGCTCCTGGACCAGCGACGCGAAGCCGTCGGCGGCGACGGAGAGGCGGTAGGCGCCGACCGGCAGCAGGACGAGGCGGTAGAAGCCGTCGGCGCCGGCCACAGCCTCGCGGGTGAAGCCGGTGTCGAGGTGTGTGGCGCTGACCCGCGCGTTCGGGACGGCGGCGCTGCTCGAGTCGCTGACGGTGCCTTCGATGGTGCCGGTCGGATCCTGGGCCGCAGCCGGGGCAGCGAAGGCCAGGAGCGCGGCGACGACCACGGCGTGGCAAACCACGCGCGCGGCGCGGATCATCGCCCCACCCCCTGCGACAGGGGCGGCGTCGGTGCAGGTATCTGGGGCGGTATGTGGGGCGGCCCCACCGTGCTGACGGTATACCCGTGCTCGGCGATCATCCGGGCGCGGGTGCGGTAGAAGTCGGGGTCGTCGGGCATCCAGGTCGCGAGCCCGTCGACGTAGCGGTTACACAGGCAGAAGACGGCGGCGATGAGCACGGTGTCGTGAATCTCGAGGTCGGTTGCGCCGGCGGAACGGGCGGCGGCGATGTCGTCGGTGGTGACGTCGCGGCCGCTGCGGGCGGTGTGCGCCGCGATCGTCAGGAGGGCTTTCAGCTTGTCCGAGATCGGCGCGTGCTCGCGATCGACCTTGACCAGGCGTACCAGCGCCTCGTTGCCGTCGAGGTGATGGGCGGCGATGGCGCCATGGATCGTCTGGCAGTAGCGGCAGTCGTTCTCGGCGGAGACGACGGTGGCGATCAGCTCGCGCTCGCCGGGCGTGAGCGAATGCGGCCCCCGGAGCAGGATGTCCACGATCTCGTTGAGTGGTCTGGCCGTCTCCGGCCGGAAGGCCATCGGCCCCCGGATCCCGGGCAGGCCCTCTGGCAGAGCGATGTGAGCCATGGGCTAGTCCTTACTGCCCGCCGGGGGGCGGCGGCATGTGGTATCCCTGCGCCGCCATGACCGGCACCCGCTCGCGGAAGTAGTCGAGCGATTCGGGCATGTCGGTCGCGAGGCCGTCGACGTAGCGGTTGCAGAGGCAGAAGAGCGCCGCGATCAGTACGGTGTCGTGGATCTCGAGGTCGGTGGCGCCCTCGGCGCGCGCCCGCGCGATGTCGTCGGCGGTCACGTCGCGACCGCTGCGGGCGACCTTGCCGGCAATGTTCAGCAGCGCCTTCAGCTTCGGCGGGAGGTTCGCCGCCTCGGGATCGACCTTGGCTTGCAGCACGAGCGCTTCGTCGCCGAGAAAGTGCGCCGCGTAGGCGCCGTGAATGGTCTGGCAGAACTGGCACTCGTTGGCGCACGAGACGTGGGTCGCGATCAGCTCGCGCTCGCCGCGCGACAGGCTGTGCGGCTCGAAGAGCAGGATGTTGGCCAGTTCGTTGATCGGCTTGGCGGTCTCAGGGCGGAAGGCCATCGGACCGCGGATCCCCGGCAGCCCGGAGGGGAGTGGAATGTGTGGCATGGCGGTCGCGCGTGCGGGTTCAGTGTCAGTCTTTGTCGCGGACGTAGCCGCGGGCGAGGGTCTTGCCCTGGAGCCGGTGCGCCTCGGGCGACATCTCGGGGACGCCGGTGGCGGTGATCCAGCGGTTGTAGAAGTTGAACAGCGCGCAGACGGTGACGGCGAAGTAGATCGCCTCGTCGTCCCAGCCGTGCGCCTGCAGCGCCGCGACGTCGTCGCGCCAGACGCCGGGCAGGTCGCGCGTCACCTTGCCGACGAAGCGGAGCAGCGCCTTGTGCTTTTCGTCGAGGGCCGAGTGCTCGAGGTCGCGCAGCGCCGTCCAGACCAGCGCTTCGTTGCCGAGCAGCTCGCTCGCAGCCGCGGCGTGGGCCATCGTGCAGAAGCGGCAGGCATTCTGGTGCGACGTGTAGGCGGCGATCAGCTCCCGCATCCCCTCGCTGATGCTCGCCGGCTGCCGCATGATCCCCTGCGTCAAGTGCGACAGGTGGTGCATCGTCGCCGGGGCGAAGGCGAAGAGATCCCAGATCTTCGAGTAGTCGCGCCCGTCGCGCTTGGCCGCGTCGATCAGGTCGGCGTAGGTGCCGGGCTTGGCGCCGGCTTCGACGCCGGGCAGGTAGCTGCTCATTTGCGCACGTACCCTTCGTGGGCCATGCGCTGTCCCATCGGGTCGTAGGCGGCGTCGTCCACCGGAGTGAACGTCGCGAGCCCGTCGACGTAGCGGTTGAACATGGAGAACGCCGCCGCGATCAGCACGGCGTCGTGGATCTCGGTGTCGGTCGCGCCTTCGGCGCGGGCCGCGGCAACGTCGGCGTCGGTCACGCGCCGGCCGCCGATCTGGACTTTGCCGGCGATCGTAAGGAGCGCCTTGAGCTTGGCGGAGATCGGCGCCGTCTGGTAGTCGGCTTTCACGGCGTCGACTACCGAGTAGTCGCCGCCCTGGTGGTGCGCGGCGGCAGCCCGATGGCTCGCCTGGCAGAAGTGGCACTCGTTGCGGTGGGAGACGAAGGTCGCGATCATCTCGCGCTCCGCGCTCGTGAGCGTGTTGGGGCCGCGCAGCAGGACCTCGGCGAGCTCGCGCATCGGCCGGGCGGTCTCCGGCCGGTAGGCGAACGCACTGGTGATCCCCGGGAGACCCTCGGGCAGGCTGATGTGCGGCATGGGAACGGCCGAGTGTCGTTCCCCTGCGCGGGCCGCTCAATAGTTGAAACCTGCTAGGCGGCGGAATTTGATGCAGGTTCGCGATCGACGTGCGCGGGCGTCAGCAGCGAGACGACCACCAGCACCAGGAAGCCGAGCGGCAGGGTGACGATCGCCGGCTGGCTGAAGGGCACGAGGGCGTTCGCCGCCGGCAGGCCGTAGACGTCACGGAAGGCCTGCGCGCTCAAGAGGATCCAGCCGAGCGAGGAGACCATGCCGACGAGGATCGCGGCGGCGATGCCCTGCCGCGTCGCCCGCTTCCAGTAGAGCGCCATCACCAGCGCGGGCAGGTTGGCCGAGGCCGCGATGTTGAAGGCCCAGCCGACCAGGAAGGTCACGTTCATCCGCTCGAACAGGACGCCCAGGACCATGGCGATGGCCCCGACGACGACCGCCGCGATCTTGCCGGCGCGCACCATCTCGTGGTCGGACAGGTTGAAGCGCATGACGTTGGTCAGGAGGTCGTGTGCCACCGCGCCGCTCGCCGCGATGATCAGGCCGCTGACGGTGCCGAGCACGGTCGTGAACGCGATCGCCGAGATGATGGCGAAGAGCAGTGGGCTGAAGCTCTTGGCCAGCAGCGGCGCCGCCATGTTGGTGTTGGTGACGTCGAGCGCGCCGCTGGTCATGGCGCCGAAGCCGAGGAACAGCGTCAGCACGTAGAAGAACCCGATCGCGGCGATGCCGACGACCGTGCTCTTCCGCACCGCCGATTCGTCCTTGACCGTGTAGTAGCGGATCAGGATGTGCGGCAGCGACGCCGTGCCGGCGAACAGGGCCAGCATCAGCGACAGGAAATCGAGCTTGTCGAACAGCTTGGCGCTGCGCACGCCGGCGAACGTCGGGCTCGCGCCGGCGACCATCAGGTCGTCGCCGCGGGTGATTTTCTGGTAGTAGACCGTGGTCGCGGCGCCGTCGTCCTCGACGATGCGCTCGGAGCCCCACAGCTGGATGAACGCGCCGCCGAGCGCATCGAGGAAGCCGGCAGGACCGAGCGGGCCGGTCTCCCGGATGGTGGGGTTCATCGTGTTCAGTGACGCCACGTGGCCAACTGGCCGCAGATCGCGCTCGCCCGGGCCGCGGCCCTGCGGCACGCCGTCCACCAGCTTGGCGCCGCTGGGCGTGACGGTGACGCGCTGCGTCTCCGTCAGCCAGGCCACGCCCTCGCGCGTTTCCTCGCGCCACACCTCGACGCGCGCGGAGGCCCGATCCTGCAGGCGAACGTACGGCCGCGCGGCCCACGCCCCGGTTTTCGGCAGCACCTCGACGCCGGGCCGCGCAAGAATCTCCGCGGCTGGCCGCGCCGCGAACGGCGGCTCGGCCGCGCCGCCGTCGACGACCAGTCCGCGGCGCAGGATCATGATCGTCAGCAGCAGGCAGAACAGGACCAGCAGCGATCCCTTGATGAACTGCACCCAGGTCGTCGACACCATCCCCGCGGTGACCACGATGGTGGTGACGACCAGGCCGACCAGGAGCACGCCGGCGACGTGCGGCAGGCCGAGCAGCGGCGTGATCAAGGCGCCGGCGCCGACCATCTGCGGGATCAGATAGAACAGGCTGACGACGAGCGTGCTGATCGCCGCCGCCAGCTTGATGCTGCGCGAGTGGTAGCGGCTGTCGAGGGCGTCGGCGAAGGTGAAGCGTCCCATCCGCTTCAGCGGCTCGGCGACCACGAACAGCGCCACGATCCAGCCGGCCAGATAGCCGATCGAATAGAGGAAGCCGTCGTACCCGTAGAAGGCGATCATCCCGCAGATGCCCAGGAACGACGCCGCGGAGAGGTAGTCGCCGGCGAACGCGATACCGTTGACGAACCAATGGATCTCGCCGTGCGCGGCGTAGTAGCCGGCCGCCGACGTCGCCCGCCGGCCGAGCCAAGCAGAGAGGCCGATGACGAGGACGATGAAAACGACGAAGACGCCGATGGCGATGGGGGACGGGGCGTAGATCATCGCCCACTCTCGGCGCGGCTGGCGGGGGCCGCGCCGTCGCGGCACAGCCACCAGTAGAGCAGCGCCAGCGCCAGCGCCGCGCCGATCAGCCCGAAGCCGGCGAGGACCGCCAGGTTGGCGCCGCCGAACGGCGCCGACGCCATCAGCGGGCGATCGAAGGCGGTGAGGATCGTGAAGGCCAGGTAGCAGGCCAGATAGAGGCCGAACAGCCAGAAGCGCAGCGCGCCACCGGCCCGGCGCGACCGATGCGCAACAGGCATGGCGCCTATCTTATCCCGCTGTTTGTTGGCGCCGGACCGCCTCACGGTCCGGCGCGGCGGCCCATCTTGGCCGTTATACTGCGCCATGGCACGCCGACCCGCACCCACCGAATACGCCGGCTGGTTCGATCGCTACATCCGTCTGGTCGAGGACGTCGACGACCTCGGCGAGACCATGGCGCGACAACTCGACGAGACCATGACCTGGTACCGCGGTCTGTCCGAGGCCCAGGTCGAGTCCCGCTATGCGCCGGACAAGTGGACGATCAAGGAAGTGCTCGGCCACATGGCCGACACCGAGCGGGTGATGCAGTACCGCGCTCTCGGCGTGGCCCGCGGCGACGCCGCGTCGTTCCCGTCGTTCGAGCAGGACGACTACGCCAAGACCTCCGGCCACGGAGCGCGCACCTGGGCCAGCCTCCTCGACGAGTTCAAGTGCGTGCGGCAGTCGTCGATCCACCTGTTTCGGCACCTCGACGAGGCGTCGCTCGATCGCCTGGGCTCGGTGAACGGCAACCCGACCACCGCCCGCGCCGTCGGCTACGTCATCGTCGGCCACGAACGGCACCATCTCGCGCTCCTCAAGGAGCGCTACCTGGCAGCCTGAGCCCGAACGCCCGCGACGACTCCGGAGTCGTCCGCGCGTTCGACTCCGGAGTCGCCAGCGGAACTCGACCCCGGAGTCGCCGGCGGTGCTACGCGAACGTCTGCCGTTCCGGACGCCACGACAGCCCGGTGGTCAGGATCTTCTGGAGCAGCGCCTCGTAGCTGACGCCGGCGTGGTGCGCCGATTCCGCGAAGTCCTCGCCGTAGGCGAGCTGCGGGTTCGGGTTGGCCTCGAGGACATAGACGCGACCTTCGGCGTCGAGCCGGAGGTCGATGCGCGCATAGCCGCTCAGGTCGAGTGTTCGGTAGACGCGCCGGCAGATCTGGGCGACACGGTTGGCGAACTCCTCCGACAGGTCCGCCGCCGCCTCGCTGACGATGCCGTGCTTCTTCTGGTAGGCATCGCTCCACTTGACGCGCTCGGTGGCGATGCGCCAGCTCGCCGCCGGCATCTTCTCGAACTTCATCTCCCACACCGGGAAGACCTGCAGCTTGAGGTTGCCGAGCACGCCGACGTAGAGCTCGCGGCCCTCGACGTAGCGCTCGGCGATGGCGTCGGTGCCGACCTTGCGGTGGATGAAGCGGACGCGCTCGAGCAGCTTGGCTTCGTCCTCGACCACGGACGCCTGCGAGATGCCGATCGACGACTCCTGCGTCAAAGATTTCACGATCAGCGGGAACTGCAGGCGCTTGGGCCGCTGCACGGCGCGGCCGACGCGGAAGACCGCGAACTCGGGCGCCGGCAGGCGGTGGTAGGCGAGCAGCGTCTTCGACAGCGCCTTGTCGCGCGCCAGCATCAGGCCGCGCGGGTTGCAGCCGGTGTAGGGCACGCGGAGCAGCTCGAGGTGACTGACGACGTTCTGATCGAACATCGCGATGCCCTCGAAGTCCTCCATCAGATTGAAGACGATGTGCGGATCCCACGTCTTGACCGCTTCGGTGATGACGCCGAGGTCGCCGCCGAGGCCGAGCGGGCGGACGTCGTGGCCCATCACCTCGAGCGTGTGGGTGACGTCGTACTCCATCTTCCACTTGGCGGTGCTCAGATCGATGCCGGTCACGTCCTTGGGCGGGACGAGATAGTCGTGCATCAACGCCAGGACGCGCAGCTTCCTCATAGCGCCACCCGGTGCCTGCCGCTGTGCAGGTAGTTCATGGTCTGGACGGTCAGGAGAATCGCAAACTCCAGTCTAGTTTCGTCTTCGGGCTTGGCGAGCCGCAGGTTGAGCTCGCGGCAGCGCCGGATCATGTCCTCGAAGACACGGTCGATCGTGTAGCGGTACTCGCCGGTCCAGCGCGAGACGCGACGGCACACATCCTTGCGAATCTTGCCGAGGAAGCGCGTGGCAGGCGGACTGCTTTTGGGCGTGTCCGCGGCCTCGGCGAACAGGCGCCTGAGATCGCGGTCGTAGAAGTTCGGGTATTCGTAGCCGTAGTGGGCGCGCTTGCGGTCGTAGTGCTGCCGCAGCGTCTTCCTGAGGCTGGGCAGCGGCCCGAGCTTCCGGCGCGACACCCGGCGCGGCGGATGCCCGGCGAGCTCCTTCATGAGCTCGTCCATGTACTCGAGCTTCTTCAGCGCCGGCCAGTCGGCGTAGCGCTCGCGCCATTGCGCGTCCGGCTTGAGCCAGACCGCGAACGTCTCGGCGAAGTCCTCGTCGGGGTGGCTCTGCGCGTACCAGGAGTCGAGGTGCAGGACGAAGCTCTTCGAATAGGGCTTCGGCGTGTAGTACTCCGGGTACTCGGCCGTCGACGGCCCGAACAGCCTGAGCCGCTTGCGGCGGCGTTGCAGCTGGTAGGCGTTGTCGATGGCGTGGCCGTACTCGTGGCGGAGAATCTTGACGCACCAGTCGTGGGTGCCGCCCTCCACCTCGAGCATCTGGCGCTCCTCGAGCTGCTCGAGACGGGGATGCGCGAGATAGAAGGGGATGGCGATCCCGCCGACGCCGTCAGGCGTGAACCACTCGTCCGACAACCAGTAGTGGGGCTTGAACGTGAGGTTGCGGGCGTCGAGCTCGGCGTGCAGCTCGGCGATGCTCGCCTCGAGCTTGCTGCCTTCGATGGTGACGCCGAGGTCGCACATCCGGATATCGAGGAGCTGATCGTCGTTGAGACTCGTCCACCAGTCGGGCGGACGCGCGGGCGGCGCCGGCGGATCGGCGGGCGGTGGACCCGACGGACTCGCCGGTGGCGGCACCACCGGCTTGCTCGCTGCTGGTCGCGTCTCGGATTCCACTCGGCCGTCCCTTTGTTGCCGTGGCGCTCGGACGCACGACGGGAGCCGCCGCGCCCTCGCGCGCGGGCGGCCCATTTTTCTGCGGTAGTGTAACGGAACTGTGGGATTCCTCGCGGTCGTGTCGGCATCCGCCCGCGTCCGGCTCGACGCCGCCTCGGCGTTCGTGGCGGACTGGCCGGCGGCGACCGAGCTGATCGTCGTGGCGGCGACCCGCGAGGCCGCCGACGATTTCTGCCGTCGCGTCGCGGTGGCCCGCGGGGCCGTCTTCGGCCTGCACCGCTTTACGCTCGCCCAGCTGGTCTCCCGGATCGGGATCGCCGCGCTCGCGGCCGAAGGCGTCACCCCGGCCACGGCGCTGGCCACCGACGCGCTGGCGACGCGTGCACTCTTCGAGCTCACCGGCGACGGGACGCTGGGCTACTTGGCGCCGATCGCGGACAGTCCGGGCCTGCCGCAGGCGGTCGCCGATACCCTGGGCGAGCTGCGTGAGGCCGGCGTCGACTTGGACCGGCTGATGTCGCTCGGCGCGGCCGGGCCGGACCTGGCCCACCTTGGCGCGCGCTATGCGTCGCTGCTGGAGGAAGGCGGACTCGCCGACCGGGCGGCGCGATTGGCCGTCGCGACGGCACGGCTGCGTGCCGGCGACGCGGGTGGCCTGCCGCCTGCGCCACTGCTCCTGCTGGACGTCGCCATCGGCAGTGTCGCCGCGCAAGCGTTCCTGAGCGCGTTGGTCGACCGTGCGCCCGCCGTGCTGGCCACCATCCCGGCCGGGGACGTTCGCACGGTCGCGCTGCTGCCGGCCCGCCTCTCGGCAGTCGTGGCGACGCGGGAGGACGACGACGCCGGTGCGCTCGGGCGCGTCCGGCGCGGCCTGTTCGCGGGGGAGACGGAGGCGGGACCGCTCGACGACAGCGTTCAGTTCTTCTCGGCGCCCGGCGAGGCCCGTGAAGCGGTAGAAGTTGCGCGGCGGCTGCTCGACGAAGCGGCCCGCGGCGTGGCCTTCGACCAGATGGCCATCGTCGTCCGCGCGCCCGAGAGCTACTGGGGCCCTCTCGAGCAGGCCCTCGAGCGGGCGCGCGTGCCGGCGTGGTTCTCGCGAGGCACGCGAAGGCCCGACCCGACGGGCCGGGCCTTCCTGGCTCTCCTCGCCTGTGCCGGCGACACCCTGTCGGCGCGCAGCTTCGCCGAGTACCTGTCGCTGGGCCAGGTACCGCGTCGCGATCCCGCAACCGGGCGCGTCGCGCCAGAGCCGGTGCCGCTGGTGGCATCGACGGATGAGGCGCTCGCGGGCCAGCTCTCACTCCTCGACCTGCTCGATCGCGCGGAGGTGCCGTCCGCCGCGCCGGCCGCCCAGGGTCCGTTCGAGCGCACCGACGTGCGCGCGCCGTGGCGGTGGGAATCGCTCCTGGTCGACGCCGCCGTGTCGACCGAGGCCGGGCCGAGCGGGCGGGCGGCGCGGTGGCACCGACGGCTGGGAGGACTGCGCGAAGAGCTGCGGCTCCGACTGCGCGAAGTGGAGTCGGACGAGCCGGGCAGCGGCAAGGCGGTCGCCCTGCGGCGCGATCTGGACGCGCTCGAGGATCTTCGCGGCTTCGCGCTGCCGCTGGTCGACGAGCTGGCGGTGCTCCCCACGGCGGCACGCTGGGGCGAGTGGCTCGATCGTCTGGCGGCGCTGGCGCCGCGGGCGCTGCGACACTCGACGCGCGTCCTCGAACTGCTCGCCGATCTCCGGCCGATGGCGGCAGTTGGCCCCGTCACGCTGGCCGAAGTGCGGCGCGTCCTTCTGACGCGGCTGTCGCAGCTGGATCACGATCCGCCGAAGGTCCGTTTCGGCCGGGTCTTCGTCGGCACGCCGGACGCCTTGCGTGGCCGCACCTTCCGCGTCGTCTTCGTGGTCGGCCTGGCCGAGCGCGTCTTCCCGCAGCGCAGTCGCGAGGATCCGCTGCTGCTCGACGCCATGCGCCGCGCCCTCGAGGCGCCGCTCACGACCGAGGACGATCGTGTCGCCGGCGAGCGCGTCCGGCTGCGCCTGGCGGTTGGCGCCGCCACCGAGCGCTGCTGGTTGTCCTACCCGCGCCTCGACGTGGGCCAGGGCCGCGCGCGCGTGCCGTCCTTCTACGCGCTCGACGTCGTCCGCGCTGCGACGGGCTCGATGCCGGACCACGTTCGTTTCCAGAACGACACGGCGCTGGCGACGGGAGCCTGGCTGGCGTGGCCGGCGCCCGACGACGCCGCGTCGGCGATCGATCGCTGGGAGCACGACCTCGCGGTGCTCGGCCGCCTGCTGCATCGCACTGCCGAGCCGCCAAAGGGGGCGGCGCACTACCTGCTCCTCCAGAACGCCGCGCTGGCGCGCTCGTTGCGCACGCGGTGGGGACGCTGGAAGCCGAGCTGGTCGACGTGGGACGGCCTGATTGGCAAGCAACAGCCCGAGGTGCCGGCGCTGCTGGCGGACCAGCGGCTCACGGCGCGGCCGTACTCGGTGTCGGCGTTGCAGCGTTTCTCAGCCTGCCCGTACCAGTTCCTGCTCGGCGCGATCTACCGTTTCGAGCCGCTCGAGCAGCCCGAGGCCATCGTCCAACTCGATCCGCTGACGCGCGGCGCCATCTTCCACGAGATCCAGCGCGACGCGCTCCGGGCCCTGCAGGCGGATACGCTCCTGCCGATCCCGGCCCCCCGCCGGGCCGAGGCGCGCGCCACCCTCGATCGCGTGGCGGCGGCGGTCTTCGCGCGCCACCACGATCGGCTGGCGCCGGCGATCGAGCGCGTCTGGGACGACGAAACGGCGACGATGCGGGGCGACCTGCGGTTGTGGCTCGACAAGCTCGCCGAGTCGAGCGAGGAGTGGGTGCCGCGCTACTTCGAGCTGGCCTTCGGGCTGCCGCTCGACGGTGAGCACGACCCGGCCAGCGCTCCCGATCCGATCGTCATCGGTGACCGCTTCCGCATCCGGGGTTCGATCGATCTCGTCGAGGTCCACGGCGCACTCGGCTCGCTCCGCGTCACCGACCACAAGACGGGGCGCAACCGCACGACGCCCTCGCTCGTGGTCGGCGGTGGCGGGACGCTGCAGCCGATCGTCTACAGCCTGGTGGCCGAGCGGATGCTCGGCAAGCCGGTGTCGCTGGCGCGGCTGTGGTTCGCGACTAGCGCCGGCGGCTTCACGCAGCACCCGGTCTCACTGCGAGACGATCACCTCAAAGCCGGCCTCGAGGTGCTGGAGATCATCGACCGCGCCGTCGAGCTCGGCACGCTGCCGCAGGCACCGCGGCCTGGTGCGTGCGGCTGGTGCGACTTCCGCGCCGTCTGCGGACCGCACGAGGAGGCGCGGGCCGGTCGCAAGAACCCGGCCGGCCTGGGGGCGATCGAGGACCTCGACCAGATGCGGAGGATGCCGTGAGCACGCTCGCAGACGCCGCCGATCGCGAGCGCATCCGGACGTCGCTCGACGAGACCTTTGCGGTCGAGGCCGCGGCCGGCACGGGCAAGACGACGGTGCTCGTCGATCGCATCGTCAGCGTCCTGGAGTCGGGGCGGACCACCGTCGACCGCCTGGTGGCCGTGACCTTCACCGAGAAGGCCGCCGGCGAGCTGAAGCTCCGGTTGCGCGCCGAACTGGAAACGCGTCGCCAACGAGCGATCGTGGGCGGCATGTCGAGCGCCGTGACCGCGCTCGCGGACGCCCTCGCCAACCTGGAACAGGCGCACGTCAGCACCATCCACACCTTCTGCGCAGACCTGCTGCGCGAGCGGCCGGTCGAGGCGCGGGTCGATCCGCGCTTCATCATGCTGACCGACCCGCAGGCGCGGAGCCTGTTCTCGGCCGTCTTCCGCGATTGGCTGCAGGCCCAGCTGGAGGCCCCGCCACCGAGTGTCCGGCGCGCGCTCAGGCGGCGGAGCGCCGGCGACGACGGACCCATCGGACGCCTGGAGAAGGCGGCGTGGACGCTGACCGAGTGGCGCGACTTCACGGCGCCGTGGTCGATCGGAGACTTCGACCAGGTCACGCGTGCGGATGCGCTGGTCGTCGACCTGTTCGCGTTCGCCGCGCTGACGGCGGGCGGCGACAGGAACGACGGCTTGGCCGCGGACACCGAACCGGCGCGCATTCTGGCGTCCGAGGTGGAGCTCTCCGAGCGCGTCCGGCCGCGCGATCATGACGGGCTCGAGTCCCAGCTGGTCGCGCTCCTCACGCGCCGGTTCGCCGACCCGAAAACTGGTCGCCGCACCGCCCCGTACGCGAAAGGCGTGCCACGGCAGCGCGTCCTCGACGCGCACGCCGCGTTCGTGGCGCGTCTCGAAGCCTTCAAGCGCGATGCCGACGCCGACCTGGCGGCGCGGCTCCACGCCGAACTGGTGGAGGTCGTCGACGGCTACCAGCAAGCCAAGGTCCGCGTCGGCGCGCTCGATTTCCTCGACCTGCTGGTGTGCGCGCGCAATCTGGTCCGCGACCGCGGTGACGTGCGGGCGGCGTTCCAGGCGCGGTTCACGCACGTGTTCGTCGACGAATTCCAGGACACCGACCCGCTGCAGGCCGAAATCCTGCTCTTGCTCGCCGCCGACGATCCGGCCCAGGCCGACTGGCGCGCTGTCCGCCCCACGCCGGGCAAGCTGTTCGTGGTAGGCGATCCCAAGCAGTCGATCTATCGGTTCCGGCGCGCCGACGTCGGTATCTACGAGGCCGTCCGCGAGCAGCTGCGCCGCCACGGCGCCGCCTGCGTCGCGTTGCGGAGCAGCTTCCGCGCCGTGCCGGAGATCCAGCGCGCCGTCAACGCCGCGTTCGCGCCGCGGATGACCGGCGACCCGCTGCCCGTCCAGGCGCACTACGTGCCGCTCGCCGCCGTCCGGGGGGCGGTGAGCGGTCAGCCGGCGGTGGTCGCACTCCCTGTCCCCAGGCCGAAGATCTGGCGCGGCCGGCCGACGAAGCCGTCGCTGGCGGCGGGCCAGCCCGACGCGGTGGCGGCGTTCGTCCACTGGCTCGTGCACAAGAGCGGCTGGACGGTCACCGATCGCGAGCGGCCGACCGAGCGGGCGCCGATCCAGGCGCGTGACGTCTGCCTCCTGTTCCGGCGCTTCGACACGTGGACATCGGCCGGCACGATCGACGTGACGCGGCCGTACGTCGAGGCGCTCGAAGCGCGCGAGGTGCCGCACCTGCTGGTTGGCGGCAAGAGCTTCCACGAGCGCGAAGAAGTCGAGACGCTGCGGACCGCGCTGGCGGCGATCGAGTGGCCCGACGACGAGCTGTCGGTGTTCGGAACCTTGCGCGGAGCGCTCTTCGCGTTCGGCGACGACGTGCTCCTCGACTACCGGTCGCGCGCGCACCGCTTCCACCCCTTCCGGCCGCTCGACGCCGGGCCGGACCTGCCCGAGGCGTTGCGCGAGGTCGGCGCGGCACTGGCGCTCCTCCGTGAGCTGCACCAGAAGCGCAATCAGCGTCCGGCGGCGGCGACGATCGCGACCCTCCTCGACGCGTCGCGCGCGCACGCCATCTTCGCGCTGCGCCCGTCCGGGGATCAGGCGCTGGCCAACGTCCAGTACGTCGGCGAGCTGGCGCGGCAGTACGAGGCAGGCGGGGGCTTGTCGTTCCGCGGCTTCGTCGAGCGGCTGCGCGAGGAGGCCGAGGAGACGCGGGCGGCCGAGGCCCCGATCCTCGAAGAGGGCAGTGACGGCGTCCGGCTCATGACCGTCCACAAGGCCAAGGGCCTCGAGTTCCCGGTCGTCGTGCTCGTCGACATCGGCGCCGAATTGTCGCGCCGGAGCGCGTCGCGATGGGTCGACGTCGAGGGCCGGCGCTGTGCAGTCACGCTGGCCGGCTGGCAGCCGGCCGAGCTGCGGCAGCACGAGGCGCTGGAAGTCGCGCGCGACGAAGCTGAGGGCGTCCGCGTGGCCTACGTTGCCGCGACGCGTGCCCGCGACCTGCTCGTCGTCTGCGCTACGGGCGATCTGCCGTGTCCGGGCTGGGTGGATCCGATGAACCACGCGCTCTATCCGGTCGAGGATCGACGGCGTGAAGGCGTCCGCGAGCGATGGGCCTTCGGTTTCGGTCACGACACAACGGTCGATCGCGGCGACACCATTCCGTTCACCAGCCTCCGCCCAGGGATCCACACGTTTGAGGGCGACGAGCCGTACGACGTCACCTGGTGGGATCCGGCGCGGCTCGACCTCGATCGCCAGCCGCGCTACGGACTGCGGCGCGAGGAGCTGATCGCCAAGGATGCCGCGCCCGGCGTCGTGCTGGCTGGCGAGCAGGCGTTCCAGGAGTGGAAAGTCCGTCGCGAAGGGGCGGTCGAACGGGGCAGCCGGCCGACCCACCGCGTCGTGACCGTGCGCGCGCGGGCGGCGCAGCTTGCGCGCGCGCTGGCACCGGCCGATGCGGGGGGGGATCCTGCGGCCGACGTTCGCGTCGATGTCATCCGGCGGCCCGCGGACGTCGCCGCCGGCGGCGTGCGGTTCGGCGCCCTGGTCCACGCCGTGCTCGCCCTCGTGCCGCTCGACGCCGCCGAGGCGACCGTCGCCGCGGTCGCGAAGCAGCAGGCGCGCGTGCTCGCCGCCGATCCCGTCGAGACCGAAGCGGCCACGCGAGTCGTCCGCGCGGCCTTGATCCACGCGGCGTTCGTGCCGCTGCGTGCCGCGGCGGGGGAGGGCCGCCTTCGTCGCGAGGTGCCGATCGCGCTCGCTGAGCCCGACGGGCAGATCGTCGAAGGCGTGATCGACGCGGCCTACGAGACCGCGACAGGCTGGGTCGTGGTCGACTTCAAGACCGACGCCGATCCGACCGAGGCCCTGGACGCCTACCTCGGACAGATCCGCCTCTATGCGCGCGCCATCGCGGCCGCGACCGGCCGGCCGGCGGAGGGCCGGCTGGTGCGCCTGTAGCCTCGCGAGGCGCCGCCGCGCCCGGTCTCCGACAAATGTAGTACAATTATCCGTGCGGTTCAGATGGGACGCGCGCAAGGCCGCCGCCAACCTGAGGAAGCATGGCGTCTCGTTCCCCCAGGCGGCCACCGCCTTCGACGACGAACTCGGCGCCTACTACCCTGACACGTTGCACGCGGACCGGTTTATTCTCATCGGTCAGTCGCGCCAGCACAGGCTGCTCTATGTCGTCCACGCGGAAGTCGACCAAGACGTCATCCGGATCATCAGCGCGCGCCGCGCGACGGCCCACGAGCGGTCGCACTACGAGAGCGACTGATCCGCTCGATGCGGGCATCGACTTCTCCCGCTTCGGTCCCGCCCGGCGTCAGGCGTTCGCCGGCGCGGGCGAACCAGGCGGCCCGGCGCTCTCGGCCCTCTGGGAGATGCCGCAGCTCGCGCCAGATGCCATCCTGATGCGGCGCGGGCGGCCTCGCAAGGGCGGCTCGCGGACGACGACGGTCCGTTCGGTACGATTGCCGGAAGCGCTGTGGGCCCGCATGGACGCGGCGGCACGCGGCAGCGGCATGAACCTTCACCAGGCCATGCGGGCCGCCCTGCTCGGGTGGATTCGGCGAGCCGGTTGAACTCCGCTCGCGATGGTCGGGCGGCTGCCTCGGCCCGCCGCCCCCGTTCCGCCATCCCAAGCCCGCCCTCCGCCGTCTAACCCTACTCAGAAGCCCCTTGGGGAGGCCCGGCACGCCGCCGTGCACCCCTGGGCGGGCGCTTTTGCGTATTAAGCAGGCAGATGGCGACTTTGACCCTGGCCCGCGGGGCCGCCACCGCGCGGGCCGCCGGCGACACGACGGCCGATCACGCCGACCGCGCCCGGCCGGATCCCGGCGCCGACGCCCGGGATCGCCGGCTGGCCCGGGCCCGGGGCGGCGACCTCGACGCCTTCGCCGACCTGGTCCGACACCATCAGCGGCACGTGTTCGGCATCGCCTGCCGGATGCTCGACGATCGCGCCGCCGCCGAGGATCTGGCCCAGGACGTGTTCGTGCAGCTGCACCGCCATCTTTCGACGATCGAGTCGGATGCGCACCTGGGGAGCTGGCTGCGCCGTGTCGTCACGCACCGGGCCATCGACGCCGTGCGCGAGCGCAAGCGACGGCCGGTGACGCCGCTCGACGCGGTGGCCGAGCCGCACAGCGCGCCGGTCGCCGATCGCGATCCGTTGCTGGCCTCCTCGCTGCGCACCGAGGTCGCCGCGCTGCCAGCGGCCGCGCGCGCCGTCGTCGTGCTGCGGTATCAGCGCGAGCTGGGGCCGGTCGAGATCGCCGAGACACTCGACATGCCGCTGAACACGGTGAAGAGCCATTTGAAACGGTCGCTGGCGGTGCTGCGCGCCCGCTGCGGCCGCCTACGCCACGGATAGAGCGAGAGTGACAGAGGACGTCATGGACATCGAACGCGCGCTCCAGCGCGCCATGGACGCGGACGATCCGGGCCCGGCTTTCACCGGCCGCGTGATCGCCGCCATCAAGAAGCAGAGCGCGGGGCAGTCGACGCCCCCGGAAGCGGCCAGGCGCCTACGGCCTTCGATCCTGTGGCGGGCGATGCTGCCGCTCGCCGCCACCGTCGCGCTCACCGTCGCCGGTGTGCAGTGGCGCGCGGCGCAGGTCGAGGAGGCGCAGGCTCGCGCCGCGCATGCACAGCTCGTGCAGGCGCTGCGGCTGACCGGCGCGACGTTGAACGTGGTGCACCGCGCCATCGAGCGGAGCCAGGAGTAGGGATCATGAAGACCAAGGGATTCACCACCATCGCGCTGACCATGTGGCTCGTGCCGGTGATGTCGAGCGTGCTCGGCGCCGGCCTGGGCGCGCAGACGTCGGGCCCGCGCATGCCGCTGACCGGTCTCGAGAAGCTGCGGGCCGCCGCCGCGGAAACCGTCGACGTCTCGCTCGACACCACCTTGCTCGCGCTCGCCGCCCGCTTCCTGGACGATGACGGCGACGATGACGCGGCCAAGGCCAAGGCGATGCTGTCGGGCCTCAAGGGCGTCTATGTCCGGAGCTATGAGTTCGGTGCCGACGGCGCCTTCGGCCCCGACGACGTCGAGATGATCCGCCGCCAGCTCTCCGCGCCCGGCTGGTCGCGCATGGCCGGCGTCCGCAGCAAGAAGGACCACGCGGACGTCGACGTTTACCTGTGGCTGGACGGCGCCAAGATCGGCGGCCTCGGCATCCTCGCCACCGAGCCGCGCCGCTTCACTATCGTGAACATCGTCGGCACCATCGATCTCGATCAGCTCCGCCGCCTCGAAGGCCTCGGTCTGCCCCGGCTCGATCTCGAGAGGGACAGGGACAAGGCCGGCAAGGACAAGTCCGGCAAGTCGGGGGGCGACAAGGCCAAGGACAAGGCGAAGGACAAGCCCGAGGACGACCAGAACTAGGGCGGCTTACGGCAAGTTCTCGAGGTCGGCCAGGTCTTTGTGCCGTCCTGCGGCGCGCTTGTTCACCTTCAGGTCTGCCAGAGCGATGACAGGCACTCGAAGACCGTCGATGTCGAGCAGCTCGCCGCGTCCGCCGCAGGCATCGAACTCCACGCCGGCGATCGTCGTGAGGATCTCGATCCGGAACGGGGGAACCCCGAAACGGACGATTTGATCCGGCATCAGGAACAGCCGACGGTCCAGCAACGGCGAGTCGAATCCGAACTCGCGCAGCGCCGAGACGATCCGGTCGGCGTTCTCGGGCGCGCTCCGGACCCACACGTCGAGATCGACGGTGGCTCGCGGATAGCCATGGACCGCGACCGCGTAGCCGCCAATCAGGAGATAGTCAACGCGATGCGCGTTGAGCAGTCTCAAGAACTCTCTGAAGTCGTCCGTGAGTAGCGGCACGTCCATAGACGACCCGTCGCATGGCTTCGAGCGCCGTCAAGCGCTCGAGCGGCGTCCGACTCCACCAATAGCGGCGATCGTCGGGCTCCTCCCGCAGGCCTTGAACGGCCACAGCGGATCGGTCGACGCGAGCCGTCACTGTTGAATCGGGCACGTCGCAGTATAGCCGTGCCGGCGAGATCGCCATGTGATCCGAGTGACGATGGCGGCCATGGGAACCGGGGCAGGCCCGGCTGAGGCCCAAGACCGTCCACTTGCGCCGTTGCGCCGACCGGATCCCCGTGAAATCATGGCCGCGACGATTAGAGCGGCTCGGCCATGCGATCCTCGTTCAACCCAGACGCGCCGGTGGCGTTGCACGAGCGATCGATCGGCGCGATCGACCCGGGCGAGTGGGACCGGTTCGTCCTGGCGTGCGGCGGCTCGTTCCTCGGCTCCTGGAAGGTGATCCGTGCCGAGCGTCTGCGGCGCAAGGTCCGGGTGTTCGAGTTCTTCCGCGACGCCGAGCCCGCACCGATCAAGGTCGGCCAATGTGCGGTCGCGGTTTCCCGCCGCCAGGTCCGCTTCCTCGATCGTCTCCACATGCTCCCGGCGAACTGCGATCTGTGGGCGCCGGCCGTGCAACAGGTCGTGGCCCGCTGTGGCCAGGCCACCTACTTCTACGGCTCGACGTGGAATCACGAGCAACGCTCGGCGGCCGCGGCGAGCGAGATGCTTCCGCCGGGCCGCCTCGTCGACGACGCTTTTCGCCTCGACGCCGTCACGTTTGCGGCCTGGCCCGGCTTCGCGGCCTACCGCCGTGACGTGAGCGAGAACATCCGGCGTGACTACAAGAAGGCCGCAGCCGCCGCACCGACCGTGGTGATCCGCCGCGGCGCCTCGGCGCTGCGCGATGTGCCCGCTCTCGTCGGCCTCCGGCGTCAGGTCATGCGCCGCAACGGTGAGCGGTTCTCGATGATCGTCGACGCTCCGCTACAGGCGCTCAAGCTGCTGTGCATGGGCGAGGACGCCTTCATCGCGACGGTGATGGCGCACGGCAGGCGGCACGCCGCGTTCTTCGGCGTCCACTTCGGCGGCGGGATCTACTACCTCGGCGGCGGCACCGAGGACAAGAGCGAAGGCTTCGGCTCTTTCCTGTTCCTGACGTTGATCGAGCAGTGGTTCGCCCAGCACCCGCAGGGCACGCTCTACCTCGGCGAGCAGTTGCCCGGCGTCGATCCGCAGACCTACACCCACGGCAACCTGCTCTACCGCCGCAAGCTGCGGGCGACCTCGGTCGACGCGACGGCGTTCACGCTGTACGTCCGCTGACGGCGATCGTCGCAGCGCTGGGGCCGTGCCGCAGCGCCCGGGCGACGGCGCGCCGTGCGTCAACCTGGACACCGACAAAATCGTTGTGACGTGGTGTGACCAAGCCCAGTCATAGCCGAGCTGTATTCAAAGCTCGTCCATAGTGAAACACTCCAGCGCTCCATTCGCGGGCTCGGCGCCTCGGTCTTCGCTATCAGCCGCTCACAATCGAGCCCGTCCAGGGCCTGTTCATCTGGCCGACGTACATGATCGCGTTCGCCGTGACGATTGCGTTCGCCGTGACGGTCGCGGTGCTGAGTGGCGTGGGATATCTGACGCTGGCCCGCGTCACGGGGCCGGTGAGCTGGTCGCGTATCCTGGCGGCGGCCATCCTGGCCTGCCTCGTCGGTCTCCTGTGGGTGCGTGGTTCCAGCACCTCGTGCGCTCGGCGGAGCTCGCCTTCGTCGCCGTCGTGCTTCCGGCGCTGGCGGTGAGCCGCTGGTACGTCCCTGTTCGCGTGATCGTGGACACTCGCCGCGAGCAACGGCGTGGCTTGTGCTGATCCTTGGTGTCTACGTCGGACCCTGAACCGCGCCTCGCGCGGCACGGTGGGCGATCTGCTGCGGGCCGTCAGCGGAAGCCGCGCCAACTACCATGCCGCGTATGTGATGGATCTCGCGTGCGCGCTGACGGCGGGCTGGCTCGGCATCCGCGAGGCCGACGGCTGGACGATTCCGGTTGCCGCGCTCGGCACCGGCCTCTTCGTCTTCAGCTTCGCGGAGTATGCGATTCACCGCTGGCTGTTCCACGGCCCGACGGGTGCCATGCGTGCGATTCACCAGGCGCACCACGACGGCCCGCACGACCACGTGGCGCTGCCGTGCATCAGCAGCCCCGTGGTCGCGGGGCTGGTGTGGTGGGGCCTCTCGGCCGCGGTCGGGACGGTCGGTGCGTCCTTCTTCTGGTGCGGCTTCCTCTCCGGCTACGTCGCCTACGGCGCGGTCCACCATCTCGAGCACAGCATCCGCATCACGGCGTTGCCCTACCGCTGGATGCAGCGGCGCTGGGCGGTCCACGCCGTCCACCACCGTCTGGTCGGCACCAACTTCGGCGTGACGACGTCGTTCTGGGACCGTGTGTTCGGCACGCACTACCGGTGTCGACGCCAGCATGCCGGTGCCTCCGATGAGCTTCGCGAGCGATCCGCGCCTTCCGTGCCCAGGTGAGGGGCGCTGGTACCGGCGACGTCAGCGCGGCTTCGAGCCGGCGCCGGCAGAGCGCCGAGCCGCTGGGGCGTGGCGGCCCGCTGCGGCGTGAGCTGTCTCGACGCGGGCGCGCAGCCTTTCCACCCTGTGCCAGTCGCTGGCGTGCGAGTGCAGCACCGTCACGCCGTCGACGCTCACCCGAACGTCCCAACCGAGCGATTCGGGCGAGGCGATGAGCATTCCGTGATGATCGGCATCCAAAGTCAGCGGTAGTTCCAAGGGACACTCTCCGTCCAGGTTCTGGCGCACCATTCGTGCCAGGGGCGCACCGCCGTGAAGACCGAGGCGTCCGGCCCGCGCGCGGTGGCCGGTGCGTGGAAAATGCCGCAGGACGTGGAGATATTCCCCAGCCGGACGTGCTACGCGCCGGCCCACTCCTTGTACAGCCGGTCGAGGCCCGCTTCCTGCGGGTCGCCTGCGAACAGCACGACCCGATGGCGGATCCGCACCGACTGCCCCGCCGCCAGCTGCCAGGGCTTCTCGATCCAGTTGAACGGCATCGGCGAGATGAAGCCGTAGTCGCGGGTGAACCACGGGCACGGCGCCCACGGACTCTGCGGATGATCCATCAGGGCGATGCCTTCGACCGGCTCGCCCTTGGCCTGCGTCCGCTTCCCGACGAACGCGCACCAGCGGGCCGCCTTGCCGAACGTCTGCTGCTCGCCCTCCCGGCCTTCGCTCGACAGCAGCCGCCCGCCGCCCCACGGGGTGATCTCGTGAACCGCTCGGAGCGCGAAGAGCGCGTGGTTGTTCTTCTGGATGGTGACGTCCACCACGGCACGCCAGGTGATGTCGACGTCGAGGATGCGCAGGCGAGGGCCCGGGACAGCGAGCGTGAGCCGGCGCTCGTCGGTCATCTGCACCGGTTGGCCAGGCTGCCGCCAGTCGCACGCATCCACGATGACCGCCGAGGTCTTCGTCGCTTCGGCGACGCGCGGGCCGCGCGAGACGATCTGGCCGCGTTCGAGCTCGTTCTGCCAGTAGTTGCCCCCGTTGACGAAGTCGCACCCGAAGAACAGCGACCGATGATGCGGCCAGGGCAACGACGACTCCGACGTCAGCGACAGGCCGGAGACCGGACCGGCGGCGGGGAAGACGTACGGATACTTCTGCGTGGGGTGGGCGCGGTAACCGAGGAGCGCCTCGTTGTGCCAGCGCAGCCAGATGTGGGGGCCGATCTGGTAGTGCGTCAGCTCTTCGGAGCCCGGCTCGATGCGGCGCTGCGGCGTCGCGGCCTGTCCCGCGGTCGCGTGCGCGGCGGACAGGGCCCCTGCCGCACCGCCGGCAAGGCTCAGGAAGCGTCGGCGATCGAGCGGTTCAGGCATGCGAGGATCCTATTGCTGCTGCTGCCCGACGCACGTGCCGATTTCAACGACGGCGAGGAATGAGTCAACGACGAGGGTGAGTCTACGAGCCAATGGTCGACTACGGGGCAGCGGCGGTGTTCTTCAGCGTAGCGC
>JANOIR010000379.1:0-6578 GCA_031407765.1 Vicinamibacteraceae bacterium
CCTCGCCCGTCTCGGTGCCTCGCGACACTTCCACCACGGGCTGCCAGCAGCCCTCTCGCGTGTCATCGGAGGCGGGCGGGCACGATGAGAACGGGCGTGCGAGCCAGGCACAGCACGCGGTAGGCCGTCGACCCCGGTTGCGGGGAGAGTAGTCCGGTGCCGCGGCGGACGCCCATCACCAGCAGGCTGTGCGGCCGCTCGTCGCCGAGCGCCGCCAGCACACGCTCGGGATCGCCGAGCGCGACCGCAGTACGCACCTCCGGTCCCTGCGATTGCACCTCGCGCGCCAGCAGCACCAGCTCGTCGCCGGCGCGGGCGGTCCGCTGCGCCTGGTGGGCGTCGACGAGCGAAGCCCAGCGCTCGAGGCCGCGCGCCTCGGGGACGACGTGCGCCAGCGTCAGGACGGCGCCCGCACGCGACGCCAGGCTGGCCGCGGCCTGCACCGTGGCCGCCGTCGTGTCGCTGAAATCGAGGGCGGCGATGACATGTGCGATCGTCAGCGCCGGCCCGGTCGGCCCGTCGCGGACCACGGCGCTCGCCGCGGGTGGGACGACCAGCACCGGCGTCACCGTCTCGCGCAGCACGCGCAGCGTCGTCGAGCCGAAGAAGAGGCGGGCGGCGCCGGTCTGGCCCTGCGTGCCGAGGACGATCAGGCTGGCATGGACATCGGCCGCGGCCTTCAGGATCTCGACGTGGGGCAGGCCGACGCGGGTCTCGATCGCGGCCGGCTGGGGCGTCGCCGTGGACGCGACGGTCGACGCCAGCGCAGCCAGGGCCTGGCGGCACTCGTCCTGGAGGTGTGCGGTGTCGGTGGTCATCGCCGCCGCCTGCACCAGCAGCGGGTCGACGACGTGCAGGAGCGTCAGCGCGGCGCGTCCGTCACCGTCCGGACGCGGGCCGGCCGCGAAGGCCGCGGCGTGGCGGACGACGTCCGCGGAAGACGGCGAGAAGTCGACGGCGCAGAGGACGAGCGGGGCAGGGGTCATGCTAGCCGCCGCGCGTGTGCATCTCGAGGTGCGGCTGCGCCTTCAGCGCGTCGCGGGCGATGAACGAGGTGCGGCCTTCCACGGCGAGCCTGGCTTCGGCGCCGCGATCGGCGCGAGCCTGCCACACCCCGCGGATGATGGCGGCGACGTCGGCGTCGCTGGCGGCGGCACGTAGCGGGCCGCGCAGATCGACGCCGCGCGTGGCGTACAGACAGGTGAAGAGCTGACCGTCGGCCGTGAGCCTTGCGCGGTCGCAGTCGGCGCAGAACGGATCCGTGGTCGAGGCGATCACGCCGACGATCTGCCCGGAGGCGAGCGCGTAGCGCGAGGCCGGCGCCGCATCCGGGCGTCCGATCGCCGTCACCGGACCCAACGCCGCGTCGAGCCGCGCCAGGATCTCGGCGCGCGGCACCACGCGTGACGCCGACCAGTGCGTAGCCCCGCCGACGTCCATGTACTCGATGAAGCGGATCTCGGCCTTGGCCCGGCCGGCGAAGGCGACGAGATCGATCAGCTCGTCGTCGTTCTCGCCGCGAATCACGACGGTGTCGATCTTGATGGCACCGAACGTCGCGGTAGCCGCCTCGATGCCGGCGAGCACCGCCGGCAGCTCGCGCGAGCGCGACAGGCGCTCGAAGCGGTCGGCGCGCAGCGTATCGAGGCTGACCGTGACGCGCTCGAGGCCGGCCCCGCGCAGCGCGGCGGCGGATGCCGCGAGGTGGACGCCGTTGGTGGTGAGCGCTCGTTCGGCGAGGCCCGGCCGCGCCGCGAGGCGCGCGACGAGGCGCGGCAGATCGCGCCGCAGCAGCGGCTCGCCGCCGGTGAGCCGCACGCGGCCGACGCCCTCGCCGACGAAGATCCCCACCAGTCGATCGATCTCCTCGAAGCTGAGCAGATCGGCGCGCGGCAGCCACACGTATTCCGCCTCGGGCATGCAATAGAGGCAGCGCAGGTTGCAGCGATCGGTGACCGACACGCGCAGTGTGCGCAGCGGCCGGTCGAAGGTGTCGAGCACGGGCATCCGTCCGATTATGGCATCCGGCGATCGCCTTGGCCGCACATCAGCAGCAGCCACGGCCCGTCGCGGGCGACCTCACATCGCCCGCATTGCTTCGAGCGTGCATTTCTGTCCAGGCGACGCGACATCGCTCACGAAAATGTCTCGATAGCCTTGTATGGGCCGGCTCTCCTGGGGCTCCAAGGCTGATTTCCGGGAATATCACCTAGGCTGGCACAGTGGGCCTGTACGCCGTTTTCTGCGTAATCAGCACAGAAATGTAGACAGGGTTGGCATCTACTCCAGTTATGGCGGCCATTTGTAAATCAATTCTTGCGTCATCTGCCGACTTGGCAGTACGGTTACGCCGAACATGAGGTGCCCACTTCCGCTGGTCCGGACACACCGGCCCGGTTGCAGGGCCTGACAGGACCGCCCCCCGCGGTCAAGGAGGAAGCTGATGGTACCGGCCGACGTCGCGTGGATGATCGTGGCCACCGCGCTCGTGTTGCTGATGACGCCTGCGCTGGCGTTCTTCTATGGCGGACTCGTCCGTTCGAAGAACGCGCTCAACACGATGATGATGAGCTTCGTGTCGCTGGGTGTCCTCGGAGTGACGTGGGCGGTGATTGGCTACTCGCTGTCCTTTGGCGTAGGGAACGACTGGATCGGTGATCTCTCGTACTTCGCCCTCCAGAACGTGGGCCTCGGGGAGGCGCCGGCGCCATCGAGCGGCACGATTCCGCACATCCTGTTCATGGCGTTCCAGGCGACCTTTGCGATCGTCACCGCCGCGCTGATCTCGGGCGCGATCGTCGAGCGCATGCGCTTCGGTCCCTACGTGCTCTTCCTCGTGCTGTGGTCGATCTTCGTCTACAGCCCGGTGTGCCACTGGGTGTGGGCGCCCGCCGGCTGGCTGTTCAAGATGGGCGCGCTCGACTACGCCGGCGGCACCGTCGTCCACGTGAACGCCGCGGTGTCGGCGTTCGTGGCCGCGATCGTGCTCAAGCCACGCAAGGACTACGCTCGCCAGGCAATCCTGCCGCATAACGTGCCGTTCGTCCTGCTCGGCGCCGGCCTGCTGTGGTTCGGCTGGTTCGGCTTCAACGCGGGCAGCGCGATTGCGGCCGGCAGTGCCAACGGGATGTTCAAGAGCGCCTCGCTGGCGTTCGTCACGACGATGCTGGCGCCAGCGGCGACGCTGACGATGTGGTCGATCATCGACATCGCCCGCGGCGGCAAGGTCACGGCGGTGGGCGCGGCCACGGCGATCGTCGTCGGCCTCGTCGCCATCACGCCGGCGGCCGGCCACATCAGCCCGACGAGCGCGCTGCTCCTCGGCGGCATCGCCGCCTTCCCGAGCTACTTCGCGATTCTCTACCGCGCCAAGACCAAGCTGGACGACTCGCTCGACGTGATCGCCGCGCATGGCGTCGGCGGCACGGTGGGCGCCCTCCTGACCGGCGTGCTCGCGCAGAAGGACTGGAGCGGCCTCGTCGACGGCGCGCTGTTCGGCAACCCTGCTCAGCTGCAGACCCAGGCGATCGGCGTCATGGCGGTCATCGCCTACGCGGCGATCATGACCTTTGTCATCCTCAAGGTCATGGGCGCGGTGATGGTGCTGCGAGCCGAAGCGGGCGATGAAGGCCTCGGCATGGACGTCACGCAGCACGGCGAAGAGGCCTACACGAGCGGCGAAGGGGCTATTCTGGTCCTGCCCGAATTGGAAGCGCCGGCGCTGGCCCTGCAGGCACGTCTGGCGACCAACGAAGGGGGGAAGGCGTGAAGCTCGTAGTCGCGGTCGTCCGTCATGACAAGGTGAACGACGTCCTGGTCGAGTTGTTCAAAGCCGACGTGCAGGGCCTCACGATCAGCGAGGTCCGCGGGCACGGCGGCGAGATCGAGCAGGTCGAGACCTATCGCGGCACCACCGTGAAGATGGCCCTGTCCGAGAAGGTCCGGATCGAGATCGGTGTCTCCGACCACTTCGTGCAGCCGACGGTGCAGGCGATCCTGCGCGGCGCGAGCACGGGGACGGTCGGCGACGGCAAGATCTTCGTGCTCCCGGTCGAGAAGATCTACCGCATCCGCACCGGCGAGGAGGATCAGGCCGCGGTGACGCCGGTCGCCCTGGCCAAGGGCAAGAAGTAGCCCTCGCCTCGCGTTCGAGCAAGATCAACGCCCGGGGTGCCTCACGGCGCCCCGGGCGTTGTCGTTTCTGCGAGGCCTCCACATGCCCGGCCTGGCGGCAGTCAGTATCCGCGCTGTCTCGCCAGGGCGCGAGTCGGAGTCCGGGGCCTGTCACCGGTCACCCAATCGGTGCTCGGCGCACAAGCGGCGTTGCGGGAGAGCGCCTGCGCGCCGCCGGGGGCCCCACCGGTGACACCCGCTTCCGAGTGCCCGACTCGCCTTCGGTTCGCTGCTCGCCGTGCGCGTCGCACTGCCGTCGCCGCAGCGGTACTCGGCGGCGCCACGAAAATCGCCGCGCCGCGCCGGTGTAGCCCTGGCCGTCCCGCCGAACCGACACCGGATGCCTAGTCTCTCAACCTCTTCTCAATCTTCGCGACTGCCGCATCGACGGTGCTCCTCCAGAGCACCGTATGATCTTGGCCTCGCGCCGCGTTGAGCATATCCAGCACTTCAGTCGCCTGCGATCGCATCAAAGATGAATCGCCCAGCGCGTTCACAGCCGCACGTCTGGTGTGTGCCGATCGAGCGGTCGCAGCCGCTCGCGTGAGGCTCGCGATGCTTTCCCCGTCCCCCAATACTGCCAGTCCGAACCACAACCCAATCTTTGCGCAAACCGCCTTCTCACGTGTCAACGCGGCCCGCAACGTCTTGCGGGCCGGTGCGCCGACCACGGCAGCCAGAGCTTCGGCCGCATAGGAACGCACAATCGGATTCGGATCCCGTAGCAGCTCCTGCAGCACACGCCGGCTTTTGGGGTCGCGGATACTCTCGAGAGTCTCGATGGCAGTGACCTTCACGAGCATTCTTCGATCCCTACAGGCATCAAAGACCTCGGCCGGTGCGCGACGCGCCCCGGCAAGCCGCGCCCCGAGTTCCTCGAGCTGAATGACGCGTCGCTCCCAGCCCGGTGCCCCGACGACGTTGCTTGCAGCGCGCGCGCCTTCCTTCAAGCCGCGCTTCAGAACTCTCTTGGCCATGTGGTCCTTGGTATCGATTGCGTGGCTTGCAATCGTCCCTAGTCTGCCTGCTCGGTCGATCGCGATGACCCCTCTTGCTGCGTCCTGGCGCGCTGGCGACGCCCAGGGTCAGGGTCGTTTGTGACGATGGTCCCGATTCGCGAGCACCCGGATCCGCAGATCGAACGAATGCGCGGCCATCACCCCTCCGGGCAGAGAGGTGTCGGACGACACCACGGCAATTTACGCGGAGTCGGCGGCGGAACCAGCACTCGCGATGCCGATGGCGAGCAGACAGGCGAGCCGAGGTCTGAGAAGCGGGTGTCGACGGTGGGGTCCCCGGACGGCGACTCGCTGAAGGCGAGTCCTCGAGAAGCGCCGAACCGACGCGAAGCGAGGTCTCGGAACACGATCCGAGTTTGCTCGGAGCATGCTCCGAGCAAACCCGGTTCCGACTCGACCGTCAGAAGGTCAGGCGGGCTCCCAGCTGAATCTGCCGCATCGCAATCGCGGTGCCGGTGATCCGGCCGAAATTGACGGTGCCCCAGGCGCCGCTGGGATTGCTGAAGTTCACGGTGTTGAACACGTTGAAAATCTCAGCCCGCAGCTGCAGCTTGGTCGGCCCGCCCAGCCCCACCGTCTTCGACAGCGACAAGTCCGTGCTCATCAACTTCGGCCCGCGGAGCAGGTTGCGCGACGCGTTACCGAACGTGAACTGCGCCGGCAGAGCGAACGCCGACGAGTCGAAGCAGTTGATCGGCTCGCGCGTCGTCGGGTTGGTGTCGCAGTTCATCGACGGCACCGAGCCGACGAGATCCGGCCGCTGCAGCCCCGTGCCGATGTTGGCCCGGTCGGTAGAGATGGTCACGTTGACCGGTGTCCCACTCTGGACGATGGTGACCCCGGCGATCTGCCAGCCGGCCACGACGTTGCGGAGGATTGCGTTGCTTGACGTCTTGAGGAACGGCAGGTCGTAAATGTAGCTGGCCACGAAGCGATGCGGGATGTCCCAGTTGGCCGGACCGTAATCGCGCAGCGGGTCGTAGTTGTCCATCACGGCGCCGCCGCCATTGGAGTGCGTCGCCTCGTCCCGCGTGCGCGACCAGGTGTAGTGGGCGTCGGCCTGGAGACCACGCGACATCTTCTTGCGCAGGATCACGCTGACCGCGTCGTAGTCGGCGATCAGATCGTTCGAGATGATGCGGCGGCTCCGATAGCGCTGGCTGGGCCGGCGGGCGTCGACGGTGCCTGCTCCGGGCTGCGGCGTGTTGTTGAAGAAGCTGCGGTCCAGGTGATCGGTGTGCGAGCCGAGATACTGCAGGTCGAGCGCCATCCCCAACCCGACCTCGCGCTGCAGGTCGAGGCTCCACTGGTTCTTGCGCGCGTTCGGCATGTCTCGCGTCGGCGAGATCATGTCCGGCCGGGTGATCGGGCCGGCCGTACCCGAGG
>JANOIR010000631.1:0-1839 GCA_031407765.1 Vicinamibacteraceae bacterium
ACCCGTATCGCCTACCGCTACCGGCACAATAAGTAGCACGCGTCCTCGGAGCGTGCCCGGAGCGTGCCCCGAGCACGCTCCGAGCAACATGCAGAAACTGCGCGGTTGCGGACGCGTTCCGCGGGAGAGATGGCAGGAACTACACTAACCGACGTGCGGCAGACCCTGGCAGTCGGCTTGTTCGCGATCCTCGTCGGCTTGTCGGCGCTGCATGTCTTCTGGGCCGCCGGGGGACGGGCAGGCGGTGGCGTCGCGATTCCGCGGCGGGGCGGCGAGGCGCTGTTCACGCCGTCGCCGTTGGCGATGCTGGCCGTGGCCGCCGCGCTGCTGGCCGCGGCAGCGGTCGTCGCCGCCGCGGTCGGTTGGCTGACGCAGCGAGCGACCCGGGCGGGGCGCGTGCTCACGGCGATCCTCGCGGCGGTGTTCCTGCTCCGGGCGATCGGCGACTTCCGTTACGCCGGCTTCTTCAAGTCGATGGGCGACGAGCCCTTCCGGTCCTGGGACACCTGGGTCTTCTCGCCGCTGTGTCTGTGGATCGCGGTCGCGGCGCTCGTCGTCGCGCGCGGCCGTGAACCCTAGCAGCACGCTGCGGCTCAGTCGATGCGCAGTGCGGCCGATGGCTCGATCCGGCCGGTACGGCGCGCGGGGATGTAGGTCGCGATCCCGCCGACCGCAAACAGCGCCGCGACGGCGCCCGCCAACACCCGCGGATCTCCCGGCTCGATCCCGAACAGCACGGTCTTCAGCAGTCCGGCACCGGCGAACGCCAGCACCGAGCCGGCCGCCAGGCCGATCGCCATCGCGATCAGCGTGCGGCGCGCCATGAGACGCACGAGATCGCCAGGTGTGGCACCGAGCACCAGCCGGATCCCCATCTCGCGCGTCCGCCGCGTGACGCCGTGCGCGGTGACGACGGCGAGGCCGGCGATGGCGATGACCAGGGCCAGTGCGCTGAGGGCCAGGAAGATCGACCAGCCGAGGCGCAGCGGTTTGCGCTGAGACTCGAACCAGTCGTCCAGGGGAAGGGCGTCGACGTACGGCAGATCCGCACGGGCCGCCTGGGCGTGCGTGCGGAGCAGCGACAGCATCGCGCGCGGATCGCCGGACGTGCGCACCAGCAGCACGCGCTCCGCGTTCAGGTCCGAGAACGGCTCGATCGGCACGAAGAAGTGACCGCGCATCTCCGAGTTGCCGCCCCTGAGCGAGGTGAACGGCTCGGCCTTCGCCACCACGCCAATCACCGTGGTACACGGCCGCGATCCGATGACGATGCAGCGCCCGATCGGCGACACGCCGGGCCAGAAGAAGCGGGCCATCGCTTCATTGACGACGGCTACCGTCGCTCCACCCGGCCGGTTGTCCGCGTCGGTGAAGGCGCGGCCCTGGACGACGCGCATCCCCATCACAGCCAGAAAGGCCGGATCCACAGCGTTGATCATCGGCATCGGATAGCCGCCAGGGGCAGGGGTGAAACCCGGCACGTCGAAGGAGACGCCGAAGCCGTCGTGCAGAGGTGTCGTCTGGGCGAGCGCCGTCGATGCAACCCCAGGCATGGTCGATAGCCGTTCCTGTATCCGGCGGTGGACGGCGTGCTGCTCGTCCGGGCGGCCGTCGTCGATCATGTTGGCTCTGATCACGACGACGCGCCGCGGGTCCACGCCGATGTCGACCTGGGCGATCCTCCAGAAGCTGATCGCGAAGAGCAGCGTGCCGACGAGGAGCGGCACCGCGAGCGCGACCTGGAGCGCGACGAACGAATCCAGCAGCCGTGAAGGCGATCCGCCGAGGCGTGCCCGGCCGGGCGTCAGAGCGCGCAGCGACGTGAGTCGGATGGCTGGC
>JANOIR010000642.1:0-2885 GCA_031407765.1 Vicinamibacteraceae bacterium
GACGAGAACGCCGTGTCTCCGAGCTGGGCGTTGGCGTCGGCGGAGACCGTCGTGCGCGACTGTTGAGGTAGGAACAGCGTGGAGGTCACCACCCGCGCGTTCTCGGTCAGGTAGGTGATCGTCACCGGCACCTGCATGACCGTCGGGTTGGCCAGCAGCAGGTCGGTGTCGAAGAACGTGCCCGTCGCGCCTTCGGCGAACTGGTAGACGAGAGGCATCGCGGCCAGCCCGTTGATCGCCGTGCCCGTGCCGATGGTGCCGATCGGTATGGCGGCGCCGGTCACCAGGCTGATCGTGTAGAGGCCGGACACCCCGCCGACGTTGAGGGCGGCGAATGCCGTGTTGTCGAGCGGCGAGATGTCGAAGGCGATGTCGAAGGATGTGTTGACGCCGAGCGGCCCGACCGTGGTCAGCGTCCCGAAGTTCGGGTTCGGTCCCTGAATCATCAGCTGATCGGTCGCGGCGTCGATGTCGTACAGGATCGTCGTGCCCGCGCCATCGACGCTGTTCGTGTAGGCGGCCGCGGCAACGGTGGCGGCCGGATTGAGCGGCGTGTCGACGCCGGAGATCGCCGCGTTGTCGGGGTTGATGCGGATGTTCTGCTCGGTGTCGCTGACGACGCGGATGCGGTCAGGGACCGGGTTGAAGTCGACGCCGAAGCGGGTGCCCGACAGCGGCGTCGAGAACACCGGACCGATCTGGGTCGCGACTCCGGTAATCGGGCTGATCTGGTAGAGCCGGCTGGTGCTGCCGATGCCGTACAGCTGCCCGTTGGCCGGGCGCACGTCGATGCCGACGAGCTGCTCGCCGAGGACCAGGCCGGACAGCGTCGCGGTGCCGAGGATGGTGCCCGGGGAGGCGCTATGGAAGCGGATCAGCTCGTTGCCGCGCAGCGCGACCATGGGTACGCCGCGGCTCAGGAGGGCGAAGCCGCGGTAGGGCCCGCCGGCGACCACTCCGGTGGAGGTGGCCGCGCCCGTCGTCAGGTCGATCCGGAACAACAAGGTGCTACCGGCGACGGTGAGCGCGGCAAAGGCGCGGTTGTCGTGCGCCCTGATGTCGAAGCCAGCGCCGTCGGAGGCGTTGACGCCGAGCGGACCGACCGGGACGAGCTCGCCCCCGTTCGGCGGGTTCTGAATCAGCAACTGATCGGTGGTCGAGTCGATGACGTAGAGCGTCGTCGACGCGGCCCCGGCGACGTTGTTGGTGTAGGCGGCCCCGACGACGTGCGGCGTGCCAGGGTTCAGGGCGGTATCGGCGACGGCCACGGCCCCGGTATCGGGATCGAGCCGCAGGTTCTGCCCCGTGTCGCTCACCACGCGGATCCGATCGACCGTCGGGTTGAAGTCGAAGCCGAACGACGAGCCCGACAGCGCCGGCGTGAACGCCGCGCCGACGGCGGTGGCGACGCCGGTGACCGGGTTGACGACGTAGAGCCGGCTGCTGCTCCCGAGGAGATACAACTGGCCGGTCGCCGGCCGGACGTCGATGGCCAGCGCGCTCTCACCGCCACCCAAGCCGGTGATCGCGACGTTCGACAGCACGACCAGCTGGGCGTCGGTGTCGAACGTGATGATCTGGTTGGTCGTCGTCAGCCCGTAGGCCGTCGTCGCCTCGGCGCGGGCCGCGAGCAGCACGCCGGCCAGCGCCAGCATCGCCGACACGAGGTGGTGGACACGTACACGCGTGGATCGGGACTGAATCGATGTCATCGAATCTCCTGGGACACCCTGACGTGCACGGATGTGTGCCAGATATCGGCCAGCCAGCGGCCTGCCGATAGGAGGGCGGCTATCGCCGTCGCATCCAGAAGCTGACGGAGGTATTCCCCTCCGGCGCACCCTTCGGCGGCCGCAGCGCCAGCGGCATCCGGCGCGCGACCGCCTCGGTCTGGAAGCGGTTCATGTAGTCGCAGAAGTACAGGATCTCGTAGGCCTGGTTGAAGGCCAGGAACGCGCGTAGCGCGGGGGCTTCGTTCCAGGCCCGCCCCTCCTCGTACCACTCCAGCGGATACTCGAACGACGTCGCGATGTCGTGGATGTGGACCACGACGCCAGGATTCAGGCGCGGCAGCACGTCGAGCAGGAGGAGCGAGACGTCGCTGCCCAGTTTCAGGACGTGTGACGAGTCGATGAAGAGGATGTCGTTGGCCTCGAGCGTGGTGAACAGCTCGATCGGCAGGTTCTGGACGATGGTCTCGTGGATCGTGAGGCGGGCTTCGTCGCCGCGCAGGACCGAACGCAGGCGCCCCGGCTCGGGATCCATGCAGACGATGTGCGGCGGCTCGGCGAGGTAGCGCTCCGAGACGTCGAGCATCACCGCCGTCGAGTAGCCGGCGCCGACTTCGACCACCCGCTTCGGCTGATAGTGCATCAGCATGCCGGCAAGGACGGTGGCGTCGCCCGGCGAGAAGCCGTCGTTGTCCCACCAAAAGCGCGTGGCGCCGCCGGCGTCGTCGGCGAAGGTCACGGTCTCGGTCAGCGGACCGAGCGCCGCCAGCATCGCCAGCTGGCCGTCGACGTTGAAGTCGACGCCGGCCATGGCCTCGGGTGGCTGCAGCCATTTGGCCACCGCCCAGCGCGAAACGTCGGCCTTCGAGGGAATCGTCGAGTAGTAGTGGCCCGGCGGCGCGAAGGCCAGGACGGAATTGCCGACGTGGGTGCCGAATGCCTGTCTCGTCAGCAGCGCCAGGAACTCGTCGCCGACCACGATGCCCTGGACGACGTCCAGCCGATCGGCGCCGTCGGCGAGCCGCTGCAGGTAGTAGTCGAGCCCTTCTTTTTCCGCCGCCCGGAGGAGGAAGCGCTCGAAGCACGAGCGGACGAATGCCTCGTCGGTCACGACGCAGGCACGGCGACGATGCGCGGCGACCCGAAGACCGCGTA
>JANOIR010000659.1:0-1975 GCA_031407765.1 Vicinamibacteraceae bacterium
GGGCTAATAAATGCCAGGCCTGCGGACCGATGTAGCGTAACCGCACCAGGTCGCCGTGCGGCTCGCGGGCCCCCAGCAGCAACCCGAGAGGATCGCGGCGCAGCTCGCGCGTCGATCCGAAGACCCAGTCGCCCCGCGGTCCCGCCGCGCCGCGGGGGCGGCCGGCCCGATCAGCGTGAGCCATGGGCGACGGCATGGGCGAGCGAGCCCAGGACCAGCTGGCAGAGCAGGAGGAGACTGGTGAGCAGGGCGGCCCGGAAGAACCGGCGGCGCTCGACCGGCCACTGGTCCGGTGGCGCGCGCCGGCGTCGCGGCCACATCTGCCGCGCCACGTGCTCCTGCACCAGGAACAGTGCGGCGAGGATCGCGGTCTTCACCCCGACGAGCAGCCACCAGGTCCCGGTCCGTGCACCCGGGGTGGCGGCGACGAGGGCGGCTCCGGACAGGCCGGCCACCACTAGCGAGCCGAGGACCCACCGGCGCAGGCTGCCGGAGGTGGCGTCGGCGAAGGCCTCGAACCCGTCGCCGGCGAACTGCAGCATCTGCGCGTTCAGCCGGTAGTAGGTGTAGGTGAGCGCGCCGTAGGCGAAGGCCCAGCCCGCGAGGTGGGTGGCCTGGAGCAGCGCCAGCGTGACGGCCCCTTCCGTCGGCATCGTCAGGCGGCCCCCACGGGCCGTCGCAGGAAGCGCCGGGCGCGCGAGAAGTACACCGCCGCGAAGGCGAAGCCTGCGGTCTCGAAGGGGGTGATCGCCCAGACGTCGCCAGCCAGCCAGACGGCGACGTAGCCGACGGCGAAGCCGACCCAAATCGCGCTCGCCGCCACGCCTTCGCGCCAGTCGACGGCCGCCGCTGGCGGCAGTGCGAGCCGGGGCCACAGCCGGGGCACGCGGGCGACGTACTCGGCGAAGGGGGGGCCGTGGCGCGCCGCGAGCTGCGACTCCTCGAACGTGATCAGCCGCAGCGTCCGTGCGAGGTGGAAGCCCATGAACGCGACGGCGATCGGCAGCGGCAGGAAGCACGCATAGCCGAGGAACAGCAGCAGATCGGCGAGATACAGCGGGTTGCGCACCAGCCCGTAGACGCCGGTCGTCACCAGCCGATCGGTCGCGAGCGACATCGACGCCATCGTCGTCGCCGAGATCAGGCCCACGCCCCAGATCCGCAGTGAGACGGCGAGCCCGCCGAGCACGACCGCCACCACGCCCGCCAGCGACGACACGGGCATGGCCAGCGATCCCGTCCACCAGGCGCTGGCGAGCACGGCCAGGCCCTGGCTCAGGAACAGCGGCAGCGCTCGCCACCGGTACTCCCAGGCCCGCGGCCGCAACGCCGTGCGCCATCGCGACACCGACGGCTGCCAGGTCCGCGACGCCAGCCACAGCCCGCGAATGGCGCTGACGATGGTCAGCGCGTAGTAGAAGCCGAAGACGTGGTGCGACTGGACGATCAGCCCGTAGACCATCGCGACGCCGGCGCCGAACGCCACCTGACACCACGGCTGCTCGGGCGTGGTCCCCGGATCGGTGACCATGTAGAAGGTGTAGAGCACGAACGCCAGCCCGGTCATCGGCGCCAGCGCCGCTTCCCATGGCGTGCCGTTCATCGCCGACCGCGCGAGCCCTTGCACGACGAAGCCCGCGACCCAGGCCGCCGCGAGCGGGATGCGGCCGGTGAACTTCGTGTTCAGCAGGCTCCCGCTCGTGAACACCAGCAGCGGCAGGACCATGTCCCACGCGCCCGACACGTTCTCGACGTACTGATAGGGTGGCGCGCCTCCGGCCCAGGGCACGAGCAGCAGGGTGAGCGACACGCCGAAGTTCGAGGGATTCAGGACATGGCGCGTGGCGCGCGTGCCGTTCTCGAGGATCGGCCCGACGCCGACGCGGAAGAGCGCCTTCGAGCCGATCGCGGCGGCGCTCGCGAAGCTCATGACCCAGAGGCGCTCGTTGCCGTAGACGAGCATGCCGACCGCGAG
>JANOIR010000033.1:0-10787 GCA_031407765.1 Vicinamibacteraceae bacterium
CAAATTGGTGACAATCGTGCGTGGTTTCGGGCGGGCGGCAGTTGCCGCCCGCGTCGAAAACATCAATGAAAATGGGCTTGGGCGTGGTTGGGTTGCCTCGGGTTGACCCCTTCGATCGAACTCATAACCCAAAGGTCGCGGGTTCAAATCCCGCCCCCGCAACCAATCCTCACTACGTTCGTCTTGGTCCGCGTGGGCGAGCTTGTGGGCAGCTCGCTTGAACGCGCGTTCCGGTCGAGACCTTGCCGAGCCGGAGGTGAGTAGGCTGCGGACGGCGTCGAGGGCAGTTGCATAAGCCCTCTTCGGCAATCTTCGCCCACGCCTGATGCCGGCTAGTCGTCCAACACCGTAACCGCCGTCTGCGACCCGCGCACGCTGCCGCTCGGAGTCCGGACGTCGTTCTGAGATAGGCTGGCCGCCACATGAAGGCGCTGGTCAAGGTCGCGTTCGCGCTCGTGGCTGTCGCCGTGCTGACGGCGCTGCTGGTGCTCTCGGCCCGGAGCACGGGCGCGCGGCCCTTCACGGTTGCGCGGCAGCACCTCACGGGATGGATCCTGGCATTGCCGCCCGATGCCGACCCGCTCGGCTCGGTGCTCTCGATGGTGCCGAAGGCGGAGCTGGTGCCGCCTCTCGGTCGTGATCTGTTCGCCCGCATGGGGGTAACGCTGCACTACCCGCCGCCGGCCATGCCGCTCGTGCTGCGCAGCGAATTCGAGCGGGCGATCGCCGGCGGCTTGACGATTGAGGCTCTGCTCGACGCCGCCCGGGAGGCAGGCCTCGAGTCGGTGACGCTCCAGCCCCGCTGCATGGCCCGGCAACGCAGCAGCGCACCCGGGGCCGTTCGGGGGGTCTACTTCCTCCTGTTCGACCTGCCGGAGTTCACCCGGTTCCGCGAGCAGGTGGCGCAGCGGCTGCGGGCCGCCGGCCGGGACGCCGCGCTGTTCGATCCGACGGCGTTGTCGCCGGTCGTGATTGCGGCAGACCTGGATGGACGCTTCGGCGGCTGGCTGCCGCTGCGCGCGGAGCCGGAGGCCGACTGCTTCGCGCCGGTAGTCGTGGAGTAGCGTGGCGCCGGCCGGACGCCGGACCTCTGTCCCTTTCGTCGCGAGGACCGCGGCGGTCCGGGCGCCGGCGCCGATGCCAATCTTCACGCCACCTGTCAGGCATTCGGTGAACTCGCAGGAGCGCGGCCTTCGGCGATGTCGGTCGGGCGGAAAGTTCTGGACGCACAGCGAGCGCCGGACGCAAGGTGCCATTGGGAGACGCCCTTGGGTGCGGCGGACCAGGGAAGGTCTCGCAGGACAAGGGCGTGAGCGTCGACGAACTCGCCCCCGAGGCGCTTCAGCGTGAGCCTGGCCGCTTGTCGCTCGAGCGGTTCAGACGTCAGGGCGACTCCCGTCGCCGAAGCAAGTCCGATGAGGAAGTCGAGCCCACGGTTGAAGAGGCCGTCCACGACGTTCGGGCCCGGTGAGGGTCATCCTAGACACGAACATCTACGGCTCGGCCCTCCCACTTCGGCGGCAAGCCGATGCAACTCCTCCAGATGGGGCTCGAGGGCGAGTTCGACATCGCCATTTCCCAACCGATTCTCGACGAGACGCTCCGTGTGCTCCGGGAGAGATTCGGATGGTCTGACGACGACCTCCGGGATGCCGAGGCGGCCATCAGTGCCGCGACCTACCGCGTCGCACCCACGGAGACGCTGGACGTCGTAGAGGCGGACCCGACGGACAATCGGATTGTCGAATGCGCCGTTGCCTCTTCGTCCGAGACCGTCGTCAGCGGCGACCGGCCTCTGCTGGCGCTGAGTCAGTTCCGCGGAATCAGCGTGCTCCGGGTAGGTGACTTCCTGTTGAGGAAAGTGGCCGCACATGAAGGCTGATGCGCCGGGACCATCCGCCGAGGATGAGGCCCGCGTTGTTTCGCTGCTTTCGCGCGGACGTCGAGGCCACCATCGGCCCTGGACATGATGGGGTGATCATCGAAGCCGCAGCGCGGCGTCGACTATATGTCGGCGTTCCTGCGCATTATGTCGGCGATGTCGTTGATGACGTCCAGCAGTACTTCCACGATGCGTTGGTCGACACCACGTGGCCCGCGTGTCCGCACCATCGGAACCACCCGCTGTGGTTCTCGGACGGGCCAAGCTGTATCGCGAGGGACTCTCTTCGGAAACTGCGCGTGATTCGTCGAACGCACCGAGGTCACAGTGAGGCTGGCCGCCCACTAGTGTGCGACTCTACGCTCGTGCTCGTGGCATGTCGACCCATCTTCGATAACGCCACGACGCCTTCTGCCGTCGTCAGCCTCGTGAGCACGGGGCGTGAGGCTCTGCCAAGTATCGAGAGGAACTACTGATGAGAACACCGCTTGCCTGTGCCGTTGCCGTCGGCGTGATGTCGACGGCGCTGTTCGGCGTCCAGCACACTGGATCAGCCTCGTTGTTCGGCGGCAAGACCTTAACCGGCTGGGAGGGCAGCCACGCGCTGTTTCGGATCGAATCCGGCACCATCGTCGGCGGCACGCTCGCCGCCACAATCGAGCGCAACGAGTTCCTGTGCACGATCCGGGAGTTCAGGGACTTCGAACTCCGTCTGCGCGTGAAACTGCTCGGCGGCGACAAGGCGAACGCCGGCGTGCAGTTTCGCACCAAGCGCATTCCGGACCACCACGAAGTGATCGGATTCCAAGCCGACATGGGTGCTGGCTGGTGGGGCGCGCTGTACGACGAATCGCGCCGCAAGAAGGTGTTGGAGGGACCGGATCAGGCGAAGATGAAGACCGTGATCAAGGAGGGGGAGTGGAACGACTACACCATCCGCGCCGATGGTCCTCGCATCCAGCAGTCAATCAACGGGTTCCAGACCGTCGACTACGTCGAAACGGATCCGTCGGTGGCGGACAGCGGCGTGATCTGCGTGCAGATCCACAGTGGGCCCCCAGCGAGGCGTGGTATCGAGACATCACGGTCGCGGAGCTGAAGAAGTAGGCGAGGCCCGACACTACGGTTTCCAACCGAAGGCTCGCATCCAGTCGGGAGCGAGCCCCCGCAACCAATCCTTCTTTCGGTCGTCTCTATGGAGCGCGCGGTCTTGTGAGCAGCTCGCGCGAAGCTTTGCGCTTCGGCTCGCAGCGGCAAATCCCGCTGCGCAACGCGCTCCGCACCGCCTCACTTCATTCGTCTGATCCCGTCGGCGGTCCTGGGGGAGCTCGCTCGCCGCCTGCGGCGTCGACCTCGCGGCGGCAGATTCCCAGTAGCGGACTCCACCTCGCTCGTCCGGATGCGCGGCGAACAGCGTCCCGGCCAGTCGCTGCGGGCTGAGGAGCATCGGCCGGCGCGTATCGGCGTGCAGCGCCACGTGATGGCCGTCGTCGACATGCAGGCCATCGGCGCCGTGCCCGCCGAAGACCGGAAGCCTGTAACGGTCCGTGGCAGAATGGGCGGGTTCCGCCCGGACCGACGACCATGCTCACGCCTGCCCCGAGGCTCGGCCATCTGCTGCTGGCTCTCTTGCTCGCGACCGCCGGCCTGCGCGGACGGTCCCTCGTACAGGATCGCGGAGCAGCCGGTGCCTGGCAGGCGCTGCTCAAGCTCTCGACGACCGCCAGCCTGCTGCACACGACCGCGCATCCCGATGACGAGCACGGTGGCATGCTCGCGCTGATGAGCCGCGGCCGCGGTGTGCGGACTTCGCTGCTGACGCTGAACCGTGGCGAGGCAGGGGACAACGCCATCGGTGCCGAGCTGTTCGATGCGCTCGGCCTGATCCGCACCGAGGAGCTGAGGGTTGCGGGCCGCTACTACGGCCTGGATCGGCAGTACTACTCGACTGTCGTGGACTACGGCTACTCGAAGCGGCTCGACGAGGCCATCGAGCAGTGGGGCCGCGAGCGGGTGCTGCGCGACATGGTGCGCGTGATCCGGATCGAGCGGCCGCTGGTGATTGTGTCGCGGTTCCAGGGTAACGACCGCGACGGCCATGGCCAGCATCAGGCGGCAGGGCTGCTGACCCGTGACGCGTTCACCGCAGCTGCCGACTCGGCGCAGTTCCCCGACCAGATCGCGGAAGGCCTGCGACCCTGGCAGGCGCTGAAGCTTTACATGGGCGGCGCCCGCGAGCACGAAGCGTGGCACGTTCGGGTCGACGCCGGGCAGTACGATCCGGTGCTCGGCGACTCGTACCAGAACCTCGCGCGCCTCGGTCTGAGCTACCAGCGCTCGCAGACGAGCGGCCGGTTCGTCGAAGCGTTCGGTCCGTCGCCTGGCTATTACGTGCGGCTGGCCAGCCGCGTTGCGGGGCCGGAGAAGGAGACGTGGTTCTTCGACGGCATCGACACATCGGTCCGCGGATTGCCAGGCGCGCTCGGCGTAGCCCTGCCGGCGAGCGGGACGGGCGCGCTCGACGCAATCGAACGCGAGATCCGGGGAGCACAGGCGGCCTTCTCCTGGGTCGATCCGTCGGCGGCGGCGCCAGCTCTGGCCCGTGGGCTAACGGCGGTGCGGACCGCGATCGAGACGATGGTGGGTGAGCCGGAGATCGTGCACGTGCTGCGGCTCAAGGAGGCGCAGTTGGAAGCGGCGCTTCGTGACGCGCTCGGGGTGACGCTGGCGGCCACGGCGGTCGCGGCCGGCACACCCGAGCCGAGCGGCCCCTTCGCCCAGTTCGCGCCGGCGCCGACGCTGGGACCCGTCGTACCGGGACAGACGATCGACGTGCGGGTCACGGTGGCGGTCGGCGGCGGCAGGGCGGTGGCGGTGAACCATCTGGGCGTGCGATTCCCGGGCCGTGAGCCCGGCCGCGGCGTGGGCAGCGCGACGGTCGAGGCCGGTCGGCCCCTCGCGCGGACGTTGACGCTCGACATTCCGCCCGACGCGGCGGTCACGCGCCCGCACGTGTCGCGCCCGTCCGTCGCTGTGAACGCGTACACGGCGGCGACGGATGCCGAGCCGACGGACGTGGCCCCGGAGCCGCCGGTGCAGATTGACGCGGAGCTGGCGTTCGACGGCGTCCCGTTCCGCGTCAGGCGGGCCGTGCAGCGTCGGGAGGCGCAGCTCCCGTACGGCTACGCGACACGAGACCTGGCTGTTCTGCCGGCGATCTCGGTCGATCTGACGCCACGGCAGATCATGATTCCGACCGGCCAGGTCTCGCGCACCGTGCCGATCGCGGTGGACGTGACCGGGTTCGGATCCGGGACCACGAACGGGATCGTGTCGCTGGATCTGCCGCCAGGCTGGCGGGCCGAGCCCGCCGCGGCGCCGTTCGTGCTGGCTGGCGGCGCGAACCGGGCGCGGGTGGCGATTGCCATCAGCGTGCCGGGCCTGCGTGCCGGTGCCTTCCCGGTGCGCGCGGTGGCCAGGGTGGACGGGCGCGCCTACCGCGAAAGCATCGATGTCATCGCGCACCGCGATCTCGAGACGCGCTATCGGTTCCGCGAGGCGACGTTGAACGTCGCCGCCGTCGACGCCGCGATCGCGCCGGGGCTCACGGTGGGCTACGTGATGGGGGTCGGCGACGAGGTGCCGGCGGCGATTGAGCAGCTCGGCGCCAAGGTCGAGCTCCTCGACGGCGCGGTGCTCGGGCACGGGCCGCTGGCGCGCTACCACGCCATCGTGCTCGGCACGCGGGCCTACGCGGTCCGTCCCGACCTGCGCGCGAACAATGCGCGCCTGCTCGAGTACGCGCGGGGCGGGGGCCACCTGATCGTGCTCTACAACACTCCAGAGCTGGATCCGACGGCCCAGGCGCCGTATCCGGGCCTGCTGCCGAACAACGCCGAGGAGATCGCCGAACAGGATGCCCCGGTGACGATCCTCCAGCCCGCGCATCCGGTCTTCACGACGCCAAACCGGATCGGCGCGTCGGACTTCGCGGGTTGGATCGAGCAGCGCGGATCGAAGTTCTGGAGCGAGTGGGACCGGGCCTACACGCCGCTCCTCGAGTCCCACGATCGCGGGCAGGCCCCGCAGCGCGGCGGCTGGCTCCACGCGCGTGTGGGCAAGGGCCACTATTCCTATGTGGCCTACGCCTTCCATCGCCAGCTGTCGTATGGCGTCCCCGGCGCCTACCGTCTGTTCGCCAACCTGCTCTCGCTGCGGTAGTGTGCCGCCCCGTGGGCCGCGCCGTCGGCGCGCCCAGCGCCGACGAACAGCAACGGCCCACTCGAACGGGCGGCCCGCGGCGCGCGTGAGAGCGCGCCGCCAACAAAACGCGCCTCGCCTCACGCTACTCGAACAGATCGGTCACGGAGCCCGGCGCTCCGAACCACGGCCGCAGCCTGACGGCGCCGTTCTCCAGGGTTCGGGTCAGCCGCGTCATCGTGATCAGCTCCTCGGGCGTGTACTGGCTCTTGTGGCAGGCCAGGGAGTCAGCGGCCTTTCGCGCGTCTGTCTCGGTGTAGGTGATGCGGATCGGCAGGTATCGTTCGGCCACGAGCGCGAGATCGAACGGCACGCCGGCCCCGGCCGGTCCCGACGACGGCAGAGCGGCAAGGCGCTCCGCGGGCAGGCCGACGTAGTAGAGGCGCGACGGCACGCCCTTGCCGCCGCGCTGGATCACCTCGGTGACGAGGTTGCTGATCAGGCGATGGTCGGTGTGCCCGGTCACGCCATCGGGCCCCCAGGTGACGACCGCCTGCGGGGTCAGCTCGGCCATCAGCCGCACGACGTGTTCCCGTGCCGCCGCCTTGTTCTTCTCGGCGTGGAGGGCACCGTCCTCGGTCCCCATCAGTACCGGCGGCTGAATGCCGAGGCGCTCGCAGGCGCACCGCGCCTCGGCCGCTCGCGCGGTGGCCAGCGGCTGCCCGGCCGCGATGCCGGCATGCGCGCGTACGCCCTTCTGCCCGTCCGTCGCAATCGCCAGGACGACACGGACGCCTTCGCGGGCGTAGCGGGCCAGGAGCGGCCCGACCACCTGCTCATCGTCGGGATGCGCGAACACCGCTAGGAGCGTACGAGGAGGGGATTGGGCCGGTGCGGCGCCACCCACTGCTGCCGTGAGCATGGCGCAGGCAGAAGCAAGGGCGATCGCGGCTCCGGACGTCAGGGTGGGGCGCGGCATGGCGTCTCCAGGTTGATGGGCGCCGACCTGCCGCGTCGCTGTCGCGAGCCGGCCGGCGCGCCGCCGGCCACTATACCAGCGCCGATCGCGCGCCCCACATTCCTCGAAATCTCGATCTGCCCGGCTACTATGGGGTGGCCGGTATCTCCACACGAAGGAGTTCGCGCATGCGTCAGTCCTCGGGTCGTGCTCTGTGCGCCGTCCTCGTCACCTCTGTGGTCGGCGTGTCGGCGTTGCTCGCCCAGTCCGGGCAGCGGCCACCTGATCCTGCCGCCGAGACCTACCGCAACATCTGCGCCGGCTGCCATGGCGCGACGCTCTCGGGCGGCCGCGCGCCAACGCTGCTCGACGACACGTGGCGCTTCGGCGGTGACGATGCAAGCGTGACCCAGAGCATTCTGGACGGACGTCCCGGCACCGAGATGGCGCCGTTCCGGGGCGCACTGACGGACGCGGAGGTGAAGAGCCTCGTCGCCTTCATTCGCAACCAGTCGAAACTGGCCGCAACGAGCGCGGCGCGGGCGCAGAGTCCCGTGGGGCAGACGGTGCGCAGCGAGCGCGAGACGTTCCGCTTCGAGGTCGTCGCCGACGGGTTGTCCACGCCGTGGGGCCTCGCCTTCCTGCCCGATGGACGGCTGCTCATCACCGAGCGCTCCGGCGCGCTGCGTGTCGTCGATGGCGAGCGCCTGCTGCCGCCGATCGCCGGAATCCCAGCGGTGTGGACACAGCAGGACGGCGGCCTCTTCGACGTCGCAATCGATCCCGAGTACAGGCGCAACGGCTGGATCTACCTGTCGTACGCCGAGCCGGCGGCCGGCAACACCTCGATGACGGCGATCATCCGCGGACGCGTGAAGGATGGGCGCTGGGTCGATCAGCAGACGCTCTATCGGGCGACGTCGCCCGATCTCTTCTCGACCCAAAGCTCGCACTACGGCTCGCGCTTCCTCTTCGATCGTGACGGGCATCTCTTCTACTCGATCGGCGACCGCGGTCACGAGGACGATGCCCAGGACCTGTCGCGACCGGCAGGGAAGATTCATCGCATCAACCCCGACGGCGCGACGCCGCGCGACAACCCGTTTGTCGGACGCGCCGGCGCGGTGGCGTCGATCTGGAGTCTGGGTCATCGCAACCCGCAGGGGCTGGCGTTCCATCCAGTGACCGGAAGGATTTGGGCCACCGAGCACGGGCCCACCGGCGGCGACGAGTTGAACCGCATCGAGCGCGGTCACAACTACGGCTGGCCGCTGGTCACGTCGGGGAAGGTGTTTCCGGCGAGACCGTCGCCGGCGACGCCGGTCGACACGACCGGTTTCGACGCGCCGATCACGTCATGGTCGCCCTCGATTGGGCCCGGGGGCATCACCTTCTACACCGGCGACCGCTTCCCAAACTGGAAGCATCACCTCTTCGTCACCGGTCTCGCCGGGGAAGCGTTGCGACGGCTCGAGACCGACGGCGACCGCGTCGTCCACGAGGAGATCGTCTTCAAAGGCTTCGGCCGCGTCCGCGACGTGATCACGGGGCCTGACGGCCTGCTCTACATCGCGCTGAACGTCCCCGGCGTGCGGCTATCGGATCCGACACCGGGGCTCGTGGTGCGCCTCGTACCAGCCCCGAAGACAATGCAACCCTAATCGCGCTCATCGGTCCGACAACGACCGGTCGCTGCATCCGACGACCATCCGTTGTCGCCCCAGGGCTTCAGCTCGAGCTGAACGTGTCGTCGATCAATCCGTCGTCGAGCTGCTCCGGGAGAAGTTCGGTTGGTCGGACGACGACCTCCGGGATGCCGCGGCGGCCATCAGTGCCGCGACCTACCGCGCCGCACCCACGGAGACGCTGGACGTCGTCAGGCGGACCAGACAGACAAAAGGTCGAAATCCCGAAGTGCAGCCTCGCCCGAACGGTACGAGCAATACGCGTTGAACGTCGAGGCCAATGAGCCTGAGAAGGCTCAGGAGGCTCGTTGGCAGGCGGTCAGGATGCGGGCGGAGCTGAAGGGAGCCGCACAGGCGCGCGAGAAGCCATTCGAGCGCTGTTCGAAGTGTCGGCAGTTCGGGCGCCTCTGATATCCTGCCGCGGGATGCATGAGACGTCGTCAACCGGTTCTGGCGAGTCCTGCAACCGGGCCGACACGTGTTCTCCGTTCCATTCGAATTCAAGTGTTCAGCCTGTGGCCGCAAACCGACCGCGCTTGGCTGGAGCGTGTGCGCCCTGTGCGGCGGGTTCTTCTGCAACGATCATCTGGTCGAGAAGAAGGGCGTGTCAACGTGTGAGCCGTGTGTCGTCGAGCGCGAGCAACGTGAGGCATCAGGCGGAGTATCCGCCGAGGATGAGGCTCGCGTTGTTTCGCTGCTTCGCGCAGACGTCGAGGCCACCATCGGCCCTGGACATGATGGGGCGATCATCGAAGCCGCCGCGCGGCGTCGACTGTTTGCCGACGTTCCTGCGCAGTATGTCGGCGACGTCGTTGATGACGTCCAGCAGTACTTCCATGACGCGTTTGTCGACACCACGTGGCCCGCGTGTCCGCATCATCCGAACCACCCGCTGTGGTTCTCGAACGGGTGGTGGCGCTGCGAGCGCATCGAAGAGCCCATTGCCAGACTCGGGACGCTCTCTGGCTAAACCAGGAGAGTCAGGGTTGAGTCTTTGGGCAGCCGTGATCGCAGCTGCAGCAGGCATCGTCGCGTTCTTCGCCCGAATCCCTTTGGCTCGCGAGCGTGCCGTCACCGAACGTGCTGGCGTACCCCACCGAAACGATGGTCGCCGAGAAGGTCGAGGCGAATCCCAGAAGAAGCTCCTGCACCCTCACGCCAGCTGACGGTCTACGGAGACGCCGCGGGCCGGCGGTACAACATGTAAGTGAAACGGCCATGCAACCAAGCTTCGCCCGCGGCGTCGTCATGCTTGTGGTCGATGGCCTCATCGTGCACGTGCGCATAGTGTCCGCCGAGGCGGGCAACCTCTTCGACCAGACGGTTCTTCGTGTTGGTCATGAGCTCCTCGTAGCACTGGTCCCATAGCTCGTCGCGGTGAGCAAGCGTCCCGGAGATCCGGCTACTGCTGGCCTCAACCGTGTGTTCAGCCACAAGTTCGGCATCGAGTGGCGGCTGATCTCGATGCCAGTAGACGAGGATGGCGGTGTTGTCGTGGCTGCCCGTCATTGGCACTCCCTGATAACCGTCGAGCCAGCAGGCCCAATCGCACTCACCGGTGCGTGTCGGAGCAACGATAGCACCCGGGCATCATCTCGGCGACGGTACACCGGCTGCGCCAGGCCTCATCGATCATGAATCACCGCAGGAGGAAAGGCGGCTCGGAGGGCGTTCAGCACCGCCAGGATGTCGATGACTTCTTGGCTGATGGGGCCTCCCACTGGGCGCAAATGACCGGTGGCGGCGAAGGCCATGCCGATGACGCTCAGCGCCATGCTTCCCACCGCACGGTGAAGGGCGATGGACCGGTCATGTGTCTCTACGCGATGCCTCTCGCGTGCGTGGGGGCGACCGCCATGACGTCGGCGTGCCACGGTTCCAGCGCTGTGCGCCGCGCGTGGCTCGCCAGCTCTCGGAGATGCACGGCCTCGTGACTCCGTCGCGCCCGCAGTAGGGGGTCGGTGACCGCGAGTGGCGTCAGAGTCTGGTTCACGACCCACGCGAACGGCGTGATCTCGGCGCGCGCGAGGTCGCGCTCGAGCTGCATGGCCTCGTGAATCGG
>JANOIR010000398.1:0-2489 GCA_031407765.1 Vicinamibacteraceae bacterium
ACGAACGCCCGTCGCGCAGGTAGTACCAGGTCTTGGTGACGCGGTTGTCGTCCTCGACCAGGAACCGCACCTCGCCGGCGGCGTCCGGCTCCATCCGCTGGATGGAGCGGCCCGGCACCTGCGCCGCGATGTAGGACGTGAACACGCCCGCCGTCAGCAGGGGTGACGTCGTCATGCGCTGCTGTCTAGCGCAGTCGATACGGCGTCTTCGATAGGCGGATAGGTCATCTGGGTGTTTTCTCCCACACGGCGTCTCGTCCCGGCTTCGCGCAACGTATGGCGCCTTCCAGACGAAGCTCGCGCAGGGCCCGTGCGATCGTTGGCCTGCTGACCGCAGGTAATGCACGCTGGAGGTCGGCGTAGCGGAATGGGCTCGGGAGACGATGCACCGTGTCGCGGGCCATGTCGCGCTTCGCGCCGCGCCGCGCCGTCGTGACGCCGACTCGCTCCTCGAACTGACGATACGCCTTCGTCAGCATGACGCCGACGAAGTACTCCCACCAGGGCAGGAGGGAATGCCGCTCTTCGTGCCAGCCCTGTGACGCCGAGTAGAGGGCCTCGTAGTAGCCCTCCTTTGTGTCCTCGATGGCGGTCTCCAGCGAGATGTACCGGCCTACCTGGTAGCCCGCCTGGTACAGCAACAGAAGAGACAGGAGGCGCGCCATCCGTCCGTTCCCGTCAGCGAACGGATGGATGCACAGGAAATCGAGCACGTACGCCGGGACGAGCAGGAGGGGATCGGCCGCACCCAGGTCGAGTGCGGCACGATAGCGATCGTGGAGCCGTGCCATCGCATCGGGCACGAGATGCGCGGCCAACGGCTTGAATCGGACGCGCGTCGTTCCGTCCGGCCGAACTTCGGTGATGTCGTTGTCGCTGGACTTCCAGCGTCCGCCACCGCGGGGTACGAACTGGAACAGGTCGCGATGCAGTTGCAGGACGAGATTCGCCGTCGGCGGCATCTCGGCGAAGTTCGTGTGAACGGTGTTCAGGACCTCCCGGTAGCCGGCGATCTCCTGTTCGGAGCGGTTCGCCGGCTCGGCTCGCTTGGCTACGAGCTCGCGGATCCGCTGCGCAGGCGCGACAACGCCCTCGATGCGGTTTGAAGACTCAGTACTTTGAATGACAGCGTTGTCGCGGAGCGCTTGGAGCAGCTGGGGCGATTGCTGTTGGAACAGCTCTTCCTTCCCGCGATACTCGCCGACCAGCCGAACGCTCTGGAGCAGTCCGAGGCTCAGCTTCTGCCGAGCTAGGGCCCCACCCTCGAAGGACTTCGGCACAAATGAGATCGTATCACCGGTTCGTGATCCTATTAATGGGATCACGACGCCCGGGGACCGAATCCGTACATCCGCTACCGAGCTTCGCCCAGGCGGGATCGTCGGCTACGGGACCTGGGCGTCGGACGCTCGACTAGGAGTTGCTCTGAGCGAGTAATACATCGAGAAGCGGGTGCCTAATCGGCCCGAAGGGGTTCGTGGCAGTCACGCCCCGCCACGTGAACCCGTCCTGCAGGTCCTCGGACAGCAGCAGCCGGCAGCCGGCCTCAGCCGTTGCCGACAGGATGACGGCATCCCAGATCCGGAGTCGATGATCGGTCGCGAGGTCGACGGCATTCACCATGACCGTGGCGGATGTTTCGCTCAGTGGGTAGGCGTCTCGCCAACCTAGAATCGCGCTACGCGCGCTCGTGGCTGGCCTCTTTGCCTTCAGCACAAGAACGTTGAACAGCTCGCCGAGCACTTGGGTTGGAAGTACGACCGAGCCACCGGGCAGCTTCTGCACGAGATCGAGAGCCTTGTCTCGCATCTCGACGCCGTTCGTGCCTTCGGCGTACGCCAGGATATTGGTGTCCAGCGCGACCTTCACCCTCAGTCCTCGTAGAGTTCTTCTCGCGACCAGGGACCAATCGTGACCACGGGCTCGGCGCGGAGCCTAGCCAGCAGGGCTGCCCTGGCCCCGTCCGAGGTGCCGTCGTGCGGGGAGATCGGGACGATCCTCGCGACCGGCTTGCCGTGGCTGGTAACGGTGACACTGCGACCATCCCTGACTTTCCGCAGAATCTCGGAAAATCGGCGGTTGGCGTCGGCAGCGGATACGGCGTCGTCGATTGATGGCATAGAAGTGTAGTGATATTACCTACATTAGTGTGCCACCCATCGGGAGATTCCGCAACCGCCGGGTTCCTCTATCGACAGGGCCCAGAAGCAGCGCGCCTCGTCGACGCGCCGTATAGTCTCACTGGCCGAGTCGCGCATGCGGTACTGGTGGGTCAACCAGAACCAGACGTTCCGGGCCGAAGTCCGCGGGAGCTTCATGTGGTCGCCGAAGCGCAACGCGAATGGAGCCCGCAATCGGTTCTACGAGAACATGCGAGCGGCCAGGGACAATCAGTCGTGCGACGGGAAGGCCGCATCGTCGCCGTTGCTCCGGCTCCGCGTGAAAGACACGCTGTCCAAGGCTCAGCTTGTGTCGAGCTAGAGTTCCAC
>JANOIR010000102.1:0-3421 GCA_031407765.1 Vicinamibacteraceae bacterium
CGAAGCAACGCCTCGCATTGCTCGGCGAGTTCTTTGACGAGAAACCCCATCTTCGGATGCGAGGGTTCGAGATCGACCGGCAGCCCCTGGCGCCGGAGCTCTTCCGAGGTCATCGGCCCGATCGAGGCCACGACCATCCGCTCGAGGCCTTCACGCACGGCGGTTTCGAGTCCCATCTCTGCCGCGACGCGGAGCAGGTGCACGAGCTGGATGCCGGCCGTCAGAATCACCACTTCGATCTCGTTGCCGGCGATCGCCTGTGCGGCGCTGCGCAGCGGCGCGAGGTCCTCCGGCATCGACCACTTGTAGATCGGCACCGTGGTCACCGCGGCGCCCCGCGCCGTCAGGCCGTGCGCCAATTCGTGATTGGCGAGCCCGTACTCCTGGACCGCCACCCGCACACCGTCCAGCGGCGCTTCACCTCTCCGGGCATCCAGCGTGGCCAGGAGCTCCCGCCACGTGTTCGGGCTGGGCGCCGTCGCCCACGACGTCAACCCGAGCTCGCGAAGCGCGGCCACGGGCTTGGGACCGCGCGCGACGATCCGAGTGTGAGCCAGCGCGTCGACGAACGTCTCGCGGCCGTACACGGGCTCGACCACCTTGATCAACAGGCGCAGGCCGACGCCGGTCGTCAGGACGACCATGCCGAAGCGCCGCTCGATCAGGTCCCTGGCAAACGTCAGCGCCTGATGGTTGGACTCGAGCGGCACCTCGCGGAGCGACGGCGCCACGACCGGCGTCCCCCCGTAGTTCATGATCAGCAGCGCGAGCTCGGGCGCGCGTCGACTCTCGAGCGTCAACACGCGCCGGCCGTCGAGGCTGATCGCCGGCGCGCTGCGTCCTGGGCGGCTGGCGCGTTGCTCCCAGAGCGCACGCACCGGGTCCCCGGCGAGATTCGCGCCGGCGGGCGTCTCTGTCTTCACGCGGCGTGCTTCCCGGTCGGCGTGGCCGTCACCATCGCGAGCGGCAGCCCCAGCCACACGATCCCGTCCTCGATGCGCGTCGGATACGTGGTGATGCAGGCGTTCTGGGACGCGGGCCGCTCGACCGCGCCCGAGTCGAGCCGCACCTTCCAGGCGTGCAACGGGCAGACGACAGAGTCGCCGGCCACGATCCCATCGCACAGCGGTCCGCCCTGGTGGGGGCACTGGTTGTCGGTTGCCAGAAACCGATCGCCAAGATTGAAGATGGCGATCTCACGCCCGGCCAGCGTGACCGCGCGTCCTTCGCGCAGGGGCACGGCCTCGGCCCGGGTCACGCGCACCCAGCGATATCCGTTCATGTCAGCACCTTCTCGATGGGTTGAAGCGGAATGAACTGCGAGGGATGTCTGGGTTCGCGACCTTCGAGCCACGGATCGACGGCGCGAGATTTGGCCCGGGCGAAGCGATCGCGCAGTCCCTGTTTGACGGCGTCGAGCGCGTAGACGGTCTCCTTCCGCACTTTCTCGATCCCGAGCCGTTCGACGAAGTCGTAGGTGCGCTCGAGATAGTTGGCGTTCTCGCGGTAGTACTGGAAGAAGAGCTCGGCCGCCTCGAGCGCCGCCTCCGAGGTCTCAACCGTCGACAGCAGATCGGCCTTGCGCACGGACTTGCCTGCCGCCCCGCCGACGACCACCTGCCACCCTCCTTCCTGCCCCACGAGGCCGATGTCCTTGACGGTGGCCTCGGCGCAGTTGCGCGGGCAACCGACGGCGGCCATCTTGACTTTGTGCGGCGTGAACAACTGCTCGAAGCGCCGCTCGAGCTCGATGCCGACGGCCGTGGAGTCCTGCGTCCCGAACCGGCAGAAGTCGGTGCCGACGCAGGTCTTCACCATGCGGACGCCCTTGGTATAGGCCTGGCCCGACGGCATGTCGAGATCGGCCCAGATCTTCGGCAGATCTTCCTTCCTGACCCCGAGCAAGTCGATGCGCTGGCTGCCGGTGATCTTCACCATCGGCACGTGGTACTTGTCGGCCACGTCGGCGATGCGCCGCAGTTCGGCCGCGCTCGTCACGCCGCCGCGAATGCGGGGGATGACCGAGAAGGTTCCGTCCTTCTGAATGTTGGCGTGCACGCGATCGTTGATGAAGCGCGCCGAGCGATCCTCGTCGTGGTCACCGCACCGAAGCATGTCGAGCATGTAGCTCAGCGCCGGCTTGCACAGCTCGCAGCCGCGGCCGTTGCCGTAGATCTCGAGGACTTCCTGCACCGACTTGATCCGGTCGCTGCGCAGGATCTCGCGCAGCCGGTCCTCGGCAAACGGCAGGCAGCCGCAGATCACTTGCTTGACCTCCTCTTCGAACTCAGGCGCGACGGCGCGCAGCAGGTCCTGGCACAAGCCCGAACAGCTGCCACAGCCGGTGCTGGCGCGCGTGGCTTCCTTGAGCTGCGAGAGCGTGTTCACCCCGCTCTCGTGAATGGCGCGGATGATCGTGCCCTTGGTCACGCCGACGCATCCACAGACCGTGGCGCCGTCGGCCATCTCGGCCACATCGAGTCCGGCGTCCGCGGCCGGCGGCGGAAACAGGAGGTGGCGCCGCTGCGCAGTCAGATCGGCGCCCGAACGCAGCCAGTCCATGTAGCGATGGCTGTCGGCGGAGTCGCCGACGAGAATCGCGCCCGCCAGCTTGCCGTCGCGCAGCGCCAGCTTCTTGTAGACGCCGAGCGCCGGATCCTCGTAGCGCACCGATTCCACACCGGCTCCGTCGGCCCACTCTCCCGCCGAGAAGACCTCGACGCCCATGATCTTGAGCTTGGCCGCCTGCACGGTCCCGGTAAAGGTCGGGCCCTTGTTCCCGGTGACGGTCGCCGCCAGCACCTTGCCTTGCTCGAACAGCGGGGCGACCAGGCCGTAACAGATGCCGTTGTGCTCGGTACACTCTCCGACGGCAAAGATGTCCGGGTCGGACGTTTCCATGAAATCGTTGACGACGATGCCGCGGTTGACGGCCAGGCCGGCTTTCCGGCCCAACTCGACGTTCGGGCGGATCCCTGCCGCGACCACGACGAGATCGGCGTCGAGCGTCGAGCCGTTCGAGAACTCGACGCCGGTGACCGTGTCGCCGCCGACAATGGCCGTGGTGCTTCGTCCGAGCAGCACCTTCACGCCGAGCGCCTCGATCTTCGAGCGCAGGTAGCCGCCGCCGCAGGGGTCGAGTTGCCGTTCCATCAGCGTGTCGAGCAGGTGCACGACCGTGACGTCGCAGCCCCGCACCTGCAGCCCGCGCGCGGCTTCGAGACCGAGCAGCCCGCCACCGATGACGACCGCGCGCGTCTGCGATCCCGCGCGCGCGAGCAGCGCCCGCGTATCGTCGAGCGTGCGGAACGCGAACACCCCGTCTTTGTCGAGCCCTGCGATCGGCGGAAACCACGCGGCGCTGCCGGTCGCCAGCAGCAACGTGTCGTACGGCGTGACGCTGCCGTCGTTGCCGGTGACC
>JANOIR010000134.1:0-3503 GCA_031407765.1 Vicinamibacteraceae bacterium
CGCCTTCGATTCCCGTGGCGCGGACGGCTTCTCGGACGTCTGGGTGATCGGCCCGGACGGCCTCGGCCTGCGGCGGATGACCGACGGCCCCTTCGACGACGCGATGCCGGCGTGGTCGCGCGACGGCCGCTTCCTCTACTATCGCGAGGATCGCGCCGACGGCTACGACCTGTGGCGGCGACCGATGGTGGGCGCAGGCGCAAGGGTGCGGGTCACACGGGGCGGCGGCTTCCGTGGCGTGGAGTCGCCCGACGGCCGGACGTTCGTGTTCGCGACGCGCGACGACGAGTCACCGCTCCTCGCCCAGCCGGTCGCTGGCGGACCGGCCCGGACGCTCGTCGCGTGCGCCATCACCCGCACGCTGACCGCCGGGCCCGATGGCATCTACTACCTCGGCTGCCCGGCCGAGGCGCCGAGCAGCCCGGTCTTCCGGATCGATCCGGACAGCGGCGCGACGCGGTTCCTCGGTACCGCGCACGTCAACGGCGGCTTCGTGCCCGGCATGGCGGTGTCGCCGGACGGCCGTCGCGTCCTCTTCACGCGGCGGGTCACCGAGGGATCGGACCTGATGCTGGTCGAGGGCTTTCGTTGAGGCACTCGCGATGACGCCGTCTCCGACGCCGGCACAGCCGGTCGTCGTCCACGACGGGCGCGAGTGGCCGCTCGCCGACGGCGAGCACGTCATCGGCCGCGGCGACGACGTGGCCATCGACATCGCGGCCAGCGGCCTGTCGCGCCGCCACGCGCGCATCGTCGTCCGCCACGGGCGCGCCACGCTCGAGGACCTCGAGAGCAAGAACGGCACGTTCTGCGGCGACGAGGCGGTGATCGCACCGCGCGTGCTCCGCGACGGCGACGTCATCCATCTCGGCCGGCGTGTGCGGCTCGTCTTCCACCAGCACGGGCACGACGGCACCGAGACGGAGACGCCGGGGGCCATCGGTGCTGGGCCCGCGGCGCGGGCGATGTTCCGCAAAGACGGCGAGCTGTGGACGGCGGCGTTCGAAGGCCAGACCGTGCGCCTGGTCGACGTGAAGGGGTTCGCCGACCTGGCGCGCCTGCTGGCGCGGCCCGGCGTCGAGGTCCACTGCCTGGAGCTGGCCGACCGCCCGGCCGAGGTATCTCCCGGCGACGTCGTCCTCGACGACCGCGCCCGCCGCGAGATCCGCGCGCGGGCCGTCGAGCTGCAGCGCGAGATCGACGACGCCGACGCGGCGCACGATCTCGGACGCGCGGAGCGGGCGCGCGAGGAGCTGGATCGGCTGGTCGACTCGCTCGCCGGCGCGATCGGCCTGCGCGGCCGTCCACGCGGCCTTGGGAGCCCGGCCGAGCGGGCGCGATCCGCCGTGACCTGGCGGATCCGGAGCGCGATCAAGAAAGTCGCGGCGGCCCACCCGCGCCTCGGCCGGCACCTGGACAACGCCGTGCGCACCGGTCACTTCTGCGTCTACCAGCCGGAAGCCGCGGTCGACTGGCTGCTGTAGCGGCGAATACCGTCGCTCTTCGCAACTATCGCGCTGCCAGAGCGACCCCGTGTGCAGCCTTCGCGATGATGGCCGCGACTACCTGCGGTTGAGATACGTAGACGGCGTGACTGCCCTTGACCTCCGTAACCGTTGAGCCCGCGCGCCTGGACATTGCGCGCTGAGCGTCGGGAGGGATCATCCTGTCGTCGGTCGCGACGAGATACCAGCTTGGCTTCGCCTTCCACGCCGGCAGGGTGACGGCGCCGTTCAGAGCGTCGAGTCCCCAGGGCACCTGAGAATCTGCCATGAACGCCGCTTCCGCCGGGGCGACGTCTGCGGCAAATGACGCAGCGAACTTCGCCCTGTCGAGGAACAGATAGCCGTCCTGGGGCGGGAGAATCGGCGGCACCGGAGCGCCGGGCGGCGGGTTCTTGATCAGCGACGAGACCGACTCGCCCTGGTCCGGCGCGAATGCGGCGATGTAGACGAGCCCGGCGACCTTGGGATCGTTGCCGGCCTCCGTGATCACGACTCCGCCGTAGGAGTGGCCGACCAAAAGCGCGGGTCCGTTGTGGGCGGCCACTGTGCGCTGGGTGACCGCGACATCGTCAGCCAACGACGTGGTCGGATTCTGGACGATGGACACGTCGTAGCCGTCCTTCTTGAGAAGGTCGTAGACGCCCTGCCAACCGGACCCGTCAACGAACCCTCCGTGAACGAGAATCACGTTCTTGACACCTTCGATTGCATTCCCGTGCGACATGGAAACCTCCCCATAACCGAGTACCGCCACGGCACCCAACGTCAGACAGAGACTGGCGTCAAGCCAATCCTGGCCGAGGAGGCGGCCAAGAGTCCTTGAAAAGCACCTTAAGAAAGCTAAAAATTCGCTAATGCGGGAGCGGGCTTCGATTCTCGAGTTCGGCCCGTTCCGTCTCGACCTCCTCCGTCGCTCGTTCGAGCGCGACGGGCAACCGGTCGCCCTCTCTGGCAAAGCCATGGAGATCCTGGCCGTCTTGCTCGAACGGCGAGGCGAGGTGGTTGACAAGAACGACCTGATGCGTCGCGTCTGGCCGGACACCGCAGTCGAAGAGAACAACATCACGGTCGCCATCTCTGCGCTGCGCAAAGCGCTCGGCGAAACTGCGCCTACCGCCAAGTGGATCGTGACGATACCTGGCCGAGGCTACAGCTTCGTTGGCCTGGCCTCGTTGCCACCGCTTCGCTCCGTCGCGATTCTGCCGTTCAGCGTCCTGAATCAGGATGGCAGGAGCGAGTACCTGGGCGTTGGACTGGCCGACGCTGTCATCACGCGGCTCGGCAACACGCCACTCATCGTCCGGCCGCTTGCGAGCGTGAGCCGATTCGCCGGCCAGGATCCGATCCAGACAGGGCACGACCTCGGGGTAGACACAGTCGTGGTGGGGAGCATCCGGACGGCAGCCGATCTCATTCGAGTGTCGGTCCACCTGTTTCGCGTCCGCGACAGTCGGCCTCTATGGGCGCAGAATTTCGACGTCACGGCCGAGCACGCTTTCACTCTTGAAGATTCCATTTCCGAGCGAATCGTCTCCCACCTCTCAGAGCGACTCACTGGTGAACAACAGAGCGCACTGAACAGGCACAGAACGGAGAACCCGTCCGCTCACACCAACTACCTTCGCGGCCGGTACTACGCGAAGAAGTACTCGGAAGACGGGTTCCGCAGGGCCCTCGACTACCTGCAAGCCGCTATCGACAGCGATCCGGGTTATGCCCTGGCGCACAGCGGATTGGCTGATCTGTTCTACGACGCCTCGAACCTGGTGTTTCCGCCGAGGGACGTGATGCCGAGAGCGAAGGCCGCAGCCCAACGAGCGGTGGAACTCGACCCGTCTCTCGCTGCTGCGCACGTGTCTCTCGGGCTGATCGCCTCGAAGTACGAATGGGATTGGGAGGTGGCCGAGCGCGAGTTCCAGGCGGCGCTCGCCATCGACCCGAACCTCGCAACCGCGCACCTGTGGTTTGGCACCTATCGCGCGCAGATGGGCGACTTCA
>JANOIR010000196.1:0-1896 GCA_031407765.1 Vicinamibacteraceae bacterium
CTGGCGGCCGACGGCAGCTACAGCTACACGCTGGACAATGGCGCGGCACAGTCGCTGGCGGCGGGCCAGCACGTGACGGAGACGTTCGGGTATACGGTATCCGACGGCCTTGCAGACGCTACCGCAGACCTCGTGATCGACATCGCGGGCGCAAACGACACCCCGGTAGCCGCGGACGACGCTGCGAGTGTGCAGGAAGACGGCGCCCCGCTTGCGACCGGCAACGTGCTCGGCAATGACTCCGACATCGATGCCGGCTCTAGCTTGCTGGTGGCGAACGCGGGAACCTACGTCGGCAATTTCGGTACGCTGACGCTGGCTGCGGACGGCAGCTACAGCTACGCCCTGGACAACGCGGCGGTGCAGTACCTCGTCGCGGGCCAGCACGTCTCCGATGCGTTCTCCTACTCCGCGACGGACGGCCTTGCCGCCTCTGCGGCGACGCTGACGGTGGACATCGCCGGCGCGAACGACGCACCGGTGGCCGTGAACGATTCGGCGAGCGTGCAGGAGGACGGCACGCTGCTTGCAAGCGGCAACGTGCTGGGGAACGACAGCGATGCCGATGCCGGTACGCTCCTGAGTGTCGGCACCCCCGGGACATTCGCGGGCAACTTCGGCACCCTGACGCTGGCGGCCGACGGCAGCTACAGCTACGCGCTCGACAACGCTGCGGTGCAGTACCTGGCCGCAGGGCAGCATGTGACCGATTCGTTTGCCTATGCCGCGACCGACGGACTCGCCAGCGCGACGGCGACTCTGACGGTGGATATCGCGGGCGCGAACGACGCACCGGTGACGCAGGGCGACAGCGCGAGCGTCCAGGAGGACGGCGTGCTCACCGCGAACGGAAACGTGCTCGCCAACGACAGCGATGTCGACGGCGGCACTACGCTCTCCGTGGCGAATGCCGGTCTTTACGGCAGCCTCGATCTGTCCGCGAACGGGGACTACAGCTACGCGCTGGACAACGGCTCGGCGGCGGTGCAGAGCCTGCGCGAGGGCGAGGTGGTTGCCGACAGCTTCGAGTACATCGCGAGCGACGGCATTGCCAGCACGCCGGGTACTCTGGCCGTGTCGATCACCGGCGCCAACGATGCGCCGGTCACGGCGGGCGACGTGGCGAGCGTGCAGGAAGACGCGGCGCTCGCGGCCAGCGGCAACGTGCTGGGGAACGACTCCGACATCGATCTGGATACTTCGCTGAGCGTTTCAAGCCCCGGAACATTCACCGGCAGCTACGGCACGCTGACGCTCTCCACGAACGGCAGCTACACCTACGCCCTTGCCAACGCTTCGGCGGCGGTACAGGCGCTCGCGGCCGGACAGACTGTGAACGATGTCTTCGGCTACGCCGCCAGCGACGGCATTGTCAGCACGCCTTCGACGTTGAGCGTGAGCATCGCCGGCGCGAATGACGCGCCTGTCACGGCGAACGACCTGGCGAGCGTCAAGGAAGACACCACGCTGGCCACGAGCGGCAACGTGCTTGCGAACGATTCCGATATCGACGCGGGCAGCGTGCTTTCCGCAAGCCCGGGAAATTTCATCGGCAGCTACGGCTCGCTGAGCCTGGCTGCGGACGGCGCGTATACGTATACCCTGGCCAACGGTTCGGCCGCGGCGCAAAGCTTGCGCGCGGGCCAGAGCGTGACCGACGTGTTCGGCTACGCGGCGACGGACGGCATCGCGAGCACCGCGGGCAGCCTGGTGGTGACGGTGAACGGCACGAACGACAACCCGCTCGCGGGCAACGACACGGGCGCCGCGCAGGAAGACGGGCCGGCGGTGACGCTGCTCGGCACCGCGCTGCTGGCCAACGACACCGATGCGGACGCGGGCGATACGAAGGCGATCACCGCGGTGAGCAACTCCGCGGCGGGTGCGGTGGTGACC
>JANOIR010000269.1:0-1623 GCA_031407765.1 Vicinamibacteraceae bacterium
CGAAGATGACGATGAGCGCGAGCGGCACGACCAGCAACAGCCGGCGGCGCGCATGCTCCTGGTTTTCGAATCGACCGCTCCACCCGAGGTAGTAACCGACCGGCAGGGTCATCCCTCGTGCCACCGCGCCACGAGCCTCATTCACGAAGCCGCCGATATCGCGTCCCTGCACATTCAGGAGCACGGTCGCCACCAGCAGCCCGTTCTCCGACGAAATCATGGCCGGTCCGCGTGACGTCGAGATCTGCGTCAGTTGCCGGAGCGGAATCTGCGCGCCGCCCGGCGCGGCGACCAGCACATCGCCAAGAGATCGGACGTCGCCCCTGAACTGTGGCGCATAGCGCACCCGGACGGGAAACCGCTGCCGCCCTTCGATGGTCGTGTTCAGCACGGTCTCGCCGACCGCCGTCTCGATGACGTCCTGCACGGCGCCGGGTCCGATGCCGTAGCGCGCCGCGGCCGCCCGATCGACCTTGACGTTGACGTACTGCCCGCTCGTGATCTGCTCGGGATAGACGCTCTGCGCCCCCGGCACGGTGCGCAGGACCTGCGCAATCTGCCTGGCCAGCGACTCGAGGGTGTCCAGGCTGGCGCCGTAGATCTTCACGCCGACTTCCGAGCGGATGCCGGTCGACAGCATGTCGATCCGGTTGATGATCGGCATCGTCCAGATGTTCGAAACGCCGGGAAACTGGACGGCGCGGTCCATCTCCGATCTCAGTCGCGCCTGCGTCATGCCGGGTCGCCACGCGGCCGGCGGTTTGAGGTGGACGATCGTCTCCGTCATGTTGAGCGGCGCGGGATCGGTCGAGGTCTCGGCCCGCGCGACTTTCGCGACGACGTACTCGACTTCGGGGAACTGCATCAGGGCCTGGTTCTGTCGCTGCGCATTCCGGGTGTTCTCCTCGAGCGAGATGCTCGGGTCCGCGATGGGCATGAACATCAGGTCCCCCTCGTTCAGCGGCGGCATGAACTCGCTGCCGATGCGGCTGCCGGCGGCGAGGGCGCCGGCGAACAGCAGGACGGCGCACGCCAGCGTCGCCCCGCGGTGAGCGAGCGCCCACACGAGGACCGGGCGGTAGACCGCGCGAAGGCCCCGCATCACCGGATTCGCCTCCTCCGCGTGCATCCGCCCGCCGAGAAGCAGCGTGCACAGCACCGGCACCAGCGTGACGGCGATCACCGTCGCCGCCAGCACCGCGAAGGTCTTGGTGAACGCCAGCGGGTGGAACAGCTTGCCTTCCTGGCCGGTCAGCGCGAAGACCGGCACGAACGCCAGCAGGATGATCGCCATCGAAAAGAACACGGGACGCCCGACCAGCCGCGTCGATTCGAGCACCGCGCGCCGGACCGCCGCGCGATCGCGGGTGTCGATCCGCTGCTGCTCGAGGAAGCGAAATGCGTTCTCGGTGACGACGATGCCGGCGTCGACCAGCACCCCGATGGCGATGGCGATGCCGGCGAGGCTCATGATGTTCGACGAGATGCCGGCGTAGTACATCCCGAGAAACGCCGCCAGCACCGCGAGCGGCAGCGGCAACGTGACGATGACGATCGAGCGAAAGTGCATCAGAAAGACGACGTGCGCCAGGGTCACCAGCACGATCTCCTCGATGAGTGCGG
>JANOIR010000419.1:0-2375 GCA_031407765.1 Vicinamibacteraceae bacterium
TCGATAACCAGGCTGTGGACGCTGCTCCCCGCTTCGACAGCATGGGGACCGTCAAGACTGCGGCTTCCGCTATGCTGTGAGGAATGACGCGAGAGGAGGAGCGTGCCTACGTCAGGAAGTGGGCGAGCGCGCCCGACTCCGGACGTCAGCTCGGCGAGCCTCACGCGATTCACGCGGTACCCGGAGACGTCGCAGGCGCGAGCGGCGACGTAGATGGAGGCTCGGCGGGCGCCAGCGGCGACGGTACCATCCCGACACGTACCTGGTGTCGGCGCCACATGGCGTACGCTGCGGGGAGGACCAGCAGGGTCAGCAGCAGGCACGACCACAGGCCACCCACCACGGGCGCGGCGGTCCTGGCCGACACGTCGGCCCCCACGCCGGATTCCCAGAGCAGCGGCAGCAGACCCAGCACGGTCGTCGCGACGGTCATGATCAGCGGGCGAACGCGGGCCGCCGCACCCTCGACGACGGCGGCATCCACATCCTCGGGTTTCTGGATGCGGCCTTCACGCATGTATCGTGCGAACGCTTCGTCGAGGTAGACCACCATCACGATGCCGGTTCCTGCCGCCACCCCCGCAACCGCGATGAGCCCGACCCAGACCGCCGTCGACAGGTTGTAATCCATGAACGCCAGCAGCCACACGCTGCCGGCCACCGCAAAGGGCAGACTGGACAACACCAGGAAGGTCTGCGGCCATCCGCGCATCGAGAGGTACAGCAGCGCCACCACGAGCACCAGGGTGAACGGGATGACGTAGCGCAGCCGCGCTTCCATCTCCGCGAGGAACTCGTACTGGCCGGTCCATTGCAGCCGGTACCCCGGGGACAGGGTGAGCTGAGACGCCACGATCGCCTTGGCATCGGCCACCCAGCCGCCGAGGTCGCGCTGCGTCTGGTCGATGTCGGCGAACACGTACCCGACGAGCACGCCGTTTTCGTCCTTGATCATGGGCGGGCCGGTGGTCACGCGCACCTCGGCGAGTTGCCCAAGCGGAACGGCCGCCCCCGGCTGGCGCCACTGCTCCATGAAATCGGGTGACGCGGAGACGCCGCCCATCGGCGGTGCCGCGAGACTTCCAGACGTGCCGCCGGACGGCCGTGCCGCGCCTCCGCCCATCGAGCCCATCCCGCCCCCGCCGCCGCCGCCACCGGCCGCGGCCGTGCCGCCACCCTGGGTGCTGCCGCCGGCTCCCGCATTACCGCCGCCGAAGTCCGTCACGCTGCCCGTCGACTGGACCGGCACCAGAATGCGGCGGAGGGCCTGCGGGTCCGAGCGCCGATCGGCGGCGTAGCGCACGCTGATCGAGAAGCGGGCACGCCCCGCGATGGCGGTCGAGACCGTCATGCCGCCGACCGCGGCCTCGACGACATCCTGCACGTCACGGACGGTGAGCCCGTAGCGCGCGATCGCCTCGCGGTTGGGGATGATGTCGACGTACTCGCGCCCGGTCTGCCGCTCAGCGAAGGTGCTGCGGGTGCCGGGCACCTGACGGAGCATGCCCTCGAGGGCCACGCTCACGCGTTCGATCTCGGCCAGGTTCTCGCCAAAGACTTTGATCCCCACCGGCGTGCGGACGCCAGTCGAGAGCATGTCGATCCGCGTGCGGATCGGCGGGGCAATCGCCATCTGGTACCCGGGCATCTGCAACGCGGCATCCAGGTCGCGCGACAACTCCGCCAGCGTGCGCGCCTGCTGCTCCGGCCACACGCGACGCAGCCCGCGCTTCGCCCAGTCGGGTGCGCGCGCGCTGTACCAGCGCGGCGTGTAGGTTCTGGGCCACTCGGCGCGCGGGCGCAACGCGATGACCGACTCGATCATGTCGAGCTGGGCCGGGTCGGTGGCCGTCTCCGCGCGACCGACCTTACCATGCACCGAGGCAATCTCGGGGAACCGCATGATGATGCGATCCTGGGCAATCAGCGCACGCCGAGCCTCCTCGATCGCAATTCCCGGAAACGTCGTCGGCATCAGGAGGAGCGAGCCCTCATCGAGCGGAGGCATGAACTCGGACCCGAGCCGCTGAAACACCGGCACCGTCGCGATCATGAGCAGCACCGCGGCCGCCACCACGAGAATCCGGAACCGCACGACCAGCACCGCAATCGGCCTGTAGATCGCGCTCAGGATCCGGCTGACGGGATTGGTCGCCTCGGTCCGGAACCGGCCCCGCAACAGGAGCACCATCAGCGGTGGCGCGAGGGTGATGGAGAGAATCGCGGCGGCAAACATCGCGAAGGTCATCGTCGATGCGTGCAAGGAAGTCGGCCGGCCGATTTTCTTCTCGCTGCTGCTGATCACTATCAGCTTCCTGCCCATCTTCACGCTGGCTGGTCAGGCCGGGAAGCTGTTCATGCCGCTCGCCTACACG
>JANOIR010000339.1:0-2224 GCA_031407765.1 Vicinamibacteraceae bacterium
GATCGTCGACCTTCGACGCCAGCAAGATCACGCGTTGCCTTCGTTGTGGGAGGCCGAATGCCTGCGTGTCGACTACGCGATACGCCCAGGCATAGTTCCTAGCCTCGAGTTCGTCGACGAGGAAACGCATGCCACGGCCGCGGTCCAACTGAAGCATGAACGACACGTTCTCAAGCAGCAGCCAGCGCGGGGAACGCTGTCTGCCGTCAAGGAGCCGAAACACGTGGCCGACGAGGCCAGAGTTACCGCCGCTGATCCCCGCCGTTCGGCCAGCCTGACTCAAATCCTGGCAAGGGAATCCGGCTGCGATCAGGTCGACCGTGCCGACCGTTTTCAAAGAGCGCACGTCGCGGTGCAGCTCGACCTCTGGAAACCTCGTCCTGAGAACTTCTCTAGCCCCCGGGTCGACTTCACACAGAAGCGTGGCTTGGTGGCCAGCGGCCCTCAGTCCGGCTTCCAAGCCGCCGACGCCTGCGAAGAGGCCAGCGACGCGAAGCGCGCTGACACTCGACCGATTGGCACGCATTGCGACGTCAGGATATCCGATCGAGATGGGAGAGAGAAGATGTGGCGAAAGGTCGGCCGACTCTACGGCGAGCGGCAGGCCTTCTTCCGGATGGGTCACAAGAGAGTCTGACCAAACGGCTATCGAGCTCGACGCAGGATCTCTGCCAGCTCGTCGTCCTCGAGGATGACCGGATTCGCCTTCATCGAGCTGGCCTGTTTGGCCTGCGCGACGAGCGCCGGCACATCGGCCTCCCCGATGCCGTAGGCCGAGAGAGGCGGCAGCGCGAACTGCGCCACGAACGCCGCCAGGTCGCCGGTCATGGCGGCCAGCTCCGCGAACTTCGGATCGCCGGCACGGGCGGCGTTCATCGCCACGACGTGCGGCAGCAGCACCGCGCAGGTCGCGCCATGCGGAGCAGGGAAGCGGCCCCCGATCGGGCCGGCCAGGCCGTGGACCGCGCCGAGGCCGGCGTTGGCCAGGGCCAGCCCACCACACAGGCTGGCGTAGCTCATCTCGGCGCGGGCGCCGCGATCGCCGGCGACGGCGCGCGGCAGCGCGGCGATCACGCGCGGGATGGCGTCGCGGCAGATCGCGTCGACGAACGCGTTGGCGCGGGCGCTGACGAACGGCTCGATCAGCTGCGTCAAGGCGTCGAGGCCAGTGGACGCGGTGAGCGCGGGAGGGAGGTCGTAGGTCAGCTCGGGATCGACCAGCGCCACCGCCGGCAGCATGTGCGGGCTGCGGAGGCTCGCCTTGACGTCGTGCTCGCGCGAGCCGAGCACCGCGTTGCGCGTGACCTCGGATCCGGTGCCGGCGGTGGTTGGAATCGCGATGCAGGGCAGCGACGCGTGCGCCAGCGGCTGGCCGTCGCCGACGATCTCGAGGTAGCGCAGTGGATCGCCGCCGTTGGCGATGAGGGCCGCGGCAGCCTTGCCGAGATCGAGCGCCGACCCGCCGCCGATCGCCACGACGATGTCGACGTCGGTCTGCGCAGCCGCCCGCCGGGCGTCGTCGATGGTCGGCTCGCCCTCGACGCGCACGTGATGCGCCGCCGCGATCGAAACCGGCGATCCCCGCCGACCCGTGACCAGCAACGTGCGGCGCCCGGCGACGATCCCCGGCAGCTCGCGGATGCGTCCGGCGCCGAAGACGATGCGCCCCGCCGTGGCGAGCTCGAAGGCGCCCGGCGCGCTCACGGCGTCCTCACAGCTTCGCGGGAAAGACAGCGCGGTAGCGGGTGCTCGAGCGCGGCTCGGCCATCAGCGGTGCCACCGCGTCGCGCCAGGTGGCGTAGTGGGCGGCGGCCTTGTGCGCCGCGGCGGCCTCGGGCGTGCGGTAGATCTCGATCAGCTCGAAGCGCGTCGGGTCGTCTTCCTGCTGGATGACGTCGAAGCGCGCGACGCCCGGCTCCTGGACGCTGGCCCGGGCATTGGCCAGGCTCGCCTCGCGGAAGGCGTCGATGCCGCCTGGGACGACCTTCACGTGCACGTGGACGATGAGCATCTGGGGGCGCGAGAGACTTGGAGGTTGGTCATTGGACGTTGGGAGTTGATCCGCGCGGCGCCGTTCACCGCGCTAGATCCAGTTATAGGCCTTGATCGCCTCGCCGACCGACTTGTGCTTCCGGATCAGCGGCAGCATCCGCTGCTCGCGCAGCGCGATCTCCTCGGCCCGCTTCAGCACCGCCTCCGCCTTGTCCTTCGGGATGGCGACCAC
>JANOIR010000453.1:0-13851 GCA_031407765.1 Vicinamibacteraceae bacterium
CGAGCATGTCACTGGCGCTGATGTCGTTGCTGCCTTGCAGCAGGATGACCCATCGCACGCCAGGCTTGTCGAGGGCGTCGCGATCGAAGCGCGAGAGCGAGCTCGGCCCGATGAACGGCGCGACGCCATCGTTCAGGATCCGGTTGCCGGAGATGCCGGCGTTGACGACGGCGATCGAGGCCAGCGCGGGATCGGCCTGCAGTCGCTCCGCGAGGGCATCGGACCATCGTCGATTGGCGTCCTCCGTCGAGCCGACCCCGTCGGTGATGGAGTCGCCCATGATGACCACCGCGCCGGCAGGCCCATCGGCCTCGACTTCGACGTCGGTCAGGAAGAAGCGGCTGGTATCCGTGCCGGCCTTCGACCATACCGCCTCCGCCGTCTGATCGCCTGCGGCGATGAAGGCGGTTTGAAGCGCCGTGCCGTGAACGGTCGAGGTGGCCACGCGCGTGGGCAGATAGAAGCTGACCGCGAGTTCCTGCAACGCAGTCACCGGGAATGCAACCGGATCGCTCAGCGCACCAGCGCCGGCCGCTACCGTGACGGTGGGCGCGCCGTTGAACGTGACAAGACGGCTGGTCCCGGGCACGATCGCCGAGCCCCGCGCGTGCGTCGCCACGTGGATGGAGCCAATCCGCACCGTGTCCGTGCCGAACAGGTTGGAGAGCCGGATGCGCACGCGCGATCCGCCGATGCTCGTCCGCACGATCTGTCGGATGCTCTGGCGCTCGAAGGGCGGGCCGGCGGAGTCCGGGGCTGCGGCCCACGCCACCAGCCATGACCGTTCGGCTGCGGACGGGAGCGAGGTCGTCGCCGCGGCGGCGGCGAGGAAGAGGAGGCAGAAAAGCAGAAGTGTCGTCGGCCGAGGCGTGGGTCGGCTCGTGGTGATCTCGGGCATGCCGTCCACGGTGCACGGCGGCGAGCCGAAAAGTCCCGACGCTCGCCTGAAACACTCTGAATCCGCCTGAATTGATATAGTGCGGCTGGTTTTCCGTGACACGACAACGCGAGCCGGCGCTGCGGGTAGGTGATTGGTGTGTGCGCCCGGCCTCGGCGCAGATCTCGCGCAACGGCGAGACCGTGCGGCTCGAGGCTCGAGCGATGCGCCTGCTGGTGTGCCTCGCGGAGCGCCCAGGCGAGATCGTCAGCATCGATGCATTGCTCGATCGCGTCTGGCCGGACGTGACGGTTGCGCCGGATTCCGTGTATCAGGCCGTCGCCTCGCTGCGCCGGATCCTCGGAGACGACTCGAAACAGCCAACCTACATCGCGACGGTGCCGCGGCTGGGGTATCAGCTGGTGGCGCCGGTCGAGCCCTGGGACGATTCAACCGCCGCGCCAGCATCCCCGCCATCCGACTTACGCCGCACACATGTCCTCGCGGGACTCGCCGTCGCGTTGATCGCGGCGCTCGGGCTGGGCGCGTGGATGGCGGCCGACGCACTGAAGCGGGGCGCCGCCGCGCCGCCGGCCGCGCCTCAGACCTCGATCGCGGTTCTGCCATTCCTCGATCTGACCGATGACATGAACCATGAGATCTTCGTCGACGGCATGACGGAGGAACTGGTCGACAAGCTGAGCAGGATCCCCGGCGTCCGCGTGCCGCCCGCCCGGACCTCGCTCTCGTTCAAGGGCAAGAACGCGGCGATTCGCGACGTCGCCGCCGTCCTGGGGACGACCTATGTGCTCGACGGCAGCGTGCGCAAGTCCGGCGCCGCCCTGCGCGTCGCGGCCCGTCTCGTGCGAGCGGATACCGGCTTCGTGGTCTGGTCCGAAACCTACGACCGTCCGTCAGCCGATCTCGTGGCCGTCGAGAACGACATTGCCACCCAAGTCGCGAGGTCGCTCAAGGTCCCCGTCGAGGGCGGATCGTAGCGATAGGGTTCTCGAGTCATCTGCCGGGCAGCTTCACTGGAGGAGTTCGCATGAACACCACGCGGCGCGTGTTTCTCACCACGGCATCCGGCGTCGTCATTGGCTCTCGCATGGCCTCTGCGTCCGTCCAAGGCGCCAACAACCGCGTCCGCGTCGCGATCATCGGTACGGGTGGGCGCGCCCGCGGCCTCATGAACCAGCTCAAGCCGCTGGCCGGCGTCGAGATCGTCGGCCTCTGCGACGTCTTCGAGCCGCGGCTCCTGCAGGCTGCCGAGATCGCCGGTCCGGCGGCGTTGAAGACGGACGAGTACCGGCGCATTCTCGACAACAAGGAGATCGACGCCGTGCTGATCGGTTCGCCCGATCACTGGCACAAGCAGATGACGCTCGACGCCGTCGCCGCCGGCAAGGACGTCTACGTCGAGAAGCCGGTCTCGCACACCATCGAAGAGGGCGCCGAGATGGTCAAGGCCATCGAGGCGTCGAAGCAGATCGTCCAGACCGGCACCCAGCAGCGCAGCTGGGAGCATTACATCCAGGGTAAGGAGATGATCCAGTCCGGCAAGCTCGGACAGATCACGTTCGTCCAGTCCTATTGGTACCAGCATGCGCGCAAGGGCCAGTGGCCGGCGACGATGCCCGACAAGCTGGATTGGAAGAAGTGGCTCGGCCCGGCCAAGGATCAGCCGTTCAAGCCGGAGCGCTTCTACCAGTGGCGGCACTTCTGGGACTTCGGCGGCGGCCAGCTGACCGACCTGATGACGCACTGGATCGACGTCGTCCACTGGTACATGAACGTCGAGGCGCCGATCTCGGCCTACACCTCGGGCAGCAGCTACAACATGAAGATGTGGGAGGCGCCCGACACCGTCAGCACGACGCTCGAGTTCCCGAACAACTTCACCTGCGCCCACCTCGGGACGTACGTGAGCCGCGTCGATGACGGCGGCCTCGAGTTCCGCGGCGAGCTCGGGACCTTGAAGATCGATCGGGCGCGGCTGGCCTTCTACAAGGATGAGGCGCCGTATGCCGCAGGCACGCTCACGCCGGCCCCAGAGATCGTGATCCCATCGAAGGCCGACGGCTCCATCGCGCATCTGCAGAACTGGATCGACTGCGTCCGCAGCCGCCAGAAGCCGAACGCGCACATCCGCGTCGCCCACCAGGCGGCGCGGACCTCCCACATTGCCAACGCGTCGCTCCGCACCGGCAAGCCCGTACGCTGGAACAGCGCACGGGAGCAAATCGAGAGCTGAGGAGGGGCTGCACACCCTTGCGAGACGGCAGGCGGATCACGCCTGCCTGAGCGCGCCGACCGGATCGGTCCGCCCTGCGCGCAGCGCCGGAAGCAGCGCGGCACAGGCGCACGCGGCGACGATGCAGAGCAGGGCGGCGGTGTAGGCCATCGGATCGAAGAGGCGCACGCTCGACCCGATCTGTTCCGCCGCGGGCGTGGCCAGGAGCAGGGCGCCGGCGGCGGCCGTCAGGCTGCCGCCTAGGATCAGGCCAATGGCGACGGGACGAGCGGACTGTGCCAGGACGAGCGTCGCGATGCTTCGGCGGGTCGCGCCAAGCGCCATCCGCACGCCGATCTCCCTGGTGCGTTGCTCGACGATGTAGGAAAGCACGCTGAACAGCCCGGACAGTGTCAGCAGAAGCGCCAGCGCTCCGAGCACCAGCGTCAGCCAGAACGGAATCCCCAGCAGGTACGCTTCCATACCCACGAAGGTCCGAAGCGTCGACACCTCGCCCATGTTGGGATCGATCGCCGCCAGCCGATCGACGAGAGCATGGCGCGCGCGCTCGGCATCGCCGAGCACACGCATCGTGAGCGACGTCCGCGGGATGTCGGCGCTGATGGGTACGTAGATGCCCGCCCCGGCGATCCTCGTCCCACCCAGGCGAAAGCCCGCGACGTCCCTGGCCACGCCGACGACGACGAAGGTGCGCGAGAGAAGCGGTGGCTCATCCGGCTGTCGCGTGTCGTCGCTGGGGGCCGGCTCCAGCCGAAGAACCTGCCCGATCGCCTCGAGCCGCGGCCAGAGCTGCCGCGCCACGCTCTCCGACACGACCGCCACCGCGGCATCCGCGCTCCGCTCGTGCTCCGTGAAGCCGCGGCCGCGCACGAGACCGATGCCGAGGATGCCGAAGTACTCCGGCGAGACGAATTGGTAGGCGACGGCCGATCGGCCCGTCGGGCCATCGGCAAGCGCGGCGCGCCGGCCCAGCATGCCCGGCCACGAGGCGGCGACCGAGGTCACCGACGGCTCGCTCTTCAGCACCTGGAGGATGGCTTCCCGCCGCTGCTCGTTCAGGACGCTCAGGTTGACGACGTCGGCCGTGCGAATGCCAGGATCGACCGTCGCCGCGGTCCACGAACTCCGCAGAAAGATGGCGGCGCAGATCAGCAGCAGCACGGATCCGGTGACCTGTAGCGCGACGAGCGCGTCCCGGGCGCGGCCCGGACGGGTGTCACGCACCACCTCGCCGCGGATGGCTCGGACCAGCTCCACGCGAGTGGCCTGCAGTGCGGGCGCGAGCGCAAAGAACAGCGTCGAGACCAGGCCGCCACCGACCAGGAACAGCGCCACCCGCCAATCCGCCGGCGGGACGGCCACGCGAATGTTGCCGAACTCCGGCGGGAAGGTGCTCGTCAGGGCGTAGAGGGCGGCCGCGAGGACGAGCCGTGACACGCCAAGGCCGAGCGCCGCGGACACCAGCGCGAGCAACAGGCTTTCAGTGAGCAGTTGCCAGACGACGCGGCGCCTCGACGCGCCAATCGCCAGCCGGATGCCTATCTCGCGCTGGCGTGTGACGCCGCGCGCGAGCAGCAGATTGGCGACGTTCGCGCAGCCGATCATCAGAATCAGGCCGAACGCAAAGAAGAGCGGCATGAACAGCAGCAGGGCCTCGGCCGGCTGCGGGACCGTGCCCAGCCGCGGTTCGAGCACGAGGCTGGCGGCCGGCTGGCCGCGGCCATCGCTGCGCTCGATGCCGAGCCGCTCGGCGGAGCGTTCAGCCGCCCGGCGCGAGTCCCACACCAGCAGCTGCGTGAGCGCCCGACCTCGCGACAGACCGGGCTTCAGCCGCCCGACGACGTGGACGTCCTCCATGTCCGCGCGGCTCTCCGTGCTGCGGCGGACCTGGCCGGAGAGCGCGAGTGGGGCCCAGAAGTCTGGCGCCGCGACGGTCAGCCCGCGAAAGCCTTCCGGCATCACGCCCACGACGTCGACCGGCGCCCCGTTCAAGAGGACGGTGCGGCGGATCACGTCCGGATCGCCCGCGAAGTGCCGGAACCAGGCGCGATGGCTGAGCACGATGACCCGCGGGACGCCGACCTCGTCGTCAGACGGCGTGAGGGTGCGCCCGAGCGCCGCGCTGACGCCGAGGACGTGGAAGAAGTTCCCCGTGACGAGCGGGCCCTCCATCCTGCGGCCCTCGATCCAGGTGTCGATGTCCGGCGTCTTCGCGAACGCATCCGAGAACACGCCCGTCTCGCGGACGAGCGCTTCATATTGCGCGCGCGTGAAGCCACCGGGCCTGGCGTCGGCCGATCGCTGACGTTCGACCGCGAACAGCTCGTACGGGTTGCGCACCTCGTCCACGAGAAAGATGAACGCGTTGAGGATCGTGAAGACGACGGTCACCAGCCCCAGGCCGAGTCCCACCGTCAGCACGATCGTCACGGCGGCGAGCGGCGCCCGGCGGAACGAGCGAAGGGCATAGCGGACGTCCCGCGCCACATTGTCGAGCAGCGCCGTGCCGCGCGCGTCGCGGCAGGCCTCCTTGGTCGGCTCCACGGCACCGAACGTCCGGAGCGCCTGCAGGCGTGCCCCGTCCGGGCGCATGCCGGCAGCTTCCAGACGCTCCGCTTCCCGCTCGAGATGGAACTGCAGCTCCTCGCGCAGATCGGCTTCGCGGCGAGTGCGGAAGAACAGGGATCGAAGCCGGCTGGACAGAATGTGCCAGAGGCGCACGGTCAGGTCCTTTGCAGCAGGAGGTTGACGCCGGCCGAGAGGCGCTCCCACTTCGAGAGCTCGACCGCGAGCTGCTTCCGGCCGGCTTTCGTCAGCGAGTAGAAGCGGGCTCGCCGGTTGTTCTCCGACGTGCCCCACTCCGCCGTGATCCAACCTTGGTGCTCGAGGCGGTGCAGCGCGGGGTAGAGCGAGCCCTGCTGGACGCGGAGCAGGTCGTTGGAGATCTGCTGGATGCGCTGCGCGATCGCCCACCCGTGCATGGGCTCGAGGACGATCGTCCGCATGATCAGGAGGTCGAGTGTGCCTTGCAGGACGTCGGTCTGATCGCTCACGTCACCTCACTTGCAGATTAGCATAGGGAAGAGACGAGGCCGACCTGGAGAAAGTTTCACTGACGCGAGAGCGTCAGCGATCCCAGGGGAACGAGACGGTCGGCGTGTTGACGTAGCGGCGCATCGTGAGGGTGAGCGTCGCGCCGGCCCCCGGCGCGATCTGTACGGTGACGTCGCGCGCGCCGACCTGCACCGTGCGGCCGTTCACGGCGACCGATTCGACCTGATGCTCGCCGTACGCGCCGCCCTGCACGACGACCGTGCGTGCGGTCGACGGGTTGACGTTGACGAGCGTCACGACCGTCCGGCGATCGCCCAATGCGGATACAAGGGCGGCCACGTCCTCGGGGACGCCGGCCCGCTTGCGCACGGGATCGAAGTAGCGCAGCCGCGCGTTGAGCAGGCCGCCCTCACGACCCGGGACGAGGGCACCGAGCATCAGGCGGACGAGCGCGTCGATGGCCGCGGGATTGTAGTCGAGCATGTTGTCGGCGAGCCGCTTCTCGGGCGGCGTCCGATCCGCGCGCATCGCCGCCAGCCGCCTCGGGATGCTCTCCAGATCACGCCGCAGCGCCGCCTCCGGATAGCCGTCATCCTTCCCGTCCAGGAACGCCAGCCACGGATCCTCGCCCACACGCGCGCGATCATCGTCGCGCATCGACCAGTACCACACCTCGAGCGCACCCACGCCCCATGGCTCCGGCCGCCAGCCATACCAGCCGTCGGCGCCGTGCATCGAGGGGTACTCCTTCCGGCCGTTCGCCACGCGCGCGTGCGCGTTGACCGTGTCGATCATCGCCCGCCACGCGTCCACGTACTTCCGATCCCCCGTCACCAGCAGCGCGTTGCTGAAACCCACGAGCGCGCGCGGGATTCGGTTGCGATCCTCGCGCCGCCCCGTCACCGGGTTCACCGGGCTGAAGCCCCATCCGTAGGCGTTGCCCCACCAGCGTCCCTCGGGTCCGCCGACGCGGCCATCGAGATCGACGAAGCTCGGGATGATGCCGCCGTTGGCCTGCATCCGCGCCAGCCACGCGTCCATGTACTCGACGATCCACCGGCGGTACTTCGCCTCGCCGGTCACGAGATACGCGTTCGTGGGCAAGGTCGTCGCAACCAGGTTCAGGAAGTGGTCGCCGGCGACGTCGGTATATTCCCGGTAGTGCTCGAGGAACTGCTGATACGTGCTCTCGCCGTGGAGGGCGACGAAACCGGTCGCGTCGAACGGATCGCCGACCCAGTCGAGCGCCGTGGCTTGGCGCAGCAGCGGGCCGCGGCTGCCGTTGATCATCGAGCGAATCAGCTTCTTGCCGGGATCGTAGTTCGGTGCGTCCGGGTCCTCACCCATGTAGAGGCCGGCGAACCGGCGCGCGCGCTCGCGATAGGCCGGCAGCGTCGGCACCGACAGCGCCATGCGGTTGAAGAGCTGCAGTCCCTCGCCGTGATGCATCCAGTCCGACTGCGCGGAGTACTCCTTCACGTACATGCCGCCGCGTCCGGCCGGCACGTCGGTGGTCTTCGCCTCGGAGTACTGGCGGGTCATCCCCTCGAACGCGGCGAGGTAGCGCCTGAGGATCTCGTCGTCCGCGCCGAGCGCGTGCAGCTCCGGCCAGTGGTTGAAGTTCTCGAAGGCATCGTCGGGCCCGTCGTTCGCGCCCCAGCGCAGGAAGCATTGGATGTAGCCGCGCGCGTCGTAGTACTTCTCGTAAAACTCGCGGCAGGCGGGGACGCTCTCGGCCAGGAGACGTCGTTGGAGCGTTGCCCACGTGGGCGCGCGCATCGGCGTGTCGATGGAGACGGTGACCGGCGGGGCCGCGGTCGGCGCGGCGATCGGCGTGGCCACGAGCGCCCCCGTCGCGATGATTGCCGTGAACAGCGACAAGGTCTTCGGCATCCTGGGCAGCCCCGGTCTCACGCCATAGGTTCTAGAGGAGCACCATGGCCAGGCTCGTCCAGACGCCGACGCTGAAGTAGAGCGTCATCCACGGCACTTCTTCCCGCCATATGTCCCATGCGAACGTCGGCTGCCTGCGAACCCGGCAGTCACGCAGACCCGTCGCGAGCGTCAGCCGAACGCCGGCCGCCCCCACCCGCCACCGACGGACGTACATCGCGACATCGACCACGATCGTCAACGTTGCCCCGACACCGTACACCAGGGAACCTGCGATCAGCAGCCACGACAACGGTCCATCGATGGCGAGCGCGGCCGCTCCAGATGCGGCCGCCAGGATCAGCATCATCGCGGCCCACAACGCTTCCTCGATGGCGTGGCCGATGTGGTTCAGCGACAGCACGGCGTACCAGCAGACCACCTCGGCGAGCACAGCCAGCGGCACGAAGGCCTGCGCACCCGCAGCCAGCAGCGGGATGCCGGTGATGTCGGAGAGCCTGTGCACGAACAGGCCGCACTGCAGCGCGAAGCAGAGTTCGGCGACAGTGGCCGCGACCCGTCCGATCACGATGGCGGAGAGCCACGTATCCCAGAGGCAGACGCGCTCGAGATCGATCCGGGGAAACAGCGAGCGAAAGCCACACACCCCGACGTACACGCCGGACAGCAGCAATTGGACCTCGGCGTAGGGTGTCCACAGCGAAGCGGACCCCGCCATCCAAAGCCAGAGCCCGAGGTTCAAGACCGCCAGCGCCGCGAGCGAGCCCAGCCATAAGGTGAGCTTCCACTCCATTGGGCGGGTGGGTTTGTAAAAGGTGCGCGACGACACAGTAACGGCGATACGACGAGTATGCCCCAAGCCCGCGTCGGCTGCCACAACTCGACCTCGGGGGCCCCGGCTTCGGAGGGGCGCCGCGCTCCGGAATCCACTTCACAAATCACCAGAACGGCCCACTAGACTCGCCCCATGACGCCTCGCGCCGCCTGGCCGCGCCTCGGGATGGGCTGCATGCGCCTGTCGACGGCAGCCGACCGCGACGAGACGCGAGCCATCGCCGTCATCCACGCCGGCCTCGATGCGGGCGTCCGCCTGTTCGACACCGCCGACGCGTACGCGCGCGATGCGGCGGACATCGGGCACAACGAGCGGCTGATCGCCCGGGCGTTGAGCACGTGGTCCGGCGATCGCCGCGACGTCGTCGTCGCGACCAAAGGCGGCATGACCCGTCCGAACGGGTTGTGGATTCCGGACGGGCGCGCGCGCCATCTGGTCGACGCCTGTGCGGCGAGCCGGACGGCACTCGGCGTCGAGCGCATCCAGCTCTATCAGCTGCACGCGCCCGATCCGCGCACGCCGCTCTCGACGAGTGTCCGGGCGCTCGAGGCTCTGCGACGCGACGGGCTCATCGAGGCGATTGGTTTGTGCAACGTCACGGTCGGCCAGATCGAGGACGCGTGCGCCATCGCGCCGATCGCCGCGGTCCAAGTGGAGCTCGGCGTGTGGTGCGACGACGCGATCCTCGGCGGCGTCGTCGCGTACTGCGTCGCGCACGGTATTGCCATCCTCGCGCATCGCCCGCTCGGTGGTGAGAAGCGCCGCGCCCGAACCGGACGCGACCAGGCGCTGCGAGACATCGCGGCGCGGCACGGCGCCACGCCGGCGGAGATCGCGTTGGCAGCGCTCTTCCACCTCTCGGATCTCGTCACGCCGCTGCCCGGCCCGACGCGCCTGGAGACGGCGTCGTCGATCGGCCGCACCGCGTCGATCGTGCTCGACGAGGGGGACCGCGAGCGGCTCGCCGAGCGCTTCCCGGCCTGGCGACCGCCCGGCGAAGCGACGGCCGCAGTCGTGCCGAACGAGCCGATGTCGGACGAGCCGAGGGGCGAAGTCGTGCTGGTGATGGGCCTCGCCGGAGCGGGCAAGAGCACGCTCGCCGGCCGCTTCGTGACCGAGGGCTACCACCGGCTCAATCGTGACGAGGCCGGAGGCACGCTGCGAGGGCTCGTTCCGGCGCTCGAACGCGCGCGCGCCGAAGGGGCGTCCCGCTTCGTCCTCGACAACACCTATCTGTCGCGCAAGTCGCGGACGCCGGTCATAGAGGCCGCACGCCGGCTCGGGCTGAGCGCGCGATGCGTCAACCTGGCCACTTCGATCGAGGACGCGCAGATCAACGTCGTGACTCGCCTGCTCGCGAGGCACGGACGACTGCTGGCCGGCGACGAGCTCACCCGAGCCGCCCGCCGCGATGCCGGCGGCACCTTCGGTCCCGGCGCGCTGTTTCGCATGCAGCGCGAGCTCGAGCCGCCGACCGTCGCCGAAGGCTTCTCGCGGGTCGAGACTGTACCGTTCGAACGACGCTGGCCGTCAGGCTACGTGAACCGGGCGATATTCGTCTGGTGCGACGGCATCGTCACGCGCAGTCGGTCTGGCGCCCGCACGCCCGGGTCGCCCGATGACGTCGACGTCGTGGACGGGCGTGCCGCCGCGTTGCGCCGCTATCGCGACGAGGGGTGGGGCGTCATCGGGCTGTCGTGGCAGCCCGAGATCGCCGACGGCACGCGCACGGAAGCCGACGCCGAGGCAGTGCTGGCCCGGCTGCGAGACCTGCTCGACGTCGACATGGACACGCTGTACTGCCCGCACGGCGCCGGCCCGCCGGTGTGCTGGTGCCGCAAGCCGTTGCCGGGGCTGGCGGTGCTGGCGATCGAGAAGTACCGGCTCGATCCGAGCCGCTGTCTCTTCGTCGGGGATGGGGCGCAGGATCCCGGTTTCGCGCGCCGTCTCGGGTTCAGCTATCGGTCGGCGTCGGAGTTCTTCCCTGCCGCGCGTGAGAGCGCGGCCGCAAGACCAGCAACGCCTCACCCACAGACGACGGCGTGCACGACGTCGCGCCCATCGAGGTAGAGGTTCAATCGCCCATAGGAATACTCCATCGTGATGGCTTCGTTCGGGCGGATGAACCGCGCGATCGAGGCCGTCGCATCGACGCGGGCGCGCTCGAGAAGCTCCCTCGACGCAGGCCGGCCGACCGCCCACTGTGCGTGGTCGGCGACGCACGTGCCGGTGGCCGGCGGCGGGTCCGGACTGGGCGGCTGTGGGGGCCGCGTATTTCCCTCGCTCGAGCTGGCGTTCTGATCGGAGCTCGGCGAGGTGGGAGTCGACCGCGCATCGGATCCACCGGCGCAGCCGATCGAGGACAGGCCGACGACAACCACACTCAACGAGAGGACACGGCGACAGCTCATTCGATACCTCAGAAGGTCGATCCTGGCAGGCGTGCCTCAAGGGTAGCAAACCTGGCGCCACGTCGCCGCCGCAATCCCAGCCCGCGTGCGCCAGTCTGGTCGAAGCCCGCTCAAGCGCCGGCGGACTTCCGTCGGCGATAGTAGGCCGCCGCCTTGGCGCGGCTCCCGCACGCCTCCATCGCGCACCAGCGGCGCCGGCGATTCTTCGTCGTGTCGTAGAAGAAGCGGATGCACGCGCCGTTCTCGCAGTGCCGGATCAGCGTGCGATCGCCGTGCTCCAGCAGCCAGGCGGTGGACTCGGCGATCGGCGCGAGCAGCGCGGCCGGTGTGGGATCGAGCGGCACGCGCACCGTCGCGTAGCCGTCGTCGCGCCGCTCGAGCCGCAGGGTGCCGGCGCCCGCGGCGAGCGCGTGGTTGATCGCCGGCACGACCTCCGAGGGCAGCGCCCGGCCGGCGGCGAGCGCCTCGACGGCGGCGCGGAGCACGGCGCGCAGCGCCTTCGCGTCCTCCAGCAGGCGCGCGGCCTCGCGACTCGTCCGCCACCCGGCGGGGAGGCGTCGCAGAGCGGCCTCGTCGACGAGGTCGGCCTCGCGGGCCCATCGCAGCACGTCGTCGACACCGGGCAGGCGGTCGACCCGTGCGCCCTGTCGCATGACCTCGGTGTTCACGAAGTCCACGCACAGCAGATTGCCGACGAACGAGAACTCGCCGTCAGGCGGGGGCGAGGGGGCGGACCGGGGACCGGCGCTCATTATCACCATCAAAATACCATTTGACCGGTGACCAAGTCGGTATTACCGTCGTATGGCTATTTAGATGGTGATAACAACGCGTCCACTCCCGGAGGGCCCCATGTCCGCACACGTCCCCGTTCCTGCCACCGGCCACATCGGCCTCAACGTGAGCCAGCTCGACCGCTCGATCGACTTCTACCGCGCCGTCTTCGGCTTCGAACTGCTCCGTCGCTCGACCGACGTGGCCCGGCCATTCGCCTTCCTGGGCCACGACGTCGCCATCGTGCTCACGCTCTGGCAGCAGAGCGGTGGCGCGTTCGCGGCCGATCGCCCAGGCCTCCACCACCTCTCGTTCCAGGCGGCGTCGATCGACCAGGTGCGAGAGGCCGAAGGACGGATCCGCGCGCTCGGCGCCCGGCTGCACCACGACGGCATCGTGGCCCACGCCGAGGGCGCCGACTCCGGCGGCCTGTTCTTCGAGGATCCAGACGGCATCCGGCTCGAGATCTTCGTGCCGCGCGGTGTCGCCGGGTGCCCTGTGCCGCACGCCGACGGCCCGACGTGTGGGTTCTTCTGAGCCGTATCCTAGTGTCCTGTCCCGCGTGACGAGGAGGTGCGCATGCCGTCCGATGTCTTCCACGAAGGCGAGCGCGCGGTGCAGCAGCTCGCTGGCGTTGCCGCGCTCGCGGATCGCGTCGGTCGATCGATTCGCCGCGATCTGCCGCCGGCGGCGCGGACGTTCCTCGCCGAGCGCCGCTGGATCGTGATCGGCGCGCTCGACGGCGCGCAGCCGTGGCCGGCGATCCGCGCGGGTGCGCCGGGCTTCGCGCAGGCGATCGACGATCGGACGATCCGGATCGACGCGATCGCGCCGGCCGGCGATCCTCTCCGCGACGAGCTGCTCAGGCGTGGCGCGCTCGTCGGGCTGATCGCGCTCGATCCGGCGACGCGCCGCCGCCTGCGCTTCAACGGCCGTGTGGTCGCGCACGATGGGGCCGGGCTCGTCCTCGAAGCCGACCAGGTGTTCTCGAACTGTCCGAAGTACATCCAGCGCCGCGACGAGTCGCCTGGCGGCGCCGCCGCGCTGCCGGCCACGCTGGCCGCAGCACCCGGGCTGACGGACACGCAGCGCGATCGCCTGCGCGGGGCCGACACGTTCTTCATCGCCTCGGCGCGTCCCGGTGACGGCGTCGACGTCTCGCACCGTGGCGGCATGCCCGGCTTTCTGCAGGTGGACGGCGATCGCCTCGTGTGGCCGGATTACGGCGGAAACGCGATGTTCAACACGCTCGGCAACCTCCACGTCCACCCGCACGCCGGGCTGCTCGTGCCGGACTTCGCGCGTGGCGGCGCGTTGATCGTGACCGGCCGCGCGGCGATCGACTGGAGCCCCGAGCGGGCCTCCGGCATCTCCGGTGCCGAGCGCGTGGTGACCCTGACGATCGACCAGGTGGTGGAGCAGACCGGCGTCCTGCCGACGGCCTTCCAGCTACGCGAGTACTCGCCGTTCAACCCGCGCTGACGCAGCGTTGCTCCGCAGTGCGGCGGCCCTCTCCCTGCTCGTGCGATGATGCCGTTCGCATCAACGGTTGGGAGGAGTCGTGACGCAAGCCCGAGGACTGGAGATTCGCGCCGGGATCGACCGTGCCTACAGCGACGTGTTCACGCCGGAGGCCGTCGCGGCGCTGCTCGCGCTGCGATCGCTCGACGCGCGGCGCGTCGAGCTGATGCGGGCGCGGCTCGAGCGACGGCACGGGCGGCAGCAACGGCAGCAGCGCATCGACTTTCTCCCG
>JANOIR010000454.1:0-5583 GCA_031407765.1 Vicinamibacteraceae bacterium
TTCGATGACCGCAGCATCGACATCCGACGGCTGCTGGATGCGGCCTTCCTGCATGTAGCGCGCGAAGGCCTCATCGAGGTAGACGACCATCACAATCCCTGTCTCGGCCGCCACGCCGGCGACGGCGATGAGGCCCACCCACACAGCGGTCGACAGGTTGTAGTGCATGAACGCCAGCAGCCAGACGCTGCCGGCGACGGCAAACGGCAGGCTCGAGAGCACCAGAAAGGTCTGCGGCCACCCCCGCATCGCCAGGTAGAGCAAGGCCACCACGAGCAGGAGCGTCAGTGGAATGACGTAGCGAAGCCGCGCCTCCATCGCTTCGAGGAATTCGTACTGCCCGGTCCACTGCAGCCGGTAGCCGGCAGGCAGTGTCAGCTGGGACGCCACCACCGCTTTGGCGTCGTTCACCCACCCTCCCAGATCGCGCTGCGTCTGATCGATGTCGGCGAACACGTAGCCCACGAGGACGCCGTTCTCGTCCTTGATCATGGGTGGCCCGGTGGTGACGCGGACATCGGCCAGCTGTCCGAGGGGGACTGATGCGCCCGGCTGGCGCCACTGCTCGAGCAGGTCAGGCCCCACCTGTGACGTGCCTCCCATCGACGGCTGTGTGATGCCGGCTGACATGCCGACGGACGCGGCTGCCGGCTGCGCCTTCCCTCCCATCCCCCCCATCGCGCCCCCCGACGCACTCGCCCCGGACGCGCCCCCCATCGCCGACGCGCCAACGCCAGTCCCGGCATTGCCGCCGTCCGCTGCGTTGACCAGGCTGCCCGTGGACGCCACGGGCACGAGCAGGGCTCGAAGCGCCTGAGGATCGGAGCGATACTCGGCCGCCAGCCGCAGATTGATGGAGAATCGCGCGCGGCCGGCAATCGCCGTCGACACGGACATCCCGCCCACCGCGGCTTCGACGACGTCCTGCACGTCGCGCACGGTCAAGCCGTAGCGGGCAATGGCGTCGCGGTTCGGCGTGATGTCGACGTACTCGCGGCCCGTCTGGCGCTCGGCGAACGTACTACGGGTCCCCGGCACCTGCCGCAGCATCCCTTCCAGATGCACGCTGATGCGCTCGATCTCGTTCAGATCGTCGCCGAAGACCTTGATGCCAACCGGCGTCCGTACCCCCGTCGTCAGCATGTCGATGCGGGTCCGGATCGGCGCGGCGATCGCCATCTGGTAGCCGGGCATCCGCAGGGCGTCGTCCAAGTCGCGCGCGAGCTGGGCCAGCGAGCGTGCCTGCTGCTCGGGCCACACCCGTCGCAGCACCGCGCCCTTCACCCAGTCAGGCGCGTAGGCGCTGTACCAGCGCGCGGCGTAGCGGGTTGGCCATGCGTCGCGAGGCCGTAGCGCGATCACCGACTCGATCATGTCGAGCTGCGCCGGGTCCGTCGCGGTCTCGGCCCGCCCGGCCTTGCCATGCACCGACTGCACCTCCGGGAACCCCATGATGATGCGGTCCTGCGCGACGAGCGCCCGCCGCGCTTCCTCGATGGCGATGCCCGGAAACGTCGTCGGCATGACGAGGAGGGACCCCTCGTCGAGCGGCGGCATGAACTCGGAGCCTAGCCGTTGGAACACCGGAACCGTCGCGATGATCAACACCACGGCCGCGGCGACCACGCCGAACCGGAAGCGCACCACGAACACGGCAATCGGGCGATACAGCGTGCTGAGCAGCCGGCTGACCGGATTGGTGGCCTCCGTGCGGAACCGGCCACGCAGGAGCAGCACCATCAAGGGGGGCGCCAACGTGATCGAGAGAATGGCCGCGGCGAACATCGCGAAGGTCTTCGTATACGCGAGCGGCGTGAACAACCGCCCCGCCTGCCCAGCGAGTGTGAAGATCGGCAGGAAGCTGACCGTAATCAGCATCAGCGAGAAGAAGATCGGCCGCCCGACTTCCTTGCAGGCGTCAATGATGACCCGCTGGCGGTCGCTGCCCGCCGGCGCCGCGGCCAGCCGCACATGGGCGTTCTCGATCAGCACGATCACCGCGTCGCCGAGCTCGCCGATGGCGATGGCGATGCCGCCGAGCGACATGATGTTCGTGGACAGTCCGAGGTAACGGATGCCGATGAACGACATCAGGACGGACAGCGGCAGCACGATCATCACCACCAGGGCCGACCGGGCATGGAACAGGAAGACCAGGCAGATGATGGTGACGATCACCGCCTGTTGCATCAACGTGTCCGTCAGCGTCTCGACGGAGCCGATGATCAGTTCCGAGCGATCGTAGGTGGGGATCAGCCGGACCCCGTCCGGCAACCGCAATGTCGCGATCTGCGCCTGCACGGCCCGGATGACGTTCAGGGCGTTCGAGCCGACGCGCATCACCACGATGCCGCCCACGGCCTCGCCCGTGCCGTTGTAGTCGGCGGCGCCACGGCGGATGTCCGGCCCGAACTGGACCCGCGCCACGTCGCCGAGTCGAATCGGCACGCCGCCGGCTCCGACGGTGACGACGCTCTTCTCGAGATCCGCCAGGTCCTTCACGTAGCCGCGGCCGCGCAGGACGTACTCACGACCGGCGAGCTCGAGCACCCGGGCCCCGACTTCAGCGTTCGCATCGCGCACCGAGCGGGTCACGTCGCCGAGCGTGAGCCCGAATCCGACCAGGCGATCGGGGTCGAGGATGATCTGGTACTGACGCTGGAACCCGCCAACCGACGCGACCTCGGCGACGCCTCCGACAGCCTGCAACGCCGGACGCACGGTGAAGTCCTGGAGGGCGCGGAGCTCCGCGAGGTCCAGGCGTCCGGTGTCGTCCTTCAAGACGTACTGGTAGACCCACCCGACCCCACTTGCGTCGGGTCCGAGCGTCGGCGTCACGTCCGGCGGCAGGAGTTGCTGCACGCGCCCGAGCTGTTCCAGCACGCGCGTGCGCGCCCAGTAGATGTCGGTTCCCTCGCTGAACAGCGCGTAGGTGAAGCTCATCCCGAACATCGAGTAGCCGCGCACGGTCACGACGCCGGGCGTGCTCTGCAGGGTGCGCACGAGCGGGTAGGTGATCTGGTCCTCGACCAGATCGGGGCTGCGCCCCATCCACTCGGTGTAGACGATCACCTGCGGGTCCGAGATGTCGGGCAGGGCGTCGAGCGGCGTCTTGCGGACCGAGTCCGCCGCCCACCCGACGAGCATCAGCGCGATGCCGAAGACGATCCACTTGTGGCGGGCCGACAGCTCGATGAGTCGTTCGACCATGACGCTACTTCCGGTGTCCGGCGTGCGGGTCGGCCGGTGGCGCGGTCGGACTCGGGCCAGGCGATCCGGATGCGCCCTCAGGCTTTGCCGTCCCGCCGTGGGCGTGCCCAGTCATTCCGCCGGTGGCCCGGAGTCGGCTCTCGGAGTCGAGCAGGAACACCCCGGCGGAGACCACCCGCTCGCCGGCTTTCAGCCCGGTGCGAACCTCGACGCGGTCGGCGAGCTGCACACCAAGCGTCACGGGCCTCGGCTCGAAGCGGTCGCCGACCGAGACGAAGACGTGCTGCTCGCGGCCCGTGTCGACGACGGCGTCGCGCGGAACGGTGATGGTCTGGGCACCGGGCAGTTCGAAGACGGCGTTGCCGTAGAGCCCTGGGCGCAGCGTGCCGCGTGGGTTCGCGACCGTGAATCGAACCCGGAGCGTGCGCGAGCGCTCGGTCAGGGTCGGGTACAGGAAGTCCACCCGCGCCGTGAAGGGCGCGATGCCCGACGCGGGAAAATCGAGCCGGGCCGTGCTCCCGACGCGGATGGCTCGGATACCAGCCTCAGGCACCTCGGCGAACACCCAGACACGCGACAAGTCCGCGATCGTGAGGAGCGGCGTCGACGGATCCACCGACGTGCCCACGGTGATGCCGCGGTTCACGACGACGCCGCTCCGTGGTGCGACGAGTGTGACGAGGCGCTTCGGTTCGCCGCTCTGTTCGATCGCCGTGATTTCCTCGGGCGACATGCCGAGCACGGTGAGTCGGGTGCGTCCGCTGGCGATGACCGCGCTCGCGATGCCCGACGCCGCGGTCGAGCGACGCGCCGCCAGATACTCCGTTTGAGACGACAGCAGCTCCTGCGAGAAGATGCGCGCCAGCGGCTGGCCGGCTCGCACGAACTCACCCGTGGTGTTCACGTCGAGTTGCTCGACCCATCCCGCCACGCGACTGTGCGCGTGTGAGATGCGCGACTCGTCGGGCACGACCGTCGCAACGGCCTGAATGGCCTGCGTCAAGGACTCCAAGCCGACCGCTTCGATACGGACGCCCAGGGCCTGCAGCGTCGCGGGTGTCACCTCCACGGGCACGCGCGTTGGCGCCGCGCCAGGCTCCCTCGACGCCGCCTGATTGGCGGCGGGTGCGCGAGTGACAGCCGCTTGACCCGAGCTGAAGGACCATGCGCCGCGCGCGTGCTGTAGCCACACCACACCGCCGAGGACGGCGGTGGTGACCAGGGCCGACACGAGCGGCACCACAAAGCGGCGAAACCTCGGCGTGGAGGTCATCGGAGGATCCCTTCATACGACCCAACGGCGCGTCCGAGGCGCGCCCAGGCCAGTCCGAGCTCGGTGTCGGCCGCGATCAGATCCGACTGCACCCGCCACAAGGCCTGGACAGCCTCGATGACGCTGACGAGGGGAAGCTGCCCCGACGTGTAGCCGGCAACGGCGGGTTCGATGGCCATCCGCGCTCGCGGAAGGACGTCGTGCTGGAGGGCCGTCTGGCGGTCGCGGGCGGCCCGCACCTGGTGCACCGCGACGGCCGCGTCGCCCTCGATCATCCGGGTCATGGCGCGCAGCTCCGCCTCCGACATGGCACGCATCGCCTGCGCTTCGGCGACGCCGGCGCGAAGCTTGCCCCGCCAAATCGGCAGGCTGAGGCCCACCATCGCCATCCAGCCTTTGCCCTCGCCCATCGTGTAGGACGGCCCGGTGCGGATCAGCGCCATGGGCCGGAACATGGCGCGCATCACCTGCACGTCGGCGTCGGCGCGTGCGATCTCGGCCTGGACCGCCGCGAGTTCCGGGCGCCCGGTCAGCGCAGCCTTGATGACCGCCCATGCGGGCACGGGTTCGATCAACACGAGGGGGGCCAGCGGCGGAACGGGCTCGTCGGCTTCGACTGCGAGGCTCGTGTTGAGCATGGCCTCCGCGCCGCGGACCTCGCTCCCGAGGGCACGAGCGGTCGCCTCGAGCCGGGCGACCTCGACCTCGGCGCGCAGAACGTCGGCTTGAGGCGCCGTTCCGCTGGCATAGCGCGCATTCGCCGCCGTGACGACGTCACGCGCAAAGGTGAGCTGCTCGTCGACCAGCGCCGCCGTCCGTCGCCGCTCCTGGAGCATCAGGAACGCATTGGCGGCCTGCACACCCACATCGAGAATGGTGCGCCGGGCCTCCGCACGAAAGCGGTCCACGTCCGCCGTGGCCGAGGCTCGACGGTGGCGGCGGATCCCCGACAACGGAACCTGCTGTTCGATCGTCACGCTGACGTCGGCGCCGTCCAGCATGAAGGGCAGGTGATCGATCGACGGCGAGATCATCGGATCCTCGAGCGCGGAGACGATGGCCGGCCTGGCCTCTCCCGCGCGCGTGCGCGCATTCGCCAC
>JANOIR010000519.1:0-2993 GCA_031407765.1 Vicinamibacteraceae bacterium
GCCGACCGTCACGCCGTCGCCTTGGCCCGGGCCAGGTGGTGCAGCAGATCGATGCGCGACAGGATGCCGACCGGCGCCCGCTCGTCGTCGACCACGACCGCGGCCGGGCTCTTGCTGAGCAGCTCCTCGAGCGCCGACAGCGGCGTCGAGAGCCGCACGCTGGCGACATGTCGCGTCATGCACTTCGACACCAGCGCGTCGGGCGTGCCCTCGCCGCAGCCGAGGAAGTTCATGAGATCCGCTTCGGTGACCATGCCGACCAGCACGCCGCCCGACGTCACCGGCAGCTGCGAGATGCCCCGGTCACGCATCTTCTCGACGACCTCGCGCAGCGTGTCGGTGTCCTCGGCGACGACGATCGAGCCCGTGCGGGCGACGAGATCCTCGACCCGGCCCTCGATGGCGCGAGTCTGGAAGAAGCCGTTGTCGCGCATCCACCTGTCGTCGACGAACTTGGTCATGTAGTTGCGGATGCCGTCGGGCAGCACGACGACGCAGTTCTGTCCGGCTTTCAACCGCGCCGCGCTCTGCAGCGCCGCGTACATCGCCGAGCCGCTGGACCCGCCGACGAGCAGCCCCTCCTCGCGAATCAGCCGGCGGGCGAGGAGGAACGAGGGCTGATCGGTCGTCTTCACCCACTCGTCGACCAGCGATCGATCGAGCACGTCGGGGACGAAGTCGTAGCCGATGCCTTCGACCTTGTAGGTGCCGACTTCAGTGCCGCCGCCGAGGATCGAGCCGACCGGATCGGCGCCGACCACGACGCAGCGCGGGTTGTGCGCCTTGAGGCGGCGGGCGACGCCAGTGATCGAGCCGCCAGTGCCGGCCCCCATCACCACCATGTCCACCTGGCCCTCGAGGTCATCCAGGATCTCCTGCCCGGTCGCCCGTTCGTGGATCGCCGGGTTCTCGGGGTTGCCGTACTGGTCCAGAATGTGGGCGTTCGGCAATTCGGACTGCAGGCGGCGGGCGACGCTGATGTGGCTCTCGGGCGAGTCGAAGGCGGCTTCGGTCGGCGTGCGGATGATCTCGGCGCCCAGGGCCTCGAGGGCGACCTGCTTCTCGCGGCTCATCTTCTCGGGCATCGTGATGATCACGCGATAGCCGCGGACGGCGCCGGCGAGGGCGATGCCGATACCGGTGTTGCCGCTGGTCGGTTCGATCAGCGTGTCGCCGGGCCGGATGCGTCCGCTCTTCTCGGCGTCCTCGACCATCGCCCAGCCGATGCGGTCCTTGAGCGAGCCGCCCGGGTTCAGGAACTCGCACTTCGCCCACAGGGTGCAGGGCAGGTGCGCGCCGACGCGGTGGAGCCGGACCAGCGGGGTCCGGCCGATGACGTCCAGGATGGAGTCGAAGCGCATGCCGCCATTGTGGGAGACGGCAGCGCCATCAGCAAGCGCGGTCCCATGACCAGCCCATGGCCTGCCGGGACCGGCGCGGGGACGCGCGGCTCAACGCGGTTTGCGGACCAGGGCGTAGATGCTGTTGGCGAGCACGTGGGCGTCGGGCCGGCGGTTGAGCCAGACGTCGAGGTAGCGGAGCGGCCACAGCACCCAGCCTGCGGCGGCGTAGGCCGGTTTGCGCAGCGGCCGCGGCGCGCAGAGCTTGACGTATTCGAGGATGAAGGTGAGCAGCGTCGCGGTGGGGCCGGTGCGGACGCCGGCGTCGACGACCTCGAAGCGGCCGAGGAACCGTCGCAGGCCGTCGACGGTCCAGCGCTGGAAGTCGGCCGGATACTCGTGGAACGGGTGGTTGAAGGGAACGACCACGTGGAGGTACCCGCCCGATGCGAGCACGCGCTCCATCTGGACGATCGCCGGCTGGGGCGCGGCGACGTGCTCGAGCACGGCGTCGCACTCGATGGCCGCGAAGGCGCCGCTGCGGAAGGGCAGGGCCTCGACGCTGCAGCGGACGGTGACGCCGGGGGTGCGGGCCAGGTCGATGACGATCCAGCCGGGATGGTGGCCGGCGCCGGCGCCGCCGACGAGGAGCCGGCGGCCCTCGACGTGGGCCGGCAGCATCGCCTCGCGCGGGTTCGAGATCAGGGGGAGCGGCGGCCGGAAGGCGCGGTACCACCAGCGGGTGCGGCGATCGTACCGCCCGATCATGTCGTCGATGCCGTGCGTCGTCACCGGCGTCATTGTCCGGGACGACGCGCGCCACGACAAGGGCAACCAGCGGCACGGGAGCGTGAGCGATGACCAAGATGCGACGTTCGATGGGGTTGACCGCGGCGATCCTGCTGTGCGGCGCGATGCACACCAGCCAGGCGGATCTGCGGGCGCAGGGGCCCGCGGAGGCGCCCTCGCTGCTGCCAGCGGGCGAGACCGGCACGCCACTCTACGTCGAGGGCCGGATCCTCGGCCTGAGCGGGAGCGGCGGCGCCGCCCTGTATGTCTACCAGACGGATACGCGGGGCTACTACTCGGGTGAGGTGAACGACGACAACCGCAAGCCGCGGCTCAAGGCGCGCTTCACGACCCGGCCGGACGGCGCGTTCGCCTTCCGGACGATCATGCCCGGCCAGTACCCGCGCTCGGGCCCGCCGGCGCACATTCACCTTGAAGTGCATCCGCCTGGCAAACCGATGGAGCAGTTCGAGCTTGTGTTCGAGGGCGACTCGCGGATGACCGACGGCATCCGGGCCGACGCGAAGATCGGGAAGTTCTACACGATGTGCACGCCGACGACCGGCGCGGGCGGTGTGAAGTGGTGTAGCGACGTCACCTTCCGCGTCCACTGACCCCCGAACGACTCCGGAGTCGATCGCTGAAACGACTCCGGAGTCGGTCAGGCGTCGAACGTGATACGGAAGGCGGTGGTGCCGCGGTCGGTGCGCTCGAGGGTGTAGTCGAAGCCGTGGCCGGCGAGGATCTCGCCGACCAGCGTCAGGCCGATGCCCTGGCCGCCCGGTTTGGTGCTGAAGAACGGCGTGAACAGGTTGGCCTGGGCTTCGGGCGTGAGGCCGGGCCCGTTGTCCTCGATCACCAGGC
>JANOIR010000542.1:0-3340 GCA_031407765.1 Vicinamibacteraceae bacterium
GCCCTGGTCCAGGTCGTGCTGCCGGCGAAGCTGGGCTCGGTCCGGTGGCCGGTCGACATCGCCAGCAGGTCGCGGATCCGCATACCTTTCTGGAAGTCGTTGCCCGTCGCGGGCGTCACGTCGGGAAAGTACTTCAGCACCGGATCGTCGACGCTCAACTTACCCTCGGCCTGGGCCAGGCCGACTGCCGTCGACGTGAAGCTCTTGGTGAGCGAGAACATCTGATGTGGCGTGTCGGCGGCGAACGGCGCCCACCAGCCTTCCGCGATCACCTGGCCGTGCCGCACGACGATGATGCTGTTCATCGTGTCGACGTTGGCGTCGAGCGCTTCGATGAACGCCAGCATCGCCTGCGACGACACCCCCTGCGATTCCGGCGTGGCGCGCGGGAGCTTGTTGGCGACCGGCGGCAACGGCGCGACGTTCGAGCCGGAGGGTTGCGCCGCGGCAGGGGCCGCCAGGGCGATTGACAGGATCGCGCCGAACAATGCGGCCGCGGCCGTTCCTGAGGGGCAGGGCCTCCAACCAACGCGGGCCGATGGGGAGCCGGGCAGCGGCCGACGTGAGGCGTGAGGCATCGAGTTGGGGCTCCTTGGAAACACGGTGTCGCATTATCCGTCGGAATGTGGCGTGACCGCTCGAAGCTCGCCTCGCTGGGGCGGGGTGTGCGACCGTGGGACGCCGCGGAGCGTTCACGGACACCCGCCGCGCGTTGCTGGCGCGGGCTCCGGGAACAAAGCCACGAATCTGGCGGGCCGCGCTCCCGACGGTGTCGCAGCGGCCTCGGGCACATTCTGTGCAGCGGCCGGAGCATGGAACTCCTGCATCAGTTCGTGGCGTCGGTCCGGCGCGCGGGCCGTCAGCTGCGTCGCACGCCTGGCTTTACGGCGTTGACGCTGTTGTCGCTGGCGCTCGGGGTCGGCGCCACGACCGCGATGGTGGCGCTCGTCGACGCGGTGCTGCTGCGCCCCGTGGCGGTCCGCGATCCTGGATCGTTGATGCTTGTCGCGTCTGCGGGCACACCTCCCGGTGGCGAGGTCGGCCCGCAACGCTGGTCCTACCCGTTCTTTCGCGAGTTGCGCACCCGTACCGCCGCCGCCGACAGCCCCATTGCCGGCGTGCTCGCGTTCTTCCGCTTCTCAGCCAACGCCAGCTCGGGCGGCGAGCCGCAGCGGATCACCGCGGAGCTCGTCTCCGGACGCTACTTCGAGCTCCTCGGCGTGGGCGCCGCGGTCGGCCGCCCGATTGGACCGGAGGACGACGCCGCGCCGGGCGGTCTGCCTGTCGCGGTCCTCAGCTACGCCTATTGGCAGCGAGGCTTCGCCGGCGATCGGGCGGCGATCGGACAGACCCTCGTCGTCAACGGACAGCACGTCACGGTCATCGGTGTCAGTGCGGCCTCCTTTACCGGACTCGAGCTGGACTTCCAACCCGACGTGCGGCTGCCGATGGCGATGGCCCCGCGGGTCGCGCCGTTTCCCTGGATCGGCCTCGAGCAGGATCAGATCCGGTGGGCTCAGGTCTTCGCGCGACTCGCGCCCGGCGCGTCGCCACGTCAGGCCGAGGCGGCGCTGCAGCCGTTCTATGCCGGCTGGATCGATCGCGCGCTCGCCGGCCCTTTTGCCGGCACGGCCGAGACCGAGCGCGCCGCCTTTCGACGCTCGGCGCTGACTTTGCAGCCGGGCTCGGCTGGAACGTCGTACCTCCGCCGCGACTGGTCGACGCCCTTGCTGGCGATGAGCGCGTTGGCCGCGCTGCTCCTGCTTCTCACCGCGGTCAACATCGCCGGCTTGTTCATCGGCCGCGGCATCGAACGGCGGGGGGAACTGGCCCTGCGCCTCAGCCTGGGCGCGAGTCGCGGGCGGGTGGTACGTGAGCTGACGCTGGAGAGTCTGCTCCTGATCGCCGCGGGCGGCGCGATCGGGGTCTGGCTGGCGCCGCTCGCCGCCGACGCGGTCGTGCCGTTCCTGCCGATCTCAGACGGCGTGCCGAACGTGTCGGCGGCGCTGTCCGGCCGCGTGCTGGTGGTTACGCTCGCGGTCCTCGGCGCGGTCGCGCTCGTCGCCGGGGTGCTGCCAGCCTGGCTGACGACGCGGGTGGATCTCACCGGGCTCATTGGCCAGGCGTCGACGCGGGTGCTGCCGCGCGGCCGCTTTCGCCAGCTCCTGGTAGCGCTCGAGATCACGTTGTCGCTGTTGCTCGTCTTCGCCAGCGGCCTGTTCGTCCGATCGCTCGGCCAGCTCGCGACTGTACGTCCCGGCTTCGAGACCGACACGGTCGTTGCCTTCGGCATCGATCCGACGCTCAGCGGCCATCCGCGGGCACGCGTCGAGGATCTGTACGCGCGGGTGAAGGCCGGGCTCGACGCCACGCCCGGGATCGATTCGAGCGCCGTCGGCCTGGTCCGGCTGCTCGCGCCGCTCGACGTGTGGGCGGTGGGCGTAACGATCGAAGGGATCCCGAACGCCGCAGCCGCGAGCACGGCTCCACAGGCCAACGCGATCTCGCCGGACTACTTCCGCACCCTCGGCATCGCCATGCGCGCCGGCCGCGATCTCCGGGCCGCCGACGACTCGGCGGCGCCGCCTGTCGTCATCGTGAACGAGGCATTCGTGCGCCAGTACATCGCCAGCGGGCCGGTCATTGGCCGCCGGCTGATGCTGCTGGACGGCCGCCAGCGCGCCGCGACGATCGTCGGCGTCGTCGCCGATTCGCATGCCGAGTCGCTGCGCGGCGTCCCACCGGCCCAGGTCTTCGTGCCGTACACCCAGTTCTTCACGACCGCTGGCATGCACGGCTACGTCCGGAGCCGGCTTCCGGCCGACGCCGTGGCCGCCGCCATTCGCCAGGCCGTGGCGGCAGTCGACCCGGGGCAGCCGATCTACACCGTGCGCACCATGGCCGATCAGCGCGATCGTTCGCTGTCGACCGAGCGGGTGTCGGCGGGCCTCGCCTCGACGTTTGGCGTGCTCGCGACGCTACTGGCGGTGGTCGGCCTGTTCGGCGCCCTCAGCTACTCGGTCACGCGCCGCACCCGCGAGCTGGGCCTGCGGCTCGCCCTCGGCGCTCCGCGGGCGCGGATCGCCGGCCTGGTGATCCGCGAGGTGGCGACGCTGTGCGCGCTGGGCCTGCTGCCCGCCCTGCCGATCGCCTACGTCGGCAGTCGCCTGATCGCCCACCGGCTGCACGGGATCGGCGCCGCTGATCCCTGGGCCACGGCGGGCGCGGTGGGCGCCGTGGTCCTGGCGGCGGCGGTGGCGGCGGCAGTGCCGCTGCGGCGCGTGACCCAAATCGATCCGGCGGAAGCGCTCCGCCTGGAGTGAATTGACTTAGTCATATG
>JANOIR010000549.1:0-1922 GCA_031407765.1 Vicinamibacteraceae bacterium
ACGTCGAGCTCACCCACCCGCACGTGATCGCCATCGGCCCATTGAAACGGGTCACCTGCTCGTCGAGGTGCGTGACTTCCACGTTGGCGCCGACCCCATCCATCGCCGACGCCTGCGGCGCGTGCAGGAACAGGTGGACCCCGACTGCCCGCTCACCCGCGGGCGCATCGACCAGGAGGATCGGCGCGGCGGATTCACCGGCGTCCCGGAACAGCAGGGCGCCGCCGACGTGCAGGCCCTCGGCCGGCGCCGCCGTCACCTCGAAGGGATGCTCGACGCTGCCGAGGCGCCCCTCGGCGTCCTTGGCCGCGACCTTCAGGCGATAGCGGCCGGGACGAAGCCGCAGGGCCACGGTGTAGAGCGGCGTCACCGCATCCACTTCCTCGGTCTCGCCCAGGCGCCGGCCATTGTTGTCGAGAACCTCGTAGGCCAGACGGGTGCGGGCGTAGCGGCCGGTCAGGGCCGAGGCGCCGACCGCCGCGGCGAGCAGCACCTTGGGCTGCGCCGAGCCATCGGGGACCAGCGTCGTGGCGACGCGCAGCGGCACTGCCGGCAGCATCACAGGCGCGCTCAGCGCGGCGGCGAGGGTCTCGGGCACCTTGCCGATGCGCCGTGACCGTGGCTCCGCGGTGAACTGCGTGCGGTGGCGGACCGTGACCCCGCGCTCGCGGCGCAGCGCCACCTTGATGTCGTGGCGCTTGCCGTCCCGCTCGGAGGCGACCACCTGGAAACCGATGGCGTAGCGGGCCGAGGTTTCACGCGCGATCCGCGCGGCCGTGATGCCGAGCCCCGAGACCGGCCGGAACAGCGCGCCGCCGCTCACGCCGGCGAGATAGTCGAGGCCCTCGCCACGGACCCGGCGATCCTCCTCCCAGTCAGGCGTCAGTCCCGACGCCGCGGCGTCCATCGGCGGCGTGTAAATCTGGATGGCGTAGAACGTCGCGCTGGCCGCGGCGACCTTCGCGCCAACGTCGCGCAGCCGCCCCTGGATCTCGGTGTCGAACACGACGCCGTTCGAGATGTAGACGATCGTCTTCCGCGCCTCGTAGTCGCGGAGGCTGTCGAGCAGCGTGTCGAGCGCCGCCAGCGCGTCCATGTTGCGGGCACGCGTCTCGCGGACGAAGCGGCCGGCCTCGGAGGCGATGCGGACCTCGCACTGCAGGGCCATCGGGAGCCTGCCGCTTACCGCATCCGGCGTGACTTCCTCGGGCCGTGGCGTGCCGCCGCCGACGCAGTTGCGCTCGCTGACCCGCGTCATCGCCCCGGGCACGCGGCGGTCGATGCGGATCGCCTCGTTGATCGTCATCGCCAGCTGCGGATCGGCCGGCGGCGAATCCATGCCACGGATGCGGCCAATGGCGTCGATGACGGACTGATGATCGCCGGTCGGCGCAACGACCGGGCCCCCGCCCGGTATGGTGACGAGACCAAGCCGATCGCGCGCCGAGAGATTGTCGATCAGGCCCTTCAGCCCATCGAGCGCGGCCCGGCCGTCCCCGAGGCGCATGTTGTTGCGATCGACGACGAGGAGGATGACGCGGGCAGGCTCGGCGACGTCGTTGCTGCTCACGTCCGGCAGCCGCGGATCGGCGGGTAATTCGGTCGCGCCGACCGCGATCAGTTCGAAGGTGTCGATCGCGCGCGGCTTACCGTCGACGGTGAGGATGAAGTCGTCGGCGGTGAGGCCGGTGACGGGCCGCCCGTCCTTGTCGACGACGATCGCATCGACCGTGACGAGGTCGACGCCGGCGCGAAAGACAGGCTCCTGCGCGCGTCCGGAGGCGGATGCGAGTGCGAGCGCGACGGCGAGAGCAGCCCACCGCATGGCGATCAGAGCGGCCACTTTACCACTGCGGCGACGTCCGACTGCGGCCATCTCATACACTTCGCAGAGCGATCGATCCAATTTCATGGATCCATGG
>JANOIR010000554.1:0-6354 GCA_031407765.1 Vicinamibacteraceae bacterium
GCCCGTCCGGCAAGGGCAGCGCCGCGGTCGGCGGCGGCAGCACGCTGGGCGGCGGCGCGCTCGCCACGGACCGCGGCGGCGGCACCAGTCGCGACGCGCGCAGCATCGGCAGCGGCCGCAGCCACGGCGGCCGGCGTCGCGTCCTGGGTCCGCACCTCGACGGCGCGGGATGCCAGCTCCTGCTGGAGCACCTTGATGCCCTGCGCCACGCCTTGCATGCGCTGATCGATCTCGGCGAACACGCGTTGCTTCTCTTCGAGCGGCAGCGCGTCGAAGGCGGCGCGGTCGGCGACGAGTTCGTCGAAGATCCCGCGCCGGAGCTGTCGCAGGTCGATGCGGATCCGCTTTGGATCCTCGGCCTCCCCACCAGCGCCTGGCGCCGATCGGCCGACTGGCGCTGCCCCCGCCGCCGCCGGGACCGGCGGCGTCGCGACACCAGGGACAGGGCTGCTCACCCCGGGTACTGTGCCTGTCACACCAGGCACTGGCCCCGTCACACCGGGTATGAACCCCGTCGCACCAGGCCCAGGGACTGTGACGCCAGGGACTGGGGCTGTCACGCCGGGCGCTGGCGGTGCCGGCACGCGTGGCCCCGATCCCTGGGGCCCGAACGGCCCCTCGCCCAGGCGAGGCTGACGACCATCGGCTGGCGGGCCACGGCGGCCCGTGCGCAGGCCACGGATCTCGATGTTGTTGATCATCGCCGCGAAGTCGCCGAGCTTGAGGTCGAGATCCGACGACGTCGGCTGGAGCTCGGGCGCCGGCGGGGCCGGAGGGGCGGGGGCGGCAGGGGCCGGGAAGGCGGGGGCAGCCTTGGCGGCGACGGCGCGACGCGGCTCCGCCGGCGGCAGCTCCATCAGCGTCTCGACGCGCTGGCTGAGCTGGGTCGTCACCGTCCGCATCCGCTGGCTCAGCTCAGCGGCGAGCTGCGCCGCCTCGGATGCGGCGGCATCTCGAATCGCCTCGGCGTTGGTGGCGTAGGTGTAGTACGTCACGGCCCCGACGGGCACGACGGAGAGCAGGAAGAACACGACGATCAGTCGCAGTCGAAGGTTCACGGCAGCCTGCAGCGTACGTCATCTCGGAGAGCAACGAACACCCAGGCACTCGTCGGCGGGCGCGTCGCGGCGCCGGCACGCGGACGGCGTTGTTGGTTTGGCGGCCGCGCTCTCACGCGCGGCCGCGGGCCGCCCCTGGGGCGTGCCGGCTGCTATGCGCGACGCTGGGCGCGTCGCGGCGCCGGCACGCGGGCGGCATGGTTGCGACTAGAACGTCGCGCGCACAGCGAACTGGAAGGCCCGCGGCCCGCCCGATCCGAACACGCCGCCAGCGGTGTTCACCGCCTGGCCGAACCCGGACGACCGCAGGTAGCCGGGGTCGGTCGGATCGCTGCTGTCGCGAACCAGGGCGTTGGTGTAGCCGGAGTAGTTCTTCACACTGACGCCGAGGATGTTCGTGACATTGAACAGGTTGAACACCTCGACCATCGGCTCGACGCGTACGCCATGCCACGCGAAGGGCCGCGACACGCGCAGGTCCACGGAAGCGAAGCCATCGCTGAAGCGGACGTCGTCGCGGACCAGCGGCAGCGGCTCGCCGTCGAGGCCACCGCTGGCATTGATGCCTCGCAGCGCGTCGTTCAGCTCCGCACCGGTCCGGAACTGCCGCCCGCCGGCATTGCGCTGAAAGACCGGCACGCGCGACTGCGCGTCCGGCGTCAGGATGTCCATCGGCACGCCGGAGGCCAGCGTCATGATCGGCGCGATCCGGATGCCGGCCGGCGCCTCTGCCCAGGCGGCGAGCGTGAAGCGGTGGCGCTGGTCGTTCGGCGTCGGGCCGTACTCGCGCCGCAGATCGTTCGGATCGATCGGTCCGTTGGCGAACGGAATCTGATCGTCGTTGGCGTAGTTGAACGCCTTGGCGAAGCCGTACGACGCGCGGAAGCCGAGACGCGAGCCGCGGCGCTCGGCGCTCACCAGCAGCGCGTCGTAGTGCGTGCCGACGCTCGATTCCAGGTTGACGACCCGATCCGGCCCGCCGACCACCGGGTTGAAGACCTCGCCGATGGTCCGGCCGATGATGAAGTGGGTGCCGTGGTTGTGGACGCCGTCCACACGCAGCGTGACGTCGTACGGCAGCGCCCGTTCGATCCCGAGGTTGAACTGCTGGACGCTCGGGTTCTGCATCCCGTTGTCGATGATGTTGATCCCCGAGGCGCCGGCGCCGGTCAGGATGAAGCCGGTGAACGGGTTGCTGAACGAGGGGGCGAACGGCGGGAACCGCCCGGTGTTCGGATCGAGGAAGAACACGTTGCCGGCCTTCACCTCGATCGGCAGCGCCCGGCCGTCCAGCCCGCGCTCGAGCGACTGGATCTGCAGCGTGATGCGGTCGTAGTAGATGCCGTAGCCACCGTGGACGCTGGTGCGGCCGTCGCCGGGCGCCCAGTTGAAGCCGAGGCGCGGCCCCCAGTTGTTGGCGTCCTTGCCCCGCGTGCCCTGCAGGAACGGCTGGACGATCGGGTTGATCTCGCCGATCCGGCTGATGTTCTTGACGTCGGTGTCGAGCTCGTAGCGCAGGCCTACGTTCAGCGTCAGGTCCGGGCGGATGCGCCAGTCGTCCTGGACGAAGAAGGCGACATGATTGTTGTCGGCGTCCGGGATGACCAGCGCCTCGGTCGGCTTGCCGCTGCGCAGCGTCACCGCGAACAGCAGGTCGCCGTCGTCGACGCGCCCGTCGCCGTTGTGATCGAAGCCGGCGAAGTCCTCGACCAGCTCGACGCGGCCGTCCTGGAACACGCCGAGATCGAACAGCGCGTCGACCCGCTGCCATTCACCGCCGGCCCGGATGGTGTGGGCGCCGCGCACGAGCGTCGCGGTGTCCGCGATCTGGAACCGCGTCTGCGTGGTGGCCTGAGGAACGCGGAACGAGGTGCCGTCCTGGATGCTCGGGAACGTGAGCTGCGGACCGCGCGAGAGCGGCGCGATCGCGTTGTCGAAGGTGCTGATCGACACGGTGGCCGCGTTCAGGAGGCGCGGGCTGAGGACCCGGCTCCACGTGCCGACGATCGACTGGTAGCTGTTCTCGCTGCGCTGGCGCTGGGTGGTCGACCCGATGGGGCGATCGAGGGTGCTCGCGCTGGTGTCCGTGGCGCGCTCGCCGGCGTAGCGAATCATCACGCTGTCGGCGGCGTTCGGACGCCAGTCGATGCGGCCCGAGGCCAGCAGATCGTCGAGCGGCGCCGCCGCGAACGTCCGCCGAATGGTCCGCGACGCGACGTCGCGCTCGCCGACCAGCACGGCACCGTCCTGGTTGCGGTACTCGGTCGCGCCGAACCAGAACGCCCGGCCCGGGACGATCGCGCCGCCCGCCGAGCCGGCGATCTGCTGGCGGTCGAACGGCAGCGACTCGCCGGACGACCGAAAGAACGTCGCCGGCTGTGCCTGCCAGGCACTCCCGCGGGCAAAGAGCGCGACCGATCCCTTGAGCTGATCGCTGCCGGACTTCGTGACGACGTTGACGAACGACGACGCCGACCGGCCCGACTCCGCCGAGAAGCGGTTGGTCGCGATCTGGAACTCCTGCACCGACTCCTGGGTGACGTTCTGCAGCGGGCCGCCGACCACGTCGTCGTTGTTGTCGGTGCCGTCGATCATGATGTTGCCGCCGCGGCCCAGCTGTCCGGCCGACGAGATCACCACGCTGTTCGACTTGGTTGGGTCGAAGTTGGGAGCCGGCGCGTTGCCGGGCACGAGCAGCGCCAGCTCGAGGAAGTTGCGGCCGTTCAGCGGCAGCGCCTCGATCGCAGTCGAGGGCAGCACGGCGTCCACCACCGATCGCGTCGTGTCGACGCCGCCAGCCGTCGACGTGACGTCGACCCGCTCCTGCACACCCGCCACGGCCAACGCGACGTCCACGGTGACGCTGCGGCCCACTTCGAGCACGATGCCCGCGCGACGGGCCTCCGCAAAGCCGCTCGCGCCGACGGTCACGTCGACGACGCTCGGCGGCAGACCGGCGACGACGAAGCTGCCGTCGGCATCGACCGGGACCTCGCGGGTCAGGCCGGTATCCCGGCCGGCGACGGTGACGGTGGCTGATGGAACCGGTCGACCCTGGCTGTCCTGGACGCGGCCGCGCACGGTGGCGGTCGTCGGCTGGGCGTACGCCGCGGTGACGAACAGGATGGCAAGGGTCGCCGACACGGCGACGCGACAGGCACGATTCATCGATTCCCCCTTCGACCCTGGCGACTGCCGGCGTCGTAACTCGTCACGAGGGAGGATGCCTTGACTACCTGAGCCTTGCCAGTACGCGAAGGGACTACATCGTCGATGCCCATTGGACTACGAGCCATGCGACGCCTTTGCGTGTTGCCCGGCTACGCCGTGCGCACCCTATGGTCTGCGTCGTTCACGGTCATCTATGCCTGCGCGAGCCTTCGCGGCCCGGGCTGATTGGCTGGCGCGAATGGGAGGAGTTGCCGATTGCTGACGGGTGGGATTCCTATCCATCGGCCTGTCGCTCGGCCTGGAGATTCTGAGCCCGGCGCACGGCCACGTCACCACGGCCACGACCATCGACATCGTCGCGACCGTACAGCCAACGAGCTCGGCCATCAACGAGGCTGTCTGCAACGGCGAGCCTGCAACGGTGGCTCATGGCCAAATAGCGTGCCGCGTCGCGCTCGCGCCCGGCCGCAACAGCGTCGTGGTCCAGGCATTCGATACGGCCGGCCGCCAGACATCCGCGGGGATCAGCGTCTACCGCAGCGCGCCTGGCGGACTGCTGGTCGGGCCTCGTGACCTTACACTCGAGCTCGGCTACTACGTGCAACTGCGCGCCATGACAGGCGATGGCCGCCCGGCACCAGCAACGTGGCGGAGCAGCGCACCGGACGTGGTCTCCGCCGTGCCGCCCGACCCCCAGGTTGAGGAGCCCGGAACCCAATTGGTCAGGGCCGTCGGCACGGGAACGGCCACCCTCTCGGCATCATCCGAAGCCGGCATCGGCGACGTACGTATCACCGTCGTCGCGGATGCCCCGTCTGAAGGTGCCATCGTCGGTACGGCCGTGCTCCCCGCCGGCGTCGAGCTGTTCGACACGGTCTTCACGCACCAGACGGCCCCTGAGGTGCCGGAGCTGCACGCCGTCGTGCGCGACGAGGACCGCCGCGTGACGCTCGTAGGTCTGGGGAACGATGGCGAGCCATGGTCAATCGACCAGCCGCACACTCGCGTCCCGCTCGGCGACTGGCACGCGATGGGTGAATCGTTCGGTGGAGCGGTCCTGTTCGACGGGACCGACTGGCCGACGGGCCTCGTTCGCACGGGTGGACCTCTGGACGCCAGACCTTGGAGATATCGGGCGTCGGGACGCATCGATGGCATGGCTCAGGCGCACTCCGGCACCATCTTCCTCGCTGAGACGGCTGCTGACGGCGGCGCCGCCATCGCCGTCCTGGACGGCCTCACCGGACGGCCGCTGACCCGCGTCCCGGTGCGCGGGTCCGACAGCGTCGAATCGGCGCGCTGCGGGCTGCCTGAAATCGTCCGACCTATGGGGATACGAGGCTGGACAAAACCGATTGTGGACGACGCGGCTGGCATCGTCGTCCTCGAGCGACACGAGCGCGTATCCTACGAGGGCTGCACCGTTGCCTCCCGCGACGTGACCGAGACGCTGTGGCTACTCCAGATCACCGTCGAAGGTGCTCCTTCGTGGCTCGCTCTACGCAGCGCCACGCGCCGGCTGGCGGCGCAGGAGGCGGGACTCCTGTTCGAGATAGGCGGCGTCCTGCCCGATGGGAACGCCGGCATGCTGGTTGTGTGGCGGCTCCACGGTGACCCCGGCTCGACCGGCTGGCACTTGACGCGGACGGGCGGCGCTGCGCCGGCCACAACCACACTGCCGCTCTCGGAACTGGACTTCTCGAACGTGCTGCTGTCCAACGGCCAGCTCGTGCTGCAGAGCACCGTCGAGGGCCGCATCATCTCCATCGACGTCGGCAGCGGCGTCGTCAGGTGGAGCGCGCCGACCAGCGGCGAGTTCGTGGGCGTCCGTGATGACGCGATCGTCGTCCAGGCCGTTGACGGGCAAATCGCCCACGTCAAAGATGGACGGGTCATCCTCGAGAAGGCGGTCGATGGCCTCATCTCGCCGTCGGAGCGCGCCATCATGAACGACCGGATCGTCTTGTCGCACAGGTCCGTCGCCAACTGGCCGTACTTCTTCGGCATGGCCCTATTCTAGGCGAGGACTTGACAGAGAAGCAAGTCACTATTATTTTACAAGTCATGACCTCGACGGCCGCGGCCGCGCCGATCTCGGCCCGCACGAAGCGCCTCCTCGAAGCGC
>JANOIR010000556.1:0-11818 GCA_031407765.1 Vicinamibacteraceae bacterium
CTTCGATGCGGACGAAGCCTTCGATCGACGAGCCGTCGAACATGATCTGGCCGTCCAGCGCCGAGGCGAACTGGCGGTTCGGGATCTCGACGTTCTTGATGACGCCCAGGATGTCGGTGAACTGCAGGCGCATGAACTTCACGTTCGTGCGCTCGGCTTGCTCGAGGATCTTCGCCTTGCGTTCGGCGCCGCCGGGATCGGCGGGGGACTTCGGGTCGGCCATGCGGGTCGAGCTCCTGTCGAAACGTCCGGATCCCGGCCGGTTGGGCCGCTCCGGCGTCTGATGTCTCGGACCCTGTCATCGGGCCCTCTCATCATTATGGAGGAACGTATGGGATTCGCGAGAATGACGGTGTTGTCGGCAGTGGCAGCGGTGGTCGGCGTTGGCGGGATGTACGCCGCGGCCGCCCCCGTGGCTGGCCAGGAACGCCGGGTGATCATCGAGCGCGACGGGGACGGCCCCGACCGCATCATCGTGAACGACGGGCAGGACGGCCATGACAAGGGTGGCCGGGTCATCGTTCGCAAGATGCGGGGCGACGACGGGCCCGGGTTCGACGTGTTCGGCATGGGCGGCTCGCGCGTCGGCCTCGTCGTCCGCGACGTCGAGACCGCCGACGTCGCCAAGGAGAAGCTGGCCGGGACGGCCGGGGCGATCGTGACCGAGGTGGCCAAGGAAAGCGCCGCCCAGAAGGCCGGGATCAAGACCGGCGACGTGGTGACGGCGTTCGACGGCGAGCGCGTCCGGAGCGCCCGGCAGCTCGAACGCCTGGTCGAGGAAACCCCGGCTGGCCGCACAGTCAAGGTCGCGCTGCACCGCGCCGGCGCTCCGGTCACCCTGGACGTCACCCCTGAAGTGCCGAAGCTCACCCAGGTGATGCCGGGCATGCCGGGCATGCCGGGCGAAGGCGGCGGTGACGTGTTCGGCTGGCAGAAGCGCGCGCCCAGGCCTGGACCGGAGTTCGAGGGGCCGCAGGGGATGCCGTTCAAGTTCGAGATGCCGGCCGGTCGCTTCGACTTCGACGGCGAGCCGTTCATGGCGGCAGGCCGCGGCCGCCTGGGCGTCCGTGTCCAGGACCTGTCGGAAGAGCTGGCCAGCTACTTCGGCGTGAAGTCGGGTGTTCTCGTCGCGGGTGTCGAAGCCGATGCCCCGGCGGCCAAGGCTGGCGTGAAGGCTGGCGACGTGATTACCGCCGTCAACGGCCAGGCCATCACCGATCCGGGCGAGCTGCGCCGCGAAGTGGCCAAGGTCGATGACGGCAAGACGGCCGATCTCGCGGTGACGCGCGACAAAAAGGCCCTGACGGTGAAGGTCGAAGTCACCGCGCGCGACCGCGCGGTCGAACGCAAGATGCGCCGTTCGCTATAGGTTGGCGGCCGCGCTCACACGCGCGGCCGCGGATTCCTCTCGACGGCCGGCGCTTCTGGTATCGTTCACTAGAGCCGGCCGCCGTGCCTCCTCCACGCTCCGATTCGCCCTCCGTTCCGGTCAGCGTCACGGTACGCCGCCGCCGGCGGACGCGCCCGCTGGTGGCGGGTGCGGCAGTCGTCGCCGCGGCGATCGTGATCGCCTACGGGGTGCAGCTGACCAGCCGGTTCGTCCGCCAGGAGCGCGGCACGCTGGTCGTCTACAGCGGGGTGCCCTCGTTCACGCTGCCCGGGTTGCCGCGGCGGCTGCTGTCGCTGCACCAGCAGCCCGAGGGGCTGCTCCTGCCACCATCAACGGAGCCCACGCGCGTCGTCGTGGCGGTTGGGCCCGGCGGCGACACCGCGGCTGCGCTCCGCGCCATCACCAAGCCCGCCGTCGTCGCGATGGAGCGGTACGGGATGGGCGATCCGGCCGGTGCCCGTGCAGCGGCGCTGCGCCTCTTCGAGGCACCCGACACGACCAACGAACAGCGCCTGCTGGCCTGGCTCGTGCTCGGCGAGGTCGCGGGTCCGGGCGACACCGACCGTTTCCCTCCGCTCCTGGCGAGTCAGCGCGTCGAGCTGCGCGAGGTCGGGGCGCGGGCGCTCTTCCGGCTCGATCCCACACGTGCGCTCGCGAGTGTCGAGTCGATGCGCCCGGACTGGTTCGAGGCGGCATTGCCGCGCGCCCTGCGTGAGCTGCGCCCCCCGTGCACGACGGCGCACCTGGCCCTTCTGGGCCGCGCCTTCCGATCGACCGGCAGCAGCCCCACCAACGCCGACATCGTCGAGGCGGCGCTGCGATCGGGCTGCCGGCCCGCCGTGGCCATGTTGATGGACGGCGTGCGTCGTTCGCTGTTCGACGGCGTCCGTCCCGTGGTGATCCTCGCCCGCTATCGCGGGGACGAGGTCCAGCTCGCCGCCGCGATCGACGCCGCACTGGGCGAGCCGGATCTCGGTGAGTGGCGCCGCGGGACCTTGACTGCCACGCTCCTCGCGCTGGGGCGGGGCGCCTGCTCAGGGGCGTTGCGGGGCGGGTTGGCGTCCGGCGACGCCGCCACCCGGCTCGCCACCATGGCGGCGCTGGCGCAGTTCTGCGCCGGGGCCCGGTTCGACGTCGTGTGGAACCCCTCGAGCCACGCCTTCGACGCGACGCTGACGTCCGGCCGCGACGTCCAGCGCGTCACCGACATCGGGGGCACCGGGCTGCAGGACGACATGCCGCTGCGCCGTCTGCTGCTGGTGCTGCCAGAGGTGACCGGCGCGCTCCAGGGACTCCGCGCGCTGCAGGCCGGGGCGCGCGACGACGCTCTTCGCGAGACGCTGATCGACGCGCTCGTCGAGCGCGGCGATGCCGAGCCGCTGCCGCGCGCCTTGATCGACGGCAACAGCATCGAAGTGCGCCGCGCTGCCGTCGATCACTGGCGCGCCATCGCGGAGCGTGAGGTCGTTCGCGATCTGATCCCCCGGCTCGACGGGGCTGACGACGCGTTCGCGCCGCTGCTCGGGCGCATCCCGCTGCGCCGGGAGGAGCTGGCGCAGGTGCGCGCGCGGCTGTCCGGCGTGCCGGCGCAGCAACGCCACGCCGCGTGCGTGCTGGCCATGCAGGGCGACCCGGACGAGGTCGTCCGGCTGCTGACCTCGGCGGAGGCCGAGTTGCGCACGCAGACGGCCGACTGCCTGCCGTTCAACCGGCAGGCCGGCGCCATCGTGGCGCGGACACCGCAGGCGATCGACGGCTTCCCCCTGACCTGGCTGGCGACCGCGCGGGAGCGTATCGCCCGCAAGCAGGCGCTGGTCGACGAGCTGCAGGGGATGCCGGCCGAGAGCCGGCTCTGGACGGCCGCGTCGCTCGACGGCCGGCTGGGCGGATGGGGGCCGGGCATGCGAGCCTGGCTGAACGAGCAGACCTTTCTGGAGCGGCTGCGCCGTCGCGGCGATTCGACGCGCGTGGGTCAGGTCAGCTCTGAAAACCGGCCGGCAGGGCGATCGCGCACGTCCACGCCGGCGGCCGCGGCGCGGGCCGTGGCCCCCATCACGATCTCCGGCCCGTCGACATCGGCCGGGCGTGGGTTGACCGCGAGCAGGCCGGCCAGTTGCGCCGCGAAGATGCGCGTCAGCGCCAGCGTCGCCGGCTGCCGATCGTTGCCCGGCGGCAGCTCGATGGTGACGACGCCAGCGACCCCGCCGGCCGTGACGATCGGGACGACCAGCGCGCCTGGAGCCTCCGCGGTCCCACGGACCGAGCGTGCCTCGCCGCGAGTGAACGCGGTGGCTACAGGCGTGTCGCTCGAGAGCGGGATCGTGCCCATTCGTCCCAGCGCCGTCGACGTGTAGCCGGCCGAGAGGCCTGGCCGGAGCGCGTCGTTGGCCTCGTCGTAGATCCAGACGATCGTGCCGCGGGAGTCGAGCACGCCGTGCATCCGCTCGACCAGGCCAGCGAGCTCGAGCGGCTGGTTCACGCGCGCCAGGGCGCCGCAGACGTCGGCCGCGGCCTGCAGGGCGGCGGGGGAGGCGGCCCGTTCGCCGAAGCGCGGCGGATCCTCGGCCTCGATGGCGACGTCGCGGGCCGGCGCGATGCTGGCGGCTGGCAGCGCCTCGGCGTCGGCGGCCGCACGCGGGACGCGCGCGAGCAGCAGCGCCACGAGCAGCGCGACGCCGCAGGCGGAGAGCGCCGTCGTCACCTGTCGGCGGCGGATCTCGGCGGCGGATCCGGGATCCACGTCGGCGAGCGCCGTCTCCACGGCGCCGAGCTCACGCTCGAGCGCGACGCTGGTGTTGATCGCGTCGCCGTAGAGCAGGTCCTGCGCGTGATCGTTGAGGCCAGTGCCGGCGAGATCGGACATTCGGCCGTCCAGGCGTCGCGTCGCCGTGACGGCGGCGCGCAGCCTGGCGACCGCGACCTGGGTCGCCGGGGCCGCTGCCGCCACCGTCGCTGCGGTCTCGAGGGCGCCGACGCAGGCGACCAGCGCCTCGAGATCGGTGGCGGCCCGGCCACGCCAGAAGCGGATGTCCTGGCCGGGCGCGGTGTAGGCGCGCTCGACGGCGCGCAGATCGAGCATCGCCGTCCGGCACCCCGCGAGCGTGGAGGCGATGGCGGCGTCGGCAGTGGATCGGACGTCGAGATCGCGGTCCAGCCTGACGATCTGCCACGCGGCGGCGGCGAGGGTCAGACCGAGGACGAGTATGAGAGTCGGCCGGACGATGCGTAAAGCCATCCGCAGATGTCGACGCCCGGTACTATAGCACCGCGATCGTCAAGGAAATGGCGTCCTCTCCGGGAGCGTGTCCGGGAGCGTGTCCCGGAGACGGTCCGGGAGCGATCAGAAATTGAACTGGAGGCGGGACCACCAGCGGAGGGTGTGGCGCGGCTGGTCGTCGCCGATCGGCAGCACCACGTTGCTCTGGAAGCGCAGCGTCGGGGTGACGAAGTAGGTGCCGCCGGCCTGGACCTGGTGTGACTGGAGCGCCACGGCATCGTCCTCGACGTCGACGTAGCGCGCCGCCAGCTCGTAGCCGGCGTAGTGTGGCGTCAGGTGCCGCGCCGGGTGCTTGTAGGCGCCAATGACCGTGAAGCCCGCGGTGTCGATCGTGGTGGCGTAGTCGCGTCGCTGTGACACGCGCTCGACCGCGATCCGATACTGCGTGGCCTCATAGTTGAGGTCGACGCCGAGGCGGTGCCGACGTCCCTGCGCCTGCTCGCCACTCTGAGCGTTGACGCCCACGGTCAGGTGCTCGACGTGTGGCACCTTCGCCGCGATTCGGCCGACCACATCCTTGGCGTTGTTATCGTCGGCGCGGTTCTGCCCGGTGCCGTTGATGATCGCCGCGCCATATGTGATCCAGCCACGCCACGGCTTGATGTTGAAGAACATCAGCCCGATGTCGCGCGACGGCACCATCGAGGCGCCGATGACCGAGCGATCGATCAGCTCCAGCTTGGTGTAGGTGGTGAGGCGCTCCAGGCTGAACGGCACCACCATCTGGCCGAAGCGGACCGCGAACTGCGGGTTCGCCGTGAACTGCAGGTAGGCGTCGCGCAGCACCCGGCCGTCGTTGGTCAGGTTGGCGAAGTCGCCCTGCAGGTTCCAGGACACCTTCGACGTGATCCCCCCCGACAGGGCGACGCGCGCGCGGGGAATTGAAAAGCTGTCTGGGGCTTCGCCCTCGTCGTTGCCCGGGCCGTCGTTGGTGGGACGGCTGCTCGGAGCGAAGACCGCGTCGGCCTGAATGAACCCGGAGATCGTCACGCGCCCGACGCTGGCCGGCGGCGGGGTGGAGTCCTGCGCCGCCGAGGGGGTCGCCGCGGCCGGCGCCAGCACAGCCGCGAGCGCCAGATACAGAAACAGTGGAACGGGCCGAAGGGCCTGCGGGGCGACGCGCATCAGAAGGTGGGGAGGTACTTCTGCAGCGCCCGCGCGAGGACCGAGAAGCGGTCCGTGACGAGGAGCACGCCGATCGCGACCATCAGCAGCCCGGCGACGATCTCGATCACGCGGTAGTACTTCCGCACCCGCTTGAAGGCGGCGAAGAAGCGGTTGACCGCCAGCGACGTGGCGAGGAACGGCACGCCCAAGCCGAACGAGTAGACGGCCAGCAGTGTCGCGCCGTGCGTCACCGTGCCCTCACGGGCGGCGAGGGCGAGGATCGAGCCCAGGATCGGCCCGATGCACGGTGTCCAGCCGAACGCGAAGGCCAGGCCGACGACGAACGCCCCCAGCGGCCCGGCCGGCTTGCGCTTCACGTCGATCTGCGCCTGGCGATAGAGCGCGTTGATCTTCAGCAACCCCATCGTGTGCAGGCCGAAGAGGATCACGGCGACGCCGGCGATCTTGGTGAGAATCCACAGCTTGTCGTTGATCAGCGCGCCGATGCTGCTGGCCGAGGCGCCGAGGGCGACGAACACGCAGGAGAAGCCGAGGACGAAGGCCATCGAGGCCAGGAAGACCCGCCGCGTGGTGCCCTCGGGCAACGCGCCGCCGGTATGGGCACTCTCGAGCGAGACGCCCGAGATGAAGGACAGGTAGCCCGGTACGAGCGGCAGCACGCACGGCGACACGAACGACAGGATGCCGGCCACCAGGGCAGCGAGGTAGGAGACGTCGTCCACGAAGTCTTAGCGCCTTCTCGCGCGATTTCGTTTCAACATCGGGCTACTTCGTTTCAACGAGCGGGATCACCTTGCCGGCCGGCCGGCGCTGCAGGGTGTCGGCGAACTTCACAGGCGGCAGGTCGTTGAACAAGACGTCCCACTTGCCGCGCTCCATCGGATTCGAGGACTGCAGCCAGTGGGCGGCGGTCTTGGGACCGGCGAAGGTGACGGCGTCGATGCCGGCGAGGCCGGGGACCTGCGCGACCATCGTTGCCAGATCGGTGCGGACGTCGGCTGTCGTCTTCATCGTCAGGCCGGCGCCGAGGGCGGCGGCGAGCTTGAGCAGGACCACGGTGTCCTCGAGCGCGTAGCCCGGGGGCGGAATCACCTTGGCCGTGGTCTGGAGGATGCCCTGGCCATTGGTGTAGCAGGCCTCCTTCTCGACCCAGCACGCGCCCGAGAGGACGACGTCGGCGGCCTCGGTCAGCGCCGAGCCGACGACGCTCTGGACGATCAGCTTCTTGAGCGTGCCCTTGCTGCGCGCGGCGACGATCCACGCGACGTCGCCGAGCGACCCGGCCGGGCCGGGCTCGAGCACGAACAGCGCTGACACCTTGCCGGCCTCGACATCGCCGCGCAGGGCGTCCAGCGACGGTGCGGCCTCGCCGGGGCCGACGCTGGTCAGGCCGAGCAGGCGGGCGCCGCCGACGTTGGGCGCGTCGACCGACGGCACGGTGAACTTGACGCCCGCCGGCTGCGGCTTGACGCTGGTCGTCCAGGTGACGTCGACCGCCTGCGGCGCGGCGTCGCCGAGGACGTGCTGCGCGATGCGCGCGGCCACGTAGAGCTCCTCGTGCGAGGCGTGCGCGGAGAGCAGGAAGCGCGGACCCGGCGCGTTCGCGGCGCCGGCCTTGAGCGCCGCGGCGGCGGCGGCGACGGCGGTGTCCCACGGGGTCGGGGCGAGGCCGCTGGCGCCGCGCACCATCGGCTGCGTCAGCCGCGCCTCCGATTCGATCCAGTGATAGTCGAAGCGGCCGATGTCGCACATCCAGTAGCCGTTGACCGCCTCATTGAGGCGCGGCGTGACGCGCACCAACTGCGCGCCCTGCGCCCATTCGGGCTTGGCGCGGAGCCACATCGTGGTGCTGCAGCCCTTCTCGCACAGCGTGCAGATGGTGTCGATCGCGCTCGGGTTGTCCCACGGCCGCGACTTGAAGCGGTAGTCGCGCGTCGTGATCGCGCCGACCGGGCAGACGTCCATCAGGTTGCCCGACAGCAGCGAGTGGACGCCGTGCTCCTCGAAGGTGGCGATCTCGCTGCCGTTGCCGCGGTTCATGATGCCGATCTGGGCATCGCCGTCGATCTCGGCCATGAAGCGGACGCACCGCGTGCACAGGATGCAGCGGTTGCGGTTGAGCATCAGCGTCGGCCCGAAGTCGACGTCGGCCTTGACGCCGTCGCCGTCGAACGTCCGCCGTGGAAATTCCATCCGGCTGTCGTCGCGGCCGAAGGCGTAGGAGAAGTCCTGGAGCGGACACTCGCCGCCCTTGTCGCAGACCGGGCAGTCGAGCGGATGGTTCAGCAGCAGGAACTCGAACACCCCGGCGCGTGCGTCCTCGACCTCCTGGGTCGCGGTCTGTACCACCATCCCGTCCGTGGCGATGACCGAGCACGACACCTGGAGCTTGGGCATCTTCTCGATCTTCACCAAGCAGACGCGGCAGGAGCCGTCCACGCCCAGCGCCGGGTGGTAGCAGTAGTAGGGGACCTTGGTCCCCGCCTCGATGGCGGCCTCGAGGACCGAACGGCCCTTGGCGACCGTCACCTGCCGGCCGTCGATCGTGAGCGTGACTGTGTCCATAAGTGTCTGGCGGGGTGCGTGCCGACGCACAAAAACCCACCGGATCATATACCGGCCGGCGGGCTGGCCTTGACACCTCTTGGGGAGGTCCGTAAAGTGGTGATCCCCCGTAGAGTCTCGTCCGAGCCACCCTCCGTTCCCAGGAGGCGCCATGGAAGCCGTTCGGGTCAGGTTAGGGTCCCTGGTCGAGTGGGCGGTCGCCGCCCTGTTCCTCCTCGCCTCTGTCGGCGTTGCCTCGCTCGCCTTGCGCGAGCTGCGGGCAACGGCGTCGGTCAGCGCGCCGCTCCCGGCGTTCACGGCCGGGGCGCCGGCCGGTCTCACCGATCGCGCGGTCTCGGTCCAGAATCTGCTCCTGTCGGCCGGCAAGGAAGTGCGGGTCGGCACCACGCTCACGGACGTCGTGACGTTGTTGGGCCGGGCTGCCGAAACCGGTGAAGAGCGCGCGGACATCGGCCCGCTCGGCGAGCGCGTCACCCGCTTCTACGACTACGGCGGCACCCGCTTCGCGCTGGTCTTCGAGCCCGTCCACGGCCAGTCGCGCGTGACCGCGATCTACATTCATTGATCGCTGGCGGCGGGCGCCCTCAGGGCCCGCCGCGGGCTGCCCTTTGGCGCGTTCGGCTGCTATTTGCCGACGCGCCTTCGCGCGTCGGCCGGACGATGGCTCCGGACTCCGTCCTCGCCATTCGTCACGCGGCACTTGACTAGTCGCGGGACGGCTTGACCTGCTGGAGCGTCTGGTTGTTGCTGACCGGGTCGCCGCCGCGGGTACGTGGCGGCGGGCTGCGCTCGATGACCACGAGCGCCTGCTCGTCGCGGTTGAGCTCGACGCTGCGCACCTGGGCCGATATTGGCAGCTGCAGGAAAGTCGAGCCGTCCGACAGTTTGACCAGGTGATCGTCCGTCGCGCCGGAGGCGTAGACGATCGAGACGGTGACCGGCACGTCCATCGTCGGCCCGAGCTGATCGATCCGCACCGACACGGATCGGCCGGCCGGCTCGAACGTCGCGCGCAGACGCGGCGTGTCGGTGGAGCGGATCCAGCCCTCGAAGAAGCGGTTCAGGTCGCGCTTCGACTCCGTCTCGAAGGCGCGCTGCACGTGTCGCGTGCCGACCTTGGTGTAGCGCGATTCGGCGTAGAGCCGGCGCAGCCCGCGGAAGAACGCCTCGTCGCCCACCCACCGCCGCAGCATGTGCAGGACCAGCGCGCTCTTGTTGTAGACCACGGCGCGGAAGACGCGCCCGTCGTCCTGCAGGTGGCCCAGCCGATAGCCCAGCCAGATCGGCCCCTGGTCGCTGAACGCCGTCGCGGTGGTGCGCAGCTTGCGCCGGATGTCCTCGACGCGATCGGCGTCGAGCGTCCGCTCGGCATAGAGCAGCGCGAAGTACTGCGCGAAGCCCTCGCTGATCCACTGCTCGTGATAGCTCTCCCAGCCGACCGCGCCGCCCCAGAACTGGTGCGCGATCTCGTGCGCGAGAAAGAACTGGGGATAGCCATCGAAGGCCACCGGATCGTTGGCCCAGGTGAACTTGGTCGCCGGCAGCGGCTGGTTGACGAGCGCGAAGTAGGCCGGGCTGTGCCCGCCGGGCAACGGATCGTCGACGATGGCCAGGGCGAGACTCCGATAGGGATACTCGCCGAGCACGTCGCCGTAGACGCGGAGGATCTCCGCCGCCTGCGACGACAGCGCGCGGCCGCGGCCGACCTGGCGAGGATTGGCGTGCACGGCGACCTTGACCGTGGACGGCTGTGAGACCTCACCTTCGCTGACCAGGGTGAGGCGCGAGACCACGGTGGAGAAGTAACGCGCCGGCTGGTTGATGACGAACACGTAGCGCAGGCTGGCGCCGCGCGGCGTCGTGACCCGCACCGGATTGCCGCTCGCCGGCATGCCCGAGGCCACGCAGGCGCGCTTGTCGGGGATCGTGATCTGCAGCACGCCGGTCGCGTAGTCGGTCACCGGCGCCTGCGGATACCAGTAGCTGCGGTTGCTGTAGACCAACCGCGGCTCGGCGGTGAGCGCGAACTCCTCGCGGATGGCGCTTTGGTCCTGCCCAACCGCGATCGCCTCGCGATCCGGCGTCGCGCTCGACAGGCGGCCGCCGTAGTTGACGGTGAGCGTGATCGTGGTGCCGCGCACCAGCGTCCGCGGCAGGTTGACGAGCACGCTGTTCTGGCCGCGCACGCGCAGCGCGAGCAGGCGGCCGAGGCCCTCGCCGACGACGCTGTCGACGTTGAGCGACTCGGCCAGCTTGAAGGTGAGCGTGCCGACCGCGGGGGCGCGGATCGTGAGCCGCATCTCGGTGCGGCCTTCGATCAGCTGGCGGTCGGGATCGATGGTGGTGGCGATGGCGTAGTGGTCGACGTCGTAGTCGGCCTCGTCGTCTTCGCTGAACGAGCGCGAGCCGCGCATCTTCAGGCGATGGGTCGACGCGTAGATCGCGATGTTGCGCCGCCGCGCCCGCTGGAAGAGCGAGATGTCCTCGGCCTCGGTGCCGGAACGAACGTAGGTGAGCGTGCCGAAGCGGCCCTTGGTGCGGATCTCGGCGAGGAAGTCGCCGATCGGCGGCACCAGCGACCAGCGCTCGCGGCTCAGGTCGCCCAGCTCGATGCCGAACGACTTGGCGATCTCTTCCTCGAAGATCGCCTGCGCGCGGCGGAAGCTCGAGGCCGAGACGGGCTCTTCGACCAGCGTGCCGCTGACGCGGTCGCTGCGGTCCATCGGGTGATAGCGCAGGAAGGCGCCGCCGATCGGCGCGCGCAGCTCGCTCTCGCCGGAGAAGATGCGGAGCTGGCCCTGCTCCATCGTCTGCTTCGGCGTGAACTGCATGCTGCCGTCGCCGAGCACGACCAGCACGGTCTCGCCTTCGGCCACGGTCGCGGCATAGGCGACGCCGCTCGGGAAGGTGATCAGGAGATCCTCGGCGCGTACGGTGAGATCGCGGACGCGGAACTGCTTCGCCGGATCGAGCGCGAGGCGATACAGACCGTCCGCCGAGCTCAGCGCTTCGGCGTCGGCGAGACGCCAGGCGCCGTCGGACGCCGTCCGGGTCGCGTCGAGCGACCAGGTGCGGGCTGCAGCCTTGCCGCCCTCGTACTCGACGAAGACCTCGAGCAGCATGCGGAAGCCGGTCCCGGCGGGAGCGTCCTCGAGCGGCGCGCGATCGCGTTCGCGGACGACGGCGCGTACGCCGCGGCCGTACGCCTGCGTCTGGGCGAACGCCGAGAGCCGATCGCCGTTGGTGGCGACGGGCGACGTCAGGGCGAGGATCTGCGAGGGTTCGCCGGAGACGAGCGCCTGCTCGAGCCGCGCGTAGAGCGCGGCCAGACCTGTGTCGACCGACGCCGAAGCCGTCGCGGGCTGCGCCGCCAGGGACGCCCCGCTCACGACGGCCAGGCCGAGCACGACCAGCGCGCACGACGACCACCGGGCCAGCAGCCTCAGAAATGAACCTCT
>JANOIR010000609.1:0-6405 GCA_031407765.1 Vicinamibacteraceae bacterium
AGGATCCCACGCGCGCGCCGGCGGCGCAGCTCGGCGGCAGCGCGTTGCCCACCGACCTGCTCCGGCCGTTCCCGGGCTACGGCGGTATCCGCATGTGGGACTACAGCGGCTACTCGAACTACCACGCGATGCAGACGGGCATCAACCGGCGCTTCGACGACGGGCTCATGTTCTCGGCCTTCTATGTGTGGAGCAAGTCGCTGGGCATCAACAACAATGACGGCGCGGCCGGTCTGCCGAACGCGACCGACGCGGAGGTCCGTCGCCTCGACTACGGGTTGGTGGACACGGATCGGCCGCACAACTTCGTCGCCAACTTCATCTACCAGCTCCCGTTCCTGAAGAACAGCGAGAGTGTGCTCGGCAAGATCGCGGGCGACTGGCAGGTGTCGGGCATCTATCGCTTCACGAGCGGCAACCCGCAGGGCGTCGGGTTCAACATCTCGGGCATCAACAACTCGCACCTGACGGGCAGCGCCGACGGCAACCCCGGCGCGCGCATCGTGCTGAACTGCGACCCGGGCGTCGGCTACAGCGGCGATCCGTACGCGCAGTTCAACACCGCGTGCTTCTCGCAGCCGCAGCCGGGCAGCGACGGGGCCGAATCGGCGCGCTTGTTCGTGCGCCGCTCACCGATCAACAACGTCGACCTCTCGCTGTCGAAGATCTTCGCCGGTCCGAGCAGCCTGAAGTTCGAGGTCCGCATCGACGCGTTCAACGCCCTGAACCACACGCAGTTCACGGGCTTCAACGGGACGGCGAACTTCGCCAACCTGACGAACCCGACGATCACCAACCCCGCCATCAACCCCACCACCGGAGCGCCGAACTTCGGCGGGTTCGGGGCGGTCAGCGGCGTGGCGAACCCGCGCACACTCCAGGTCGTCACCCGCGTGACGTTCTGACGCGTGCCGACGACGGCCCTTCGGGGCCGTCGTTCGCAGTTCCACTGGCCGGTGCTCCGCAAGGGGCACCGGCCTTTTTTGCTAAGAGGGCCGCGCGCGACGACCGGCGTCAGCCGCCGGCAACGCGGGCGACCGGAGCCACGACGGGATCGGACGCCGTGAGCCAGGCCTCGAGGCGCGGAATCACGTAGGCGTCGATGACACGGTAGCCGACCTCGGTCAGGTGGCTGCCGTCCGGGCGGGCATAACGGCGCTTCCGCATGCCGTTGCGCGCCGACACCAGCGGGTGCAGGTCGAGCAGCGGCGTGTCGGTGCGGGCCGCGAGATCCCGGATGAACGCGTTCAGCCGCAGCACGTGGCCGTTGATCCGCTGCTGGTAGCCTTCCTTGCCGCGGACCCGGCCGGCCAGCGCCGCCAGCCATTCGTACCAGCGCGCCGGCGGCCGCAAGGTCAGATCGGTCACGAGAATCGGCTCGATGCGGTGGGCGCGAGCCAGGCGGACGAGCGACTCGAGGTTGCGCTCGACACACCAGCAGGCCTCGGCCGCTCGGCCGTGGGGCGCGCGGATGACGTCGTTGTCGATGCCCCAGATGACGACCGCGCACGGCCGCAGCGCGGCCACGTCGCGCTCGAACCGCTCCAGGTACTCGTGGGTCTGGTTGCCTGGAACGCCCCGGTTGACGACCGGATGACCGGCCACCTCCGGCAGTTGCCACGACGCGAGATACGAGGCCCCGAGCAGGACGACGGGGGCCGTCGGCGGTGCAGTGTCGTCGTCCATGCTCTCCTGCAGATCGAGGCGGTCCACGAGCACCTCCTGCCCGCTGGGCTGGCGCGAACGGTCCGCCGCGTGTCCAAAAGATGGACACGATGTAGACACGTAGGGCCGGGCCGGCCACACCAGGTGCGGACGGAGGGGATGTTCAGCAAGTCGCTCGCCATCGGCGGCGGCGTCGAGGGGTGTAGCAATTCGGGGACACACGGCCGAGCTTGGCGCTAGAATGGCCGCTCCGTGACCGGCCACGCTTCCCGCACGCGCCTCGCGGCGCTCCTCCTGCTGATGCTCGCCTCGGGCGCGAGCGGGCTGGCCTACCAGGTCCTCTGGCTGCGGGAACTCTCCCTGATTCTCGGCGTGACGGTCTACGCCGCGGCCACTGTCCTCGCCGCGTTCATGGCCGGCCTGGCCCTAGGCAGCGCCGCGGCGGGGCGCGTGCTGGCGCGCGTGCGGCGGCCCCTTCTCGCCTTCGGCGGGGCCGAGATCCTCATCGGCGTGAGTGCGCTCGGTGTCGGGCTGGTATTCGATCGCGCGGCGCCGATCGACGCGGCGCTGCACGAGGCGCTCGGATCGTCGGGGCCGGCGCTGGTCGCGGGACGCTTCGGCGTGGCCTTCGCACTGCTCCTCGTGCCGACGTCGCTGATGGGGTTGACGATGCCGCTCGTCGGCGCGTCATCGACGGTGCGCGCGTCGTTCGGCGAACGCCTGAGCCTGGCCTACGGCATCAACACGGCTGGCGGCGTGCTCGGCACGATCGCGACGGGATTCTACGGCGTCGGCGCGCTCGGCTCCGACGCCACCCTGTGCATCGCCGCGACCATCAGCATGGCGGTCGGGCTCATCGCCATTCGCCTGTCGCGCACCGGGGGCGATGCCACCGACACCGGCGGGATCGCCGCCGCGGCGGAGGGCGCCGCGAACCTGGGCGCACCTGGCGGGATCGGGCCCCGGATGTCGCCGGGCGTCCTCGCCACGGTCGTGGCGGCGAGCGGCGCCGCCACGATGGCGCTCGAGGTGCTCTGGTTCCGTGCCCTCGTACAGCAAATGGCGGCGACGACCTACGCCTTCACCTCAATGCTCGCCGTGGTGCTGAGCGGCATCGCCCTGGGCAGCGTCACCGCGTCCCGGCTGCTGCGCCGGCCGCGAGACTGGGCCGCGTGGCTCGCCGGCCTCAACTACGCAACCGCTGCGGCCGCGATCGGATCACTGCTGCTCCTCGCCTGGGCGACACGGCTCGGCCGGGCCGGTACCGACGCAGGGCCGTTCGGCGCGCTGGCGATGCTGCCGGCGACGCTGTGCATGGGCGCGAGCTTCCCCCTGGCGCTGCAAATCAGTGCCGGAGCCGGCGGAACGGCTGGGGAGGTGGCGCGCCGGATCGGCCGGCTCTACGCCGCCAACGTGGCCGGAGCCGTCGCCGGTTCGTTGCTCGGCGGCTTCCTGCTGCTGCCGCAGCTCGGCGTCCGGGCGTCGATCATCGTGGTCGGCGCTGTCTTCGCAGCCGCAGCCGTGCTGGTGCAGCTCTCCACCGGCCGCCTCCGGATCGCGCGCGATCTGCCTGTGTTCGCCGCCCTCACCGCGATCGTGGTCGCCGCACCGGATCCGCTGAACGTCGCCTTCGCGCACCGGCACCGCGCCTGGGAAAAGGCCTCCTGGCGGCACGACGGCGTCCAGGCGACGGTGATGGTCCACGTGGGCCCGCGGGGCCGGCGGATCCTCTTCATCGACGGCTTGCACCAGGCCAGCGACGCGCCCGAGATGGTCAAAGTCCACCGCACCATCGGCCACCTCGCCATGGCACTGCATCCGGATCCGAAGCGGGCGCTCGTCATCGGACTGGGCGGCGGCGCCACTCCGGGAGCGGTCGGACGGCACGGGCGGCCGGCACTGCACATCGTAGAGCTGAGCGACGGCGTCCGGCTGGCGGCGCCGCTATTCGCGCACATCAGCTACGACGTGCTGAGCCAGCCCGGCACCGTGCTGCAGGTGGACGACGCGCGCAGCTTCCTGCTGACGACGGACGAGCGCTTCGACGTGATCACCGCGGACATCATCCAGCCGACCCACGCCGGCGCCGGCGGCCTCTACTCGCGCGAGTACTTCCAGCGCGCCCGCGATCGCCTCCGTCCCGGTGGCCTGCTGCTGCAGTGGATCGGCAGGCGCGAAGACAGCGCCTACAAGCTGATCGCGCGGACGTTCCTCGATGTCTTCCCCGAGACGACGGCCTGGGTCGACGGCACGTTGCTCGTCGGCACGGTGGCGCCGCTGACGATCTCGCGGGCGGCGTTCGAGCGACAGCTCGCCGATCCAGCGACGCGTGAAGCCCTCGCGACGGTCGATCTCACCAGCTTCGACGCCTTGGCGGGTTGGTACAGCGCCGGACCCGCGACGCTGCGGGCGTTCGTCGGCCCCGGGCCGCTGCTCACCGACGACCGCCCGCTCGTCGAGTACTTCCGGACGCTGCCTAAGGGCGAGGGGCCGGCCCAGCTCGAACAGCTGCACGACGATGTCCGGCCCATCATCGTGCCCTGACAGCCCGCGGTGAAGAGTCGCGGCCCTTGACCGCGGACTGCCGGGCCAGGATGAACCGCGGCGTCAACGCCGCGTCGCCTGATCCCAGATGGTCGCAGCGCCGCCGCCGATCGCGGCGCCGATCAGCGCGCCCTTCTTGCCCTTGACCGCGGCGCCGACACCGGCGCCGACGCCGGCCGACGAGCCGATGATGACCGCGCTCTTCTGCCAGCTGCGCCCGCTCGTGCGACGGACGACCCGCGCTGCGGGTGCGCTCTGATAACGCACCGCGCGCGCCGCCGGGCGATAGACGACGGGCGCTTCGACCATGCGCGGGGCATCGTAGTAGGCCGCGGCGAGCGGGACGCCAGCGGCGCCCGCGTAGCCGACCGCGGCGGCCGTCGGCACGCCCGAGATCGGCACGCAGTCGACCTGCGAGATGGCCTGGCCCGCGAGCAGGCTCGGACGAATCAGCGCCTGCTGGCCGGGCCCGCAGTTGACGGCGACGGGCGTCGCACCCGGTGCGGCGACGGCGATTGCCGTCGAGGGGGCGGCGCCGACTGGCGTGCCCGAGTTGCAGCCCGTGGCGGCGAGCGCGCCGACGCCGAGCAAGGCGACCGCCGAAATCCGAGTGCGTGCTGTCGAGAGTAGGTTCTGCATGTGTGCCTCCTAGGCGTTCCCGCTGGGAGGAGGCATCAACATCGGTGCCACGTCGACACTGCGACGCGTTGGCGCAAAACCCAGGCAAACGCTTGATTCCACGCCCGTCGAGCCCACAGAGTGTCCTCGACGGGCGGCACTCAGCCATGGCGGCTGCGACTTGTCAGGGCCCGAGCTCGGGCGGCCCTGCAGCCGTCGCTCCGCGGGGCTTGCCGACGGTTGCGCGTCGCGTCGAATGCGGACTACAGTCCGCTTGCCCCATGCGCAATCTCACTTGCTTGCGAGCCCTGCCGCTTGCGGCCGCAGCCCTGCTGATCGTGGCGGGCCGCAGCGCGGCGCAACCGCGGCTCACCTTGCAGCCGCACGATCGGGTCGTGCTCATCGGCAACACGCTGGCCGAACGGCAACTACTGTTCAATCACTTCGAGGCGTCGCTGCTGGCGCGCTTCCCCACCTTCGAGCTGACCATGCGCAATCTGGGGTGGAGCGGCGATACGCCATCCCTGCAGCCACGGCCGCTCAACTTCGGCGATGCGGCGACGCACCTCACGGCGCAGAAGGCCGACGTGATCCTGGCCTTCTTCGGCATGAACGAATCGTTCGCCGGCGAGGCCGGCCTCGCCACGTTCGAGCGCGACCTCGACGCCTGGGTGACGCAGCAGCGCGCGGCGCGCTACAACGGCCGAGAAGCGCCGCGCCTGGTGCTGGTATCGCCGATCGCGCACGAAAAGCTGGCGCGCCTCGTCCACGTCGACGCCGAGGCGCGCAACCGGGACCTGGCCCGCTACACCGAGGCGATGCGGGCGCTGGCGGCGCGTCTCGACGTCCCCTTCGTCGACGTGTTCACGCCGATGCGGGCGGCGATGGCCGTCGCCCCCCAGCCGCTGACGATCAACGGCATCCATCTCAACGAGACTGGCGACCGGGTCTTCGCCGGTCTCCTGATGACGGCGCTCGGCCTCGAGCCGGCCCCGTCCGATACCTCGGCGACGGCGGTCAAGGCCTTCGAGGAACTGCGTGAACAGATCCGCGCCAAGAACCAGCTGTGGTTCTACCGGTTCCGGCCGCTCAATGCCGAGTACGTCGTCGGCCGGCGCGTGAACCCGTTCGGGTCGGTGAACTTCCCCGGCGAGATGAAGCGGCTGGACGAGCGGCTCGGGGAGGCGGACAAGGGGATCTGGCGCCGGGCGCGCGCCGTCGCGGGAGGCTCGCGATGAGGCGGCCCGCGGCGCGCGCCGTGCTAGGAGCCCGTGGACTCCTGGCGCTGGCGATGATCGGCATCGTGTCGGGCGCAGGTTCAGGCGCACTGTCCGGCCTGATCACGAACACCGTCTCCGCCCAGGCCCCGCGCAAGGAGCCGAACCAGGGGGGCGACCTCGATCTGGCGTCGCAGGATCCGGTCGTCGCGCGCTCGCGGCTGAAGCCGGCGGCCGGCTACGACGTCGGGCTGTTCGCCTCGGAAAAAGACTTCCCTGAGCTGGCCAACCCGCTGGCGATGACCTTCGACACGCGCGGACGGCTGTGGGTGCTGACCTCGCCGACCTACCCCCACGTCGG